>CAISEZ010000091.1 GCA_903884535.1 uncultured Verrucomicrobia subdivision 3 bacterium
CCCGGCACCAATCAACCCGGCGGCAACCGCCGCGGCGGACGCGGTGGAAACAATAACGGCCCGTCCATGCTGGACATCATTGTCGTCGGCCGCTGATCGGACGAAGGAATATTCTTTTCACAACACGAGGCGGGGATTCAGCCAAAACGGCTCACCGCCCGCCGCCGTTTTTTTGAAAAGAATTTTTTCAAAGCGGCCCGGTGAAATTGTTGTCGAATAATTTTCAGTTTCCGCCAAGCTGTTTCCGTGTCCCGTCTTGACCAAGCTCTTGTTGACCACGGCCTGTGCGACAGCCGCGAACGCGCCAAGCGGCACATTCTCGCCGGCACGGTGCGCGTCAACGGCCAGACCGCCCGCAAACCCAGCGACGCCGTCAAACCGGGCGACGCGCTGACTCTGGACGCGCCGGAGAAATTTGTCAGCCGCGGCGGCCACAAGCTCGAACACGCGCTCGCCCATTTTCAACTGTCGGTCACCGGCCTCACTGTGCTGGACCTCGGCGCGTCCACCGGCGGCTTCACGGATTGCCTGTTGCAGCGCGGCGCGGCGAAAGTTTTTGCGGTGGATGTCGGCCAAGGCCAACTCGCGTGGAAACTGCGGCAGGATCCGCGCGTGGTCGTGATGGAAAAAACCAACGCGCGAAATCTCAGGCCGGAACAATTCCCTGTGCCCGCCGACCTGGCTGTTATTGACTGCTCGTTCATTTCGCTAAAAAAAATTCTGCCGCCCGCCGTGCCGCTGCTGAAAGCGGACGGCACAATTGTGGCGCTCATCAAACCGCAGTTTGAAGCCGGCAAGGCCGAGGCCGACAAGGGGCGCGGCGTCATCACCGACCCGGTGGTGCACGAACGCGTGCTGGCAGAGCTGCAAGAATTTGTTGCGGCGCAGTCTGGCCTTTGCTGGCGCGGTGTGGTTGAATCTCCCCTGCTCGGCCCGGCCGGCAACAAAGAATTTTTAGCCTGGATTGAAAAAAAACGCTGACCAGTTTCAACGCATCGGCCTCATCGGCAACGCGGACAAGTCCGCCTGCGCCGCCAGTGTCCGCGCGGCTGCGCGCCTGCTGCAACGCGCCGGGCGCAAAATCATCAGCGACGCCGCCACCGCCAAACTCGCGCGGCTTAAATGCGAGATTGTTTCGGACGCCACCGCCGTGGCGAAGGCGACCGATTTGATTTTGGTTTTCGGCGGCGACGGCACGATGCTGCGGACCGCGCGGCAAATCGCCGGTTCCAGAACGCCGTTGTTCGGCGTCAACATCGGCGGGCTGGGTTTTCTCACCGCCGTAGCGGCGGATAAATTGGCGGAAGCGCTGCAATCTGTCTGGCGCGGTGAAATCCAGTTTGAATCCCGCGCGCTCATTGAAGCCCACGGCATCTGCCAGGGACAAAAAGTTCACGCCATCGCCTTGAACGACATCGTCGTCAGCCGCGGCGCGGTGTCGCGGCTCATCTCGCTCGACGTGGGCGTGGACGGCGAACCGATCACGCGCTACCGCTGCGACGGTTTGATTGTCAGTTCGCCGACGGGTTCCACGGCCTATTCACTGGCCGCCGGCGGCGCAATCGTGCTGCCGACCGCCGATGTTTTTGTGTTGACGCCAATTTGTCCACACGCGCTGTCGAACCGCTCGATTATTTTGCCGTTGTCCTCGACGATTCGGGTGAAGGCCAGCCACACGGTGCCCGCCGCCTTTTTGAACGCCGACGGTCAAATCATCGGCGAACTGGATGCCGGCGACGAGGTGACCATCCGGCGCAGCCGCCACATCGTGCGGCTGGTGCGCCTGGCTGACAGCTCGTTTTTGGAAGCCATGCGCCGCAAACTACACTGGCGCGGAACGTATCTCTAAAGAAAGGAAGAATTAAAAATGAAGAATGAAGAAACCAAAACTCGCGGCAAAGTTTATTTCCATCCTTCATTCTTCATTCTTCATTCTTCATTTTAATCATGGTTCGACTCAAAGACATCGCTCAACTCGCCGGCGTTTCGGTGATGACCGTTTCCAAAGCCCTGCGCGAGGAACCGGATGTTTCCGCCGCCACCCGCGCGCGGATCAAAAAAATGGCGCTGGACATGGGTTATGTGCCCGATTCCAGCGCGCAGGGATTGCGAACGAAAACCACCAAGCTGTTCGGCCTCGTTATTCCCGCCACGACGAATCCCATTTATGCGCGCATCATTTATGCTATTGAGGAACGCTCGCACGAACTCGGTTACGACGTGCTGCTCGCGCACACGCTCAACAAACCAGAGCGAGAAGATCATGTGTTGCGCCGGCTCTTGTCGCGGCGCGTGGACGGGCTGTTCATCACACCGGTTTATCGGTTTGAAGCCGAGGCGAGAATTTATCAGGAAATTGTCGCGCGCCAGATTCCGACCGTGCTGCTCGGTTCGCCGGCGTCCTTCTGCAAGCACTTTTTTAGCGTCGAAATCGAAGAGTTGGTGGCCAGCTACAACCTGACGAAACATCTGCTTGGCCTCGGTCACAAGAGAATCGCCTACCTCACCGGCCCGCCGGCCGCGCCGTGGGCGCACGAACGCTTTGAAGGCTACCGCCGCGCGCTCCGCGAAGCCGGACTCGAAGTGGACGACAAGCTGGTGTTCCAAGCCGGCAACACTTTGGAAGACGGCACCAAGGCCGCGTTGCAGATGCTCAATGAAGGAGTTCAGCCCACCGCCATCCAGGCCGTGAGTGATCTCGTGGCGATCGGCTGCGCGGAAACTTTGCTGCAACAGGGCATCAAAATTCCCGAGGACATTTCGATTGTTGGTTTCGGCAACATTCTCGCTGCGGAATTTTACCGCGTGCCGCTGACCACCATCAGCCAGCCGAAATACCGGCTCGGCATTGCCGCGACCGAAATGTTGCAGGGCTTGATCCGCGGCGAAAAAGTTTCGTCCCGCCGGCTGCCCGCCGAACTGGTGGAACGCAAGAGTTCCGCCGCGCCAAAATTCTGACCGGCCGTCTCCCGCAATTTCCCGCCAAAAAAAACACTTGCAAAGCGGCCGTGCTTTGTGAGACAAACGAGTAGTTGTTAGAAAGAAGGGGTGGGTGATGGAAACTACTTTTTTATTTCCAGTTTGGTTTCACTTGGAGACTGGCGCCGTCTGTTCCCGTGGCGTGGTGAGGAATTCTTTTTATTCGCATCAGTCCAACTTCGCGCTCATTTCTATCAAAGCCAGACTATTCCTGCGGATATTTTCCCAAGCTTCTGAATCATCCCCATCTTCTGAATCATCCCCATCGGCCACATCTGGCCACTTAACAAAGGAGGATTTTTCAGTCGGATAATGCTGAAACACGACTTAAAACAAAGGAGTAAGCACCCGGACGCCGAAAAGGGTTTATAGAGTAGGCATCACCTTGCGAATGCAAGCAGGCAAAAAATGAAAAAAAACGTAGCAACAAAATCAGTGGAGCAGCAAGGCATCGCATGCTCTGACATTATTGCATGTTCGATCAAAATGCTGCCCAAAGAACATTGGGTGGCGGCGGCCCAAACGGCCGTGCGCATCAATCCAGCCAACAAGCCGCATACTCACCAATTCACCGCCGCGACCGGTCAAGTATTGCCGCCGGCGCATCTGGCATTGCTCACGGCCAAGCGGTGGTCGAACACGGGAGTAAGCCTGACTGTGGGCTTTATCGAGACGGTTGATCCGGCGCTGCGTGCCCGTATCTTATCGCACATGAATGCGTGGGGTGCTTGTTGCCAAATTCACGGAAACGACCGTCAATCCCCAAGTGCGCATTTCCCTGCAAGGAAGCGGCTACTGGTCTTATCTGGGCACAGATATCCTGCACATACCGGCCAACCAGCCGACGATGAATTTGCAGGGCTTTTCCATGAGCACGGCGGAATCCGAATATCATCGTGTGGTGCGGCATGAGACCGGCCATACGCTCGGTTTCCCGCACGAACACCTGCGTGCGGAAATCGTCAATCGCATTGACCCGGCCAAGGCGAAGGCTTATTTCCTCGCCAATGATGGCTGGGACGCGGCCACAGTGACGGCCCAGGTGCTGACGCCGCTTGATTATTCGGCGTTGATCGCCACGGCCCAGCCGGATCCTAATTCCATCATGTGCTACTGGTTGCCAGGTTCGATCATGAAGGACGGCATCGCCGTGGCCGGCGGCACAGACATTGATGCGCAAGACTGCGCATTTGCCGGGAGTCCGCCCGTGTATCCGAAGCCGAAATCCGTCATCAAGGACGCGAAGGACCACAAGCACGAGAAGATTGAAAAGATCGAGATCAAGGA
>CAISEZ010000092.1 GCA_903884535.1 uncultured Verrucomicrobia subdivision 3 bacterium
ATTAGCAAACCAGCGCCTTCAGCCACTCGGCCATCTCTCCGCAAATGATCAAGAACGTCCGTCTGCGAACCTCGCCGCAACCAGTTGGCAATTTGTTACCGGTTTCTCAAGCTGTTTGCTCAAATGAGGGCAACCGCTTCAACACAGCCGATTCTTAGCAGAATGACCGAAACCCCGTATTCAAATTAACCCTTACGTTCCATCGGCCACCTATTTTGCAAGACTTCGCGTTTGAGGCAAGCTGATTCGTAAATCCATCAAGACTGAAATGTGCCAGTCGCCAAAAAGTGGCTGGTCGATTTGAATAAAATGGAACGGGACGCGCCATTGCTTGGCGCAAAAAACATGAGCTCCCGCCGGCTCGCTCAAGCTGACCATGATGGCGCAGATCACCAGAAATAAAAACAGCGTGGAGTGAAACTAAAACGGGATATCAAACGGCGCCGGCATTACTCTGCGCACATCCCTAGCCAACTTGGTCGGCGAACTATTGCGGGGCATAAACAATTTCATTGTTGGCAAAAAATTTACCGAGGACCGCTGACTCGTCGGCATGGGTTTTATCGGCCAGCCGTCGCTGATCGGCTGGAAATTGACAAAAAAATCCCCAACCTGGCGGTTGGGGATTTTTTGGAGAATTGGCTTTTATTCCTGCACGAACTTGATCACGCGGGTTTTTTCCGTGCGGCGGCGGAGACCTTCGTCGAGCACTTTTTTGCGCAGGCGCAAATTCTTCGGCGTGGCTTCCACGAATTCGTCCACGTCAATGTATTCCAGCGCGCGTTCCAGCGAGAGCTTCATCGGCGGCGAGAGCGAGATGCCCTTGCCGTCGCCCTGCGAACGCATGTTCGTGAGGCGTTTTTCCTTCACCGGATTCACCGGGATGTCGTTCTCCCGCGCGTTTTCGCCGACGATCATGCCGACGTAAATCGCGTCGCCCGCTTCCACCATCAGGCGGCCGCGTTCCTGCACCATGTTGAGCGCGTAGGCGGTCGCCTCGCCGTTGTCCATGGAGACGAGCGAACCGTTTTTGCGCGCGGCAATTTCGCCGGTATCCGGACCGTATTCATGGAACAAATGGCTCATCACGCCCATGCCCTTGGTCTGGTTGACGAGGTCGGTTTCAAAACCAATCAAGCCGCGCATTGGCACGAGCGCTTCGACGGAAACCTGGTTGCCGACGTGGTTCATGCCGGTGATCTGCGCCTTGCGGTTGGAAAGATTTTCCATGATCGCGCCGAGGTTTTCATTCGGGATTTCCACGAACAGTTTTTCAATCGGCTCGGACAAACTGCCATCGGCGGCTTTTTTCCAGAGCACTTCCGGACGCGACACCAAAACTTCGTAGCCTTCACGGCGCATTTGCTCGACGAGAATGGCGATCTGCATTTCGCCACGACCGGAAACCGCGAACACTTTCGGGTCGCTGGTCTGCTCGACGCGCAAGGCGACGTTCGTGCGGATTTCTTTCACCAAGCGATCCCAGATGTGGCGCGCGGTGACGAGCTTGCCGTCCTGGCCGGCGAGCGGGCCGTCGTTCACGGCGAATTCCATCTGGATCGTGGGCGGATCAATCGGGATGTAGGGCAGGGTGGCGCGCAATTCGGAATCGCAAATCGTTTCGCCGATGAAGACTTCCTCGAATCCGGCGAGGCCGACGATGTCGCCGGCGTGCGCTTCCTGAATCTCGATGCGTTTCATGCCCTCGAAATGGTAGATCATCGTGATCTTGCCCTTGGACATTTTGCCCGTGCCGTGACGGCAGATGGCGGGATCGCCGACTTTCACTTTGCCTTCGACGATTTTGCCGAACGCGATCCGGCCGACGTAATCGTTGTAATCCAGGTTGGCGACGAGCAATTGAAAACCTTCGCCGGCTTTGGCGCGCGGCGGCGGGATGTGTTTCACGATCGCGTCAAACAGCGGTTCCATCGTGCCGCTGGCGTGTTCCAGTTCCACCTTGGCGTAACCGGCCTTGGCGGAGCAGTAGATGAACGGAAAATCAAGCTGCTCATCCGTCGCGTTGAGCGACATGAACAATTCAAACACCTGGTCCAAAACTTTTTTCGGATTGGCGTTCTCGCGGTCAATCTTGTTGATGACGACGATCGGCTTGGCCCCGGCTTCAAGCGCCTTGCGGAGCACGAAGCGGGTCTGCGCCTGCGGGCCTTCCGAGGAATCCACCACGAGCAGCACGCCGTCAATCATGTTCATGATGCGTTCCACTTCGCCGCCGAAGTCCGCATGTCCGGGCGTGTCCACAATGTTGATGTGGTAATCCTTGTATTTGAATGCGGCGTTCTTGGCGCGGATGGTGATGCCCTTTTCTTTTTCGAGGTCCATCGAATCCATCAGGCGTTCTTCCTTGGTTTCGTGCTGGTTTTCGCGGAAGGTGCCGGACTGCTTGAGCAAGCAATCCACCAAGGTGGTCTTGCCATGATCAACGTGCGCGATGATGGCGATATTACGGATGTGCAACATAGATTCTAAAATAGTCGAATAGAATGCCATTTGGGCGGCAAAGGTCAAGCCGTGCTTTGCGAAAATTCAAAGTGTCACGGGATTGTCACCAAGCTGCGGGAGAAGAGGAACTGACCAGCGGCTTAGTTAAGCCGGCGCGGAAAATGGGCCGCCAGCAGTTCGCCGGCCTTTTGCACACCGTGAAGGATGCCGGGTGTGAATTCGGATTTGCGAAAATAGCCGGACATGGCGTCGGCCAGTTGCCGCCAAAATTCCTCGCCGCATTTGGCGTGCACCGCTGCGTCGCCGATGACGGCAAACTGGCGCGCGCGCGGGGCCACGAAAATCAGCACGTTGTTCCGTTCCGGTGATCGGTTCAGACCCAGCCGCACAAATTCCTGCCGCGCCGCCGAAACCGCGTCGTCAATGTGTTTGGGGCTGATACTCACGCGGATTTCGCCGGTAGTCCGGAGTTCGCTGTCGCGGATCGCCGCGACGATGCGGTCGTGTTGCAGATGTTTGGAAAAGGCGCGCATACGTTACCAGCTTCCTCCCGCGCCGCCGCCGCCAGTGCTACCGCCGCCGCCGGAAAAATCACTGCTGGAAGAGTCGCTGCTGCTGTCGAATGAATCGCTGCCGGACGACCAACTCGAATGGCTGCTCGACCAGCCGCTCCCTCGATAATGGACGCCGCGCGATTTGTTTCGGCCTAGAAAGACGGGCAGAAGGATGAAGGCCACAATCAACAGGAAACTAATTACCACCAGCGGATCAAAGAAAGGCCCGGGCGGATTTATGGGTGGCTCATCCGGCATGGTCATCCCGGCGGCCGGATTTTCGCCTTTGACCGCCGCCAAAATTGCCATTACGCCCGCCGTCAGGCCGCCGTCAAAATCGCCGGCCTTGAAGCGCGGGGTGATCTGCTCGTCGATGATTTGTTTGCACAGCGCGTCCGGCAACACCGCTTCCAATCCGTAGCCAACCTGCAAAAAAAGTTTGTGGTCTTGAACGAATACAAAAAGCACGGCGCCGTTGTTTTTGGTTTTCTGGCCCACGCCCCAGGAGCGGAATACGCGCACGGTGTAATCCACCACGTCGGAATCCGACTGCATTTTTGGAAACACGGCCACCACGATCTGATCGGAAGTCTGGCGCTCGAACGTGGCCAGCGTCTCGTTCAACTTCGTCGCCGTGCCGGCGGCGACGACATGGGCGTAGTCGTTGAAATAGGCGGTCGGCGCGGGCGGAATGACCTCCTCCGCGCCCAGCCGGAAGCCGAGCAACAAAATCAGGATGGCGCAGCAACGTCGCACAGGTCACGGTTTGGCCGGAGCCGGTTTATTAAAATCAAATTGCACCTGGGGCGGCGTCTCGGCCCCGGCGGTGGCGGCAAAATACGGTTTCGGGCTGAAGCCAAACGCGCCGGCATAAAACACCGCCGGAAAGGATTTGATGGCCGTGTTGTAATTCTGCACCGCCGTGTTGAAATCCCGGCGCTCGACGCTGATGCGGTTTTCCGTCCCTTCCAGTTGCGCCTGCAAATCGCGGAAATTCTCCGTCGCCTTCAAATCGGGATACCGTTCCACGACCACCATCAGGCGCGACAAGGCCGATGACATCTGGCTCTGGGCCTGTTCAAACGCTGCGAGTTTGGCCGGATCGGTCGGCGCAGAGTTGGGGTCAATCTTCACCTGGCCCACCGAGGCGCGCGCCGTGGTGATTTCCGTCAGCGTGGATTTTTCAAAATTCGCCGCGCCCGAAACGGTCGAGACGAGATTAGGAATGAGATCGGCGCGGCGCTGATAGACGTTTTGGACCTGCGCCCATTGGCTGTCCACGCCTTGCGAGAGTTTGACCAAATGATTGTAACTGCCGCCGGCGATGGCCACCAGCACCAGGCCCATGAGGACCAGCACAACCAGGACACCAACAATGACAATCAGTTTTTTCATATCGGGATGCTTGAGTCTAGCAAGGTCCGATTTAGTCTCAATTACAATTCGCGCCGTGATTTGGAATCGCGCGGCGCCTGATTTCTAAATTGGCGATTTCCCGTGCCGTATTAATTCCTCCCTGTCCAACCGTGGTCAAACCAGTTTCTTCCACCGCGCATCTTCGCCGAGCTTTTTGACCAGTTCCTTGATTTTCTGCGCCTGCGATTTGTGCGCGAGCAAAACGGCGTCGTCCGTCTGCACTAAAATGGAATCGCGCAAGCCAACCACGGCAATCGGCGTGCGGTTTTTGGTGCGCGCGTCGAAGATGATGTTGCGTGCCGCGTCCACGTGGATGAAATCGCCCACCGCGCAATTGCCTTCGGCGTCCGGCTTAAGATGCCGCGCCAGCGCCGGCCATGCGCCGAGATCGTCCCACTCAAAGGCGCCGTCGGCTACGACCACGTTCTGCGCCTTTTCCATCAGCGCGTAATCAATCGAGACTTTTTTGATCTCCGGATATTCCTTGGCCAGAACTTTTGCGAGTTTCGCCGGATTGCCGGCCACCTTGAACCAGCGCTGGCACGCGGCGAACATCTCCGGCTGATGCTTTTCCAGCCCATTCGTCACCGTGATGAAACTCCAGACGAACATTCCGGCGTTCCAGCGATACTGGCCGCTGTTGACGTATTCCAGCGCAGTTTCGTAATTCGGTTTTTCTACAAAGCGTTCGGCCTTGAAAAAAAACGTTTTCGTTTTTTTTCCGCCGGGCGGCGTCGGCAGCTCGTTGCCGGTGTGAATGTAACCGTAGCCGGTCGCCGGCTCGCTCGGCTTGATGCCGATGGTCACAATCGCCTGTCCCTGCGCGGCCAGATCAAAGGCGTCGGACAAAACCTGCTGGAATTTTTTCTCCTCGGGAATGACATGGTCCGCCGGCAGCACGGCCATCACGCCGGTGGTCGAACGCGCGCCGACGAGCGCCGCGCCGAGCGTGACCGCCGCGCAGGTGTCGCGGCCCATCGGTTCGGCGACGACATTTTCCTTGGGCAACTTCGGCAACTGTTTCCGCACCTCGGCGGCCTGCGCCGCGTTGGTGATGATGAAAATGTTTTTCAGCGGCACCAGTGGCAGCACGCGATCCACGGCCGATTGGAGAAAAGATCTTTTGCCGAGCAGTGTGAGCAATTGCTTGGGCATTTTCTCGCGGCTCAACGGCCAGAACCGTTCGCCGCGCCCGCCGGCCATGATGATGACGAAACGATCCTTGAGGTCGGTTTTTGCTTTCATAATTTCTTAGCCACAGATTTTCATAGATGAAACAGAGATGAAAAACTTTGTCCGCTGATTGCTCAGATTCCGCAGATTTTTTGAATTCTGAATCTGCGTTTCATCTGTGGCTCAAATGGTTTTCACCGCATCCGCCAGCGACTTCACGAACGCGCCGACTTTGGCGACGAGGTCCGGCGATTTTCCGTGTTCGGCAATCTGGTTCACAATCGCGCTGCCGACCACGCAGCCGTCACCTTCCGCCGCCACGGTCTTGGCCTGCGCCGGATTGGAAATGCCGAAGCCGACCGCGATGGGCAGATTCGTGTGTGCGCGGATTTTGGCGATCTGCGATGCGAGATTCGTGGCGACGCTCGTTTGCATGCCGGTGACGCCTTCGCGGGAAATGTAATAAATAAAACCCGCGCCGCGTTTGACGATGAGTTCCATGCGGTCTTCCGGCGTCGTCGGTGCGACCAGATAAATATGGCAGAGACCGGATTTTTTCATCAGCACCTCGTAGTTGTCGGATTCTTCCGGCGGCAAATCCAGAACAAGCAAACCGTCCACGCCGACCAGCGCACAGTCGGCGATGAATTTTTCCATGCCGACTTTGTGAATCAGATTGAAATAAATGTAGAGGACGATGGGCACTTGCGCGTCCTTGCGAATGGCCGCGATGGTCGCGAGCAGTTTCGGTGGCGTGGTGCCGGATTCCAATCCACGCTGGGCGGCGAGCTGATTGACGAGGCCATCGGCGAGCGGATCGCTGAACGGCACACCGAGTTCCAGCACATCCACGCCGGATTTGTCGAACGCAAGCGCAAGCTGGCGCGTGGCTTCAAGATTCGGATCGCCCGCGCCGATATAGACGACGAACGCTTTTTTACCGGCCGATTTCAACTGGGCAAACTTGGCGACAATGCGATTCATGCTCGCGGCCAGTTTCAAGTTTCAGGTTTCAAGTTTCAAGCGCAAGTTGCGGAAAAGGTGTCGCGCGAAGGACGCGAAGTCGGCGAAGGAAAAATTGGACTTCGCAACCTACGGGGCCTTCACACGGCATTTTTCATCGGTGGCTTAACCCAGCAGCGTGAGGACAATGCCGACCAAAATGCCGATGACCGCGGGCAGTTTGCGCCAGCCGTTGGTTTCATGGAAAAAATAAAGTCCGCCGGCGAACGCCACCAGCGTGCTCGCGCGGCGCAAGCTCATCACAATGGAAACCAGCCCGTGCGGATCGCGCAATGCGCTGAAATATAAATAGTCCGCCACGAGCAGGGACAGCGCGATGAACGGAATGCTCCAGCGCCAGCGGAATTCGTTGCGTTGCCAGAGCCGCAGTTTCCAGCCCAGCGCAAACGGCCCGAAAAAGACCAGTAGATAAATTTGGAACCAGCATTGCACCGTCGGCACGGAAAAATTCAGCGTGGTGAAAAGGTATTTGTCGTAGAGCGAACTCACCGCGCCGAACACCGTGCCCATGAGCAAAAACCAAACCCATTTATTGCGGTGAAAATGCACGCCTTCCCGCGCGCCCGCAATCGAGAGGCCGACAAACGAGCCGAGCGTGGTCAGGATGCCGAGGGTTTCAATCGCCGTCGGACGCTCGCCCAAAATCAAAATTGCGCCGAATAACGTCAGCAGCGGACTGGTCGCGCGGATGGGCGCGCCGAGCGAGAGTGGCAGATGTTTCAGCGCGTAATAGGTGCCGATCCACGACGCGGCCACGATGCCGGATTTTAGCAGCAGTTGCAGATGCTGTTTCAAAGTCAGCGCGTCGGTGACAAGCGAAGGCGGCAGCAGTCCCGGATGAAGAAACTGAATCAACAGCAAAACGAACCACACGCTCGCGCCGGTGAGGGTGCTGAAAAATAAGACCGGCGTCACGGCGTTCATCCGCACCGCGTGCTTGGTGCAGAGATCGTAGAGGCCCAGGAAAAACGCGGACAATAATATGGCGACCACCCAGTTCATCAAAAGCGGACAGGTTAGGTTTTGCGGGCGAGGATGGCGAATTTATTAATGGCGGAGATGCCGCTCCTGAAGCGAACTCGGATCTTCGCTGGCGGCATTGAAAATTTTTTTGGCGGAGACGGAATGGAATGCGGAGAACAAAGGCGGTTGCCTGTTCTCGCCGCCGCCGCATTTTCAAATTTCCAATGATCAGTTCCGTTCGAGCAGGAAAACCCGCGAGGCTTCCCGGCCCAGTTCGGATTCGATCTGGAGCATGGCCGGATAATCCAACGGCTGGATGATGGCCGGCGTGATCTCAAACTCGTCGGTGATGACGCATTTGCCAGCCGCTTGCGACGTGGTGATCCGCGCCTTGCCGCCGTGCGCCGGTTCGTCGAGCTGCTCATTTTTCGGAGCGATGGCTACTTGGCGAAAAGCCGCAGGCAACGTGATCTCGGTGCGGATAATATTTTGGCTCGGCTTGCCAATCAAGATGGGCAACGCGCGCCGGTCGGAACCCACTGGCAACAGCGATGGTGAAAACGGCAAGTTGAAATAAAAATACCGGCCGTCCACCACGCTGTAATTGTCAATGTCCACGGTGAATTGCTCTACGCCCGGATACGAATCAAAGCGGGTGGTCAAGTCGCCGACGGGCCGCGCGCCTTGGGCGGCGTGCGAAACCATTTCTTGGAAATAGCGGCGGCGCTCTTCCGGCGGTAGTTCGGAGAAGAATTGTTTTTTGCCATTGAAACTGTCGCCGAAATACTGCCGCGTCACCTGCACGCGGCTCCGGCCGTCGTCGCCCATCGTCAGTTGGTAATCGGTTTCCATTTTGTCGGAACAATTCTTGGCGGCGTGGATGACCTCGTAATTGCCGGTGGCCGGAACCAGCGCCAGACGACCGTCATTGGGCGTGGAACCGAGTTGGGCATATTGATCCGTGTCATTCAAATAATACGTTTCGCCGTCGATGGTGATGCGGACCAGCGGCATCTGGAACGAGCTGGGCAGTGGAAAGGCTTTTGCCACGGTGGCTAAACTTGGAATGGCGGGCAGGCTGGACGCCAGCACGAATTCCGGCTGCAGTCCGGCGGAGGACAACATCGCGTGCAGCAGGATGGCGCAATCGGCGGCATGGCCATAACCATCGGCCAGCGTCGTGTCGGCGGCGGAGAGCTCGCTCAACGGCAGATCGGCGAACGAAGGTCCGGCCACGCGGATGGATTGGGCAACGTAATCGCGGATGGCTTTGACGGCCTCGAGCTTGGTTTTGCTCTGGCCTGTCAACTGGTGAACGAGTGCCTCGGTTTTGACGCGCTGCTGCGAGCGGTTGAGCATCGCGGCATTCAAGTCTTTCAAATAGGATTTCAGATCGCCCACGAAATAATCCACGCCGGCGCTGTAAACCCATTCCGGCGGCAGCGACGATTCCGCCGGCAAGGCCGCGACATGTTCCGCGTGCCAGTCGAACGTCTGCTGCGTCGCGTCGCGTTTGGAATTTTCTTGCACGATTCCCGCTGCGCCACTGACCATCTTCTGGATTTTGACGCCGAGCGGGGCCGTCAGGTGAAATGATTTCTGATCCAGTTCATCCGGCATCTGGAATGATTCATGGCCGGCGAGAAATGTCCGGCCCTTGCTGGTGATTTCCAATTCCACTTCGATGGTTGAGCCGATGTCCACACCGGGCAGATTCGCGACGAGCACCTTGCCGCCGGTATAACGCTTGGCCGACGCGTTCCAGCCGGCGTCCATCACGTTAATTTCGTTGGTGGAAATTTCCTGACGCTGGCCGGTCTTGGAAGTGACGACGCCGCGGATGATGCGTGCGTTTTGCGTGGCCGGATTAAATTCATATTTCACCTCGGCCTCGCGGATCTTGCCGGCGTAATTGAGAATGCGCTTGGAATATTTCATGCGGTATACCGCCGTGTGCGCGTCGGTCACCGCCAAATCCTTGTCGGCATATAAAATTTCCGCATTGGATTCGACGGCTGGGATTGCCGCCGCATCGGCTTTGGCGACGGATTCGGGCGCGGACTTTTCAGCCATCGCCAGCACCGGTGCTTTGCGCTCGTCGTAGTCCAGGGCTTTCAACGTCTGCTTAAGTTTCAGATAATTTGCCGGCGAGAACTCGACGACTTTCAATTTGAGTTCGCGCGAACACTCCAGCACGCCGTTCGTGAAGCCGAAATGGCGCTGGTAATCCAGGCTCTCGTCGTCCACCGGCGCACAGGTCGGCATGGAAACCGAACCGGTGAAATCCGCCGCCAGCGTCAGCGAAATGTCCTCGCGCAAGCCGCACGCGACCGACGTCCGCATGGGATATTTCCGTTTTTCCAAGCCGGTGCCGTTCAATATGAAATTCACGATGCCGAGATGTTTGCCGATCCACGGCACGACGACCACGGCCTTGCCGCTGCCGGTGGCGGTCATGCCCTCGACAGAAAATTCCAATTCCGCCCGCACTGGCACGGTTACGTCGAGCATGTTTTCTGGCGACAGTTTCAGCGATTTCAACTTGGCCCCGGGCAGAGTCAGCTTGAGGTTGCGTTCAAAAAAACGGCGAATGTCGTCCGGCTTGAGGTGCGAAAACAAGTTGCGATATTGATCGTCGTTGACGCCGCCGAAAAACAATTCCGACTTCGCGTCGAGCTTGCCGTCTGCGCTCATAGTTCCCGTCGTCTGCACGCGCATCAGGTGATCATCCGGCGGCTGGACCGGGCTGACCTTGAGGTCTTCGCCGTCCGGCCGACAGACGAGGAAACTCTGGTCGCTGTCGCCGGTGGGCAGCAGCTCGCGCGTGTTTTCATCGGTCGGATCCATGAGCGTGTATTCGCGCGGTTTCAATTCCACACTGACGATGGCGTGGTTGAAATAAGTATCGGCCACGTCCGCGTCGCGCTTGGAGCCGACGCTGATCAGCACGGGATACGAATTGAAGCCCGCCGCCCGGAGCATTGAAACAAGCAGCGCCGCCTTGTCGCGACAGACGCCGTATTTTTTGCCGAACGTAATTTTAACATCGTGCGGCTCGAAACCTGGCCGGTCTTTTTCCGGCGTGAGGCCCATGTAACGGATTTTTTTGGAGACGTAATAAAACACCGCCTTCACTTTTTCGAGATCGGTTTTGGAATCCTTGGTCAGTTCGTCCACGGTTTGCTTCATGTCCGGCGTCGTGGCTTCGAGATGCGGACGGCTCAGTTCCCAATACCATTTGGACACCGCCAGCCAGTCGGGCGTGGTGCTGACAAGCAGCCGTTGCAAAACCATTTCATAGGGCGGCATCGCCGGCTCCTCGAACATGCGCGGCACGTTGTTCACTTCCCAGTGATGAATCGTCGTGCCGCCTTCACCGGCTGAAGTCGAATATTTGATCGTGCCGGCCACTTCGTCGCGCAGCTTGATGCTTTGTAACGGCCGCTCTGCCGGCGCCGACACTTCATACGACAGGTGCTTGATGTAGCCGTCGCCCTCAAAAACATTTTCATCGGAAAATTCGCCGGGCATGATCGGGCGCAAAATCGTCTGGCGCGTGACCGCATGGACCACGTCGCCGATCTCCAGCTGCGGAATATTCACCTGCAGCAGTTTGCTGTTCGGATCGTAAATGTTCATGGACATCTGGCTGTCATCAATCGTCTCCTTGGAATTAGCCGCCACGTCCACCGGCACCACGGTGCCGTCCGGTTTCACGACCTCAAGCTTGGCGATTTCCGCCGTGGAATACGGCAGCATGAAATTCAGGACGATGGTGCGGTCGCCGCGCTTGCCTTTTTCCGTGAGCACTTTTACGAACGATTCATCCTGCATCTCGGCGGTGCCGTCGGCGCGATACACGCGCACCATTTTCTTTTCGACCGTCGCGTCGTCGCAATCCGGGAATTTAGCCAACGTGATGTCTGCCGCCGCCGCTTGGACTTTGGCTGCGTCAATGAACGCCCACTGGCTGCCGGCATAACCGTTGGTGGAGTCGGCAACGGCCGGGCACGCGGCGGTCAAAATCAAAACCAGCAGGAGCCCGTGCGGGCGGAATAAAAAATTAACAGTCATAAAGGAACGCATGAGGCAGAAAGCATATCGCCAATGAAATGGCCCGCCAACCAATTTCAGGGATAAACCCGAACACCTATTTCGGCAACCGAATCTCTTGAGACAGAGCTGTTGCGTCAGAAAATCAGAATGATCCAATTGCGAAAGTTCTGGGGCAGGGCGGCGGACCGTTGATTTCTTTTGCTGAAGGGAGTGGCGGAGAGAGTGAGATTTGAACTCACGGTAGTGTTACCTACGCACGCTTTCCAGGCGTGTGCCTTAAACCACTCAGCCATCTCTCCAACCGTTTATAATCAATGCTTTAGCGAAGTTTTGCAGTTTGCAAATTGACTTTTTGATACCGATATTTGATACTGGTCGTGTGAAAGACAGTATTTCAGCACCAAAAGACCTTTGGCTAAAGACGCCATTTGCAAATTTGATTCGCTACGTGCCATCAGGCATCTATTTCTCACGAATTCGGGTTCGGGGCAAGCTGATTCGGCGGTCGCTGAAGACAAATAAGCTGGCCGTGGCCAAGCTCCGGCTGGGCGATTTGGAAAAGGTTGAGCGCCAGCGGGTCGAAATTCAAGGGGCGGTTGTAAATGGAAATATGCGCTTTGGCGATGCCCTGACAATCTTCCGAGGGCGTTTGCAAAGTGATGCTGCATTAAAATCACGCACCAAAGAATTTCGGGAAGAACGGATTTCCGCCCTGCTCAAATCTTGGCCGGGTTTGGAGCAAACTGAAATTCGTAAAATGAGCAAATCGGATTGTTTGGCTTGGGCGGCGAAATATTCAACCAATGCCAGCCCAGCTTGCGTGAATACTTGCGTTGCCACGCTGCGCATGGTCATTGACGTGGCGATTGAGGCTGGTTCGCGTTATGACAATCCGGCAAAATTCATCAAGAAACTCCGCGTCCGTCAAAAAGATTTGCAACTGCCAAACCGGGATCAATTTCTGAAAATGGTTGAACATATCCAACGGGTGAATAAACGATTTAGCCGGCACTGTGCCGATTTGGTGCGTTTTCTTGCCTTTGGAGGTTTCCGCAAAAGTGAAGCGGCCAGCATCACCTGGGCGGACTGTGATTTTGAGAAAAAGGAAATCACCGTGCGTGGCGATCCTGAAACCGGCACGAAAAATTGGAGCATCCGGCGCGTGCCAATGATTCCAGACATGATTCAACTTTTGGAAAAACTGCGCAACCAGCGGCCAGACGAACCAACCACCCAGCGCGTGATGGTCGTGCGTGAATGTCAGCAGGCCATGAATCGCGGTGCTGTGACGGTGGGAATGGCGCGCATCACGCATCACGATTTACGGCATCTTTTTGCGACACTTTGTATTGAATCCGGCGTTGATATTCCGACGGTTAGCCGCTGGCTTGGCCACAAAGACGGCGGCGCACTGGCAATGAAGGTTTATGGACATTTACGGGATCAACATTCGGTGAACATGGCACAACGCGTCACATTCGGCAAAGCCACGGTGGAAAATAATATTCTCACGCCGGCCTGAGGGCTGTCGAATCACCCAGGGCAAACATGAGTTTTTATTTTCCGCCAGATAAAGTTTTGGAAGAAAAAGCGAAAGCAAAATTGCGGAAAATTCTGCTATGGAGATCTTTCATCGAAAGATGGGAGCCGGTATCCAAAGAATTGCAATGGATCATCGGAGGGCGTCCAAACGAGGAACAGCATCACAAAATCCTGCCAGATTACTGTTACAATATTTTAGACCTATACAAACGAACCATTTTCAAAGGATACACGACAATTTCCGAAGCAATTGTCATTAAAGACAAAGAACGAGCAGCCACGTGTAATACAATCAAGGAGGCCAAGGAAATAATGACGATTGATTGGGAAAAGCTCGGGCAAGTCTTCGCGATTGGCGAGCGTGCCACGATGTTTTTTGAAAATGAGGCCGAACAAAAACTAAAGCAGGACAGCTTGCTGGATCTGACGCCAGCGCAAGACGACGATATTTACAACTTGGTTTTTGGCGACCGCTGGGCAGAAAAACAGTGTGCTGAAATCCAGTCAGCAGATCCGAATAAACCGCTGGAAGAAATTATCGAAAGACGCTTGTTTGCCATCGAGGAAACCACAAAAAAGGCGGTTCCTGACTGGCACCAAAAGGCGCTGGAATGGGATGCCGAGGCGGTAACAAAATTTCATAAGGGTGTTTCAAAAGGCTCGGCTGCGTTTCTTGACAAGGATGGGGAACTGACTGGTGAAACCAAAATCAAACTACGGGACACATACGAATTCATCCTGATTTCATGGCCGGAAATTGATGAAATGGTGAAAGCCAAACCCGCCAAAACCAGAAACCATTTGTGGGATTGGCTGCGGCCATTCAGCTATGCCAGATGGATTGAATTGCAAGATTTGGAACAGCTCAACCGGTTGTGCAATGAAATCAAGTTGAGGCTCAAATCACCTGGCGCACCCCGTAAGTCAAAATAATTGTTCGGTCAGTTATTTTTCCACCGTGTAGTTTCTCGCCCGTGCGACTTGATAAAACAGTCGCATGTTGGAAAAAGAACATGCTGAAGCCGTTCCCAAGCTGGGGCTGAACCGGATCGAGGCTGCAAAGGCCCTGAGCGTGAGTCCTGCCACCCTCGACCGTCTGACCGCGCGCGGCCTGCTGCGTCCGTGCCGTGTCACCTACCGCCCGATTTATTGGATCGGCGAACTGGAGCGTTTCCTCAAAGAAAATTCCAAGCCTTCGGAGTGGAGCCTATGACGACGCACCACGCCAATGGGGAAACCCGCGAAGAACGTGAAAGCCAAGGAGGTGGGGGTGGGGTTCAAAACCTGCCGGCGAAAGCCGCCAACTGTTCCCACGAATACACGATCAAGGAATTTGTGCCCGCGTCGTGGTTTCATCCGGTCGGCATCTTCAAGGTGCTGGCCCGGTTCAAGGATCGTCTGCCCGACGTGGGCGGCAAACTGTTTCTCACCTTCACGCTGGACCCGAAAAACTACGCCGACGAAGAAACCGCCTTTGAAGACAGCCGAAACTGGCTGCGCAAAATATTTTTCCAGCTTCGGCACGGCGTGGAACACGAAGGCAAAACTTACGTCATCGATGCACCTTACTGCATCAAGGTGGAATTCCACGAATCCGGCTGGGTGCATTATCACGCCATTTTTCTGACGCGCCGGTTCCTGCCCAAAGAACTGCTGGCCGAGCTGTGGGATCGCGGCTGGGTGAAAGTTCAACGCATCTCCAACGATGATTTTCACTACTTACTGAAATATGTGACGAAGCCTGATGAATTGCCGGCCTGGGTGCTGACGCGGAAACGGCTGCGAGTATTTCAGACCACCAAGGGGTTTTTGAAACCGCTGCCGCCCAAACCCCAAACCATATCGCTCAAGGAACCGCGCAAGCGTGCGTCGCACACGATGGCCAAACGGTTTTTGCTATGGGCGTGCCTGGCGGTGATTCGGCACAACGGCAAGGCCCGCACCTTCAAATTTCGAATGCCGTATCGGGAAATTTTCGACCAGCTCGTTTTGTCCGCTGCGCTGGCTGGTCGCTACAAAGGCAGCGGAGAAATCATCATCAACCGAGAGGAGGTGTTAAATCCATGGATTCAAATGCAAAATCAACTGCTCAAGCTGAAAAGCTGAACGGCCTATTCGTGCGTGGCATCGTCATGTCCAGTGTCGCCAAGGCGCTCAAGCGCAAGGACGGCACGGGCGTGTTTGTCATCGTGCGGAACGAGATCGCGCTGCAACCTGGGCTGGCGACGTGGGAAGCGTTCCACGATCCGAAGGACGGCAAGGTCAAACTAGATGGCGACAACGTCATCGCGTTTCCGAAGCTGCCGGACTTCCAGCAAGTGACGCTGAAAGTGCTGCGCTGGGAGGAAAAGGATAAGCGATTCGTCATCAAGGATGCGGAACTGGTGGCCTGAACGTGGTTCGTGGGCGGTGGCGGGAGCCGGGCGCAGCCCGGCCCCGCCGCCGCCCTTAACCTTGTTTAATACTCTAATAACTGTCCAAGAAAACAGCCGGTGAATTACCCTTCCCAGGGGAGCATTTCCAGGCGCGGTGGCTCAAAGCACATCGAACGGACTTTTTATCCCCAGTCCCGGTTTCTGCATGACATGGGTGTAAATCTGGGTGGTCGCCACATTTTTATGACCCAGCAACGCCTGCACGGTGCGGATGTCCACCCCGGATTCGAGCATGTGCGTGGCGAAGGAATGGCGCAAAGTATGACACGAAGCCGGCTTGGTGATCGTCGTGCGCCGCAGCGCTTCCTGCACCGTGCGCTGCAAACCCGTTTCCGTCAGATGATGCCGGCAGGTCAGTCCGGTGGCGGGATCGGTGGCACGATTGACTGAGGGAAAGACAAACTGCCAAGCCCATTCGCGGCCAGCTTTCGGATATTTGCGGGCCAACCCGCCCGGCAGTGACACGTTGCCGTAACCCTCCACCAAATCACGGTCATGCAATCGTTTGATGGTCGCCAAATGCTGCTGCAAGTGTTCCCGCAGCTTGTCCGGCAAAATCGTCAGTCGGTCTTTGCCACCCTTGCCCGCGCGCACCATGATGTCCCCACGGGCGAAATCCAAGTCCTTCACGCGCAAACGCAGCAATTCCAGCAGGCGCAAGCCGGTGCCATAAAGCAATCGGGCCATGAGTTGATATGTCCCCGCCAGCGCCGCCAGCAGTTCACGCACCTCGTCCTGGGTCAAGACGGTCGGCAGCCTCGGTGGACGGCGCACCCGCACAAAATCCCCGGCCACCATCGGCGACGACAACACCGCCCGGTAAAGAAAGAGCAACGCGTTCAACGCCTGATTCTGGGTGGAAATGGAAACGTCGCGCACGGTGGCAAGATAAGTCAGGAACGGCGTCACCCCGCGGCTGCCAAGTTCACGCGGATGTCGCCACGTGCCGGCCCGTTCCTTGTGAAATCTGAGAAAACGCACCACCCATTCCCAATAGGCGGTTTCCGAACGGGGCGACAAATGTTTGAAGCGGGCGACCTCGTGGAACTGATCCTTGAGCCGCAGTTTTGGATTGGGCACCATATTCTCCAGTGGAGGCGGCGCAGCCTTTGCTAAAAGGGACTGCGGAATCATAAGTGTCTAACTTTAAGCTGGACAACAGGTTTAGTCCAGCTTAAACTCCAACCATGAAAAAGGATAGGCTGCGCTTGGGCGAGGATAGGCTGCAAAACCGGCCGCCTACTAACTGTTAGGC
>CAISEZ010000093.1 GCA_903884535.1 uncultured Verrucomicrobia subdivision 3 bacterium
ATTTTGCGGTTAAAACTTTCCCTCCAAAAATTCGCGTTAATTCGTGTAATTCGCGTCACACCCGGGTCTGAACCCCGTCCCGCTTCATGCGCTCGCCGGCAGTCGGCGCGCTGGCACTTCGCTCCGGACACAGACAATGAGGGAAGCCCCATGGCATCAATTGCCTGACCTGCGTTGTTGAAACGTGTCGCAAGAAAGCGTTGCTGAGCATCTTCGCCTAGAAGCGGATCACCTCGGAGCGAATCATGCACGGCAATGTGCATGACATCACCAGTGTCAAAACGGAGCCAGCAAACTGGGCAGGATAAATCACCCTCACTATTTGGTGTTGCAATTGCAGAGTCGCGTTGCGGCTCGGCGGGCAGACTTGGAGGCGGAGCTACTGGCTCCGGGTGAGGAACTATAAATTCTACACTGCAATGCGGGCAATCAACCCGGCGCCCGGCGTCTTCCTCATCCGCCTTCAACTTCTGACCGCATGACGGGCAAAAAAGCCGAAATTCCATTTAGTAAAAATGCCCTACAGCTAAAGAAAATAAAGAAATTAATGGCACAATTCGGAAAGCGACCAACGAATAAACACTAGCTAAAACGCGAAACAACGAGGAATCATCGCCGCGTGTTTCGCTCAATTTGACGCTGCAATTTTATAAGTTCGTTCAACTGGTAATAAACGAAGACAAATTCACCCGTGACGCCCAGGACTTCGCCGCCGGCAAACCCATTCAGTTGATTGACGGCCCGCAACTACTCGCCCTCGTGCAATCCGTCCAAAGTAATCCCACCTCCACCGCCGCGCCGTCAGGCGCAGAGGATGCAGTCCCATCTTGCGCAAGTTGCGGCCAACCCATGGTTCTCCGCACGTCGAAGCGCGGGGCCAACGCCGGCAACCAGTTTTGGGGCTGCTCCACATATCCCGCCTGTAAGGGCACCAGGAACGTAGCCAAGGTCGGAAACCTCACATAATCGTTATGACCAGTCAGCTGGTCAAATTGATGACCTAGCAAAGGCTATGAATGCCAGAATCCAATCGTATAGTTAGAAATTACGTTTGCGGTTCATCCAGTCGTTGAAGCTTCGCGTCAAATTGACCAATAAGTTGGTTGTCAGGCAGGAACTTTTCAAATACTTGGGAACGTTCTTTTTTTAGCAGATCAATAAACAGATCTTTAACCTGATTCGATAGCTTCAAATCATTAACCGTCCGTTCCAGTTCCTCAATCTTGCGCGCTCCATCAGTTTTCCAATTGTCGTGATTTGATGAATGTTTCACGTGTGTCACAGAACTTCCGAAACCTTCCGAATCAGTTGCTTCGCCGGATTTTTTTGACCGCTGGATTTCTTCCTGAATCACCGCCTCAACGCTCTGTGGCGTGATATAGTATTTCCGCTCATTGGGATCAAAGTAACTGTCCAAACGTGCGATGCCCTGTCGATTAGCCTGACACCAGTTGATGATGCTTCGTTCCGTCCGCGCCACGCCCGCCGCTTCAAACATGCGCGCCGATTCCCGCACGGTCAACGTGTGGTTTTCATTCCGTTCGGCAGCCTGCGGAACCTTTCCGAATTCTACCGCATCATTCGGAACCGTGCGGAATTCTTCCGTAGCTGACTGAACTTCGGAAGGTGACTCAGATTTTTCCATTACCGAACCGGGCAATTGCAAAATGATTTTGGGTTCGTTTTGTTCTGACAACTATTTGCGCTGCGGCCAAAAGGCCACCGCCAAGCCCACGGCATCAAAAATGTCCATGCGCGGATCTTCGCTCATCCATGCGCGGCGTTTCGGGGGCAACCGCGTTCCCAGTTCCGTCGGGAACTTTCCCGCCAGCATTTGCGCCATGGCAAACTTGGTTCCCTTGGGGTCGCCCAGCAATTGGCTTCGCACCTGCGTGGATGAAATCAGACGCACCCTCACCTGTTTCTTGCCTGCCCATGCCACGATTTTCCGGTGCAAGGTTTTGATGCGGGCCGCCCGGCGCGTATCGCCCGCCGTCACGTTGGGCAGCACCAAAACATCCGGCTGATAAAATTGGAGAAACCGGTTTACCCAGACCAGGGCGCCCACGTTTTTATCGTGCAGGATTGCCTTATTGCCGCAGGCCACGAGTTTGTCCGAACCCTCCATGACAGCGTACGCCGTTGGCGTTACCGTGGACGGCCGCCGTTTGAATCCCCGTTTCGATCTGTGGAATCACAGCCCGACGGGATTTGAATGGGGTTATGGCGGCAGCGGCCCAGCGCAATTGGCGCTGGCCATTCTCGCCGACCATTGCCAAGACGACGAACAGGCGTTGAACTTTTACCAACGCTTCAAATGGGCGGTGATTGCCGAACTTTCACACCGTTCCTGGACACTGACTACCGAAGGCATTGACCGCATGTTGGATTCCCTACGGGATT
The DNA here is from genome assembly GCA_903884535.1 of uncultured Verrucomicrobia subdivision 3 bacterium. Classification (GTDB taxonomy): domain Bacteria; phylum Verrucomicrobiota; class Verrucomicrobiia; order Limisphaerales; family UBA11358; genus UBA11358. The sequence continues at coordinate 2,404 of CAISEZ010000093.1, forward strand.
GCAACAGGGCTTGGACGGTTTGCGTCCGTGCTAAAACTTGACCGGCGCGGGACGCGCCGCCGTCCTTCTGCAAAACCTCGACGGCTTTCGTCGTCGGGGCGAAAACCAAGACCTCATCCTTGCTGCCCTCGATGATGCTGGAAAGCACGGTGGTTTTGCCCACGCCCGCCGCCCCGCGCAAAACCACGACTTGGTCACGGCAGCTTAACACATTCGCCCCGGCTTGCGCCTGCTCTGGGGACAGCCGGTCATTTTTGACTGGCACGCCCAACGCCGGAAACTTGCCGCGAGTGGACGTGACAAACTCCACCACGTCCATTTCCCGCTGCAAACTCGCCGCCGTCGTTACCTTGCCGCCGGCCTTCAATAACCCGGCGTCGTTTTTCAATTCTGACTTGAGCGTGGCCACGTCCAGCCGCCCGTAGCCGAACCGCAACGCCGAGGCGAGCAAGTCATGTTCAGCAACGACCGTCCGGCGTTCAAAGCAATGCTCCGCCGCCAGTGAAAGAACTCGTTTCGGCGGCTCCATTTGCACCGCCTTACCGCCTACGGCGGCAGCCCGGACTTTGCCCAATTCAGCCAGTTCAGCCGACGACAGCCGCCCGCGTTGCCGCGCCCGGACTTCCGCCGTGCTAACGGTATCTAACTTGGTTTTGCGCGACTCACGGACGACCACCGCTCGCTCGTCATTCGTCAGCTTCCGCCCCAGCTTCTTTTCTTCCTCCGCCACCTTCTCATCCCGCTGCGCCGCCCGCTGCGAATACCGCTCCAAAAGTTCATCCGTCACGCCCTTGATTTCCCAGCCGTGGTTCTCCGCTGCGCTGCGCCCTTCATCGCCGCATCCGTCGCGGCAGGGTGTGAATGCCGCTTTGCGGCAAGTTGATGTTGAAACGTGCCGGTCATGCTTCATGCGTTCGCAATGAATCCCGCCCGTCCCGCCCGCCGTTGGCGGAAAATGTTTTGACGGCACGAGTGGGCGCGCGGCTTCGCCCGCCCAAGTCACCGCAATAGGGCGCGATGCTTCGCATATCGCCCCGGACGCCGCATTAGGCCGCGAGGTTTCACCCGGCCAACACCAGAATTAACCGTGAGCACGGACATTTTCCGACCGCTCCACTTCGTTCCGACGGATCGAAAACTGCCCGTCCTCACTGGCAAAAAAAAGTTGGCCGGAGACTGCGGCAAGTTGCCACTACCGGGAAAAATGCGGGGCGTCCCGTCCGTGCCAATTTTCCGCAGACTCCGGGCAGGATAAAGACCACGACCCTGCCGGGGGCAGAATTTTTGGGCGATTTTCTTCGCCGTTTTTACGCCCGCCATCACCCCACCGTTGCTGCTCGCCCGTCCGACACCGAGCCGAGCTTGGGAGCGAGATCAAAACCCGCGCCAGCGTCTCCCTCTTTCCCCTTCCGCCGCTGTCACGGGTTTTGCGTTCGCTGATTTGTTTAATGCGCTTTCGCGCGCGGCTCGCTGTCTCCCGCAGCCGCGAAGCGAGCAGCAACGGCAGGGTGACGGTCAGCGGTTTTTTAAAAAAGCTATGAAATCACCAATGTTTATGCGGGAAGCGACAGCACCGGCGAGTGTCCGGCCTTCGTCGGTTTTTCAAATGGGAAACTTTTTTGGGAAAGGAATTTTGTGATTTTTCTCGAACAGCAGAAATTTCTTTTGGGGCAAATCGTGATTACTCCCGCCGCGTTGCAGGTGCTTTCCGTCGAGGACATTTGCCGCGCGATTGACCGTCATGTGTGCGGCGATTTTGGGCTGGTCAGTGACGCCGACCGCGCCGAGAACGAATTCGCATTGCAGCACGGCTTGCGCGTGATGTCCGTTTTTGCATCGAAGGGTGGAGTTCGATTTTGGGTGGTGACCGAAACCGACCGCCTCGTGACGACGCTGCTTTTGCCCGGTGACTATTGATGAAAACGCCGCGCATTCTCCATGTGGACGGGGACAACTACTTTGTGACGTGCGAAGAAATTCTGTCGCCAACATTGCGCGGTCGCGCGGTGGTTGTCGCCGGTGGCCGCAGGCAGGACGGAATCGTCCTGTCGGCGAGCCGTCGCGCGAAGGCGTTTGGCGTGAAGTCGGGCATGGCCTGTTTCCGAGCGCGCCAGTTGTGCGCGGAGTTGGTCGTTTGTCCGGCGCGGCCAGAGGTTTACCGGCAAATTTCGGCGCGGATGTTCGCGGTGCTGAATCGTTTTTCGCCGCTGGTCGTGCCGGTTTCCATTGATGAAGGTTTTTTGGATTTGTCCGCCGAGGCTGACGGCGCGGCGCGCTGGCACGAGTTGAGCGCGGCAGTTTCGCGCGAAGTTGGCTTGGCGCTGTCGGGCGGGCTGGCAAATTCGCGCTGGGCATCGAAGTTGGCGACGGACGCCGGGAAACCCGGCTTCCTGGAAATTGCCGCCGGGAGGGAAAAAGAATTTTTGTCGCCGCGTGATCTCCGCGAGTTGAGCGGAATCGGCGAACATCGCGCGGACGCATTGGCGGCGTTGGGCGCGCGGAAGTTCTCGGACGTGGCCGCGCTGCCCTCGATGCTGCTCCGCCAGAGGTTCGGAATCTGGGGGCAAAAACTTTGGCTGTTTGCAAATGGCGAATGGCCGGAAGAACTTTTGGCCGAGGTGCGTCCGCGCACGATGATTTCGCGGCAGAAAACTTTTTCGTTCGATGTTCGGGATTATTGCCGCGTGTTGCAGTTCGGCACGGTCGAGCTGAAAAAACTTTTGGCGCAGTTGCGGCGCGAGCAGCTTGCGCCGCGCGAGTTGGGCGTGACGGTGCGGTTTGCCGATTTCAGCGAGGCCAGCGCCAAGCATCGCTTTCGCGTCGCACAGGAGCGCGACGAAATCATTTGCGCGATGTTCGCCGCGAAATTTCGCGAGTGCGTGAGCGGCCAGACAAAATCGGTGCGCCAGCTCCGCGTCGCGCTTTGGAATTTATCGCCGCAACCGGCGCAGCGTTTGCTTTTTCCGTGAGGCTTGCGGCGCGTTTCGCCTTTTTTATTAACTCCGCCGTTATGATTTTGGGCGCGCGAATTTTTTGCTTCTTCTCCCATGCCGCCACGGAGTCAGCCAGTTTTGCTTGCTCGGATTTTTCGTATTCGTCCCGCTTGACGGGATTGCTGCGGATGTATTTGTTTGCCGCCATGTCTCCGATCTTCATGCCGCCCATTTCGTCCCGCGTGATTTCCAGTCGGTGCAGTTGTGGCAACTTTGCTCCGTCAAACCGGACGCCGTAAATTTCCCGCTCGCTCAATTCGATTATCCAGCGTTCAGATTCGTTTTGGAATTGCACCCGCAAACACCTTGCCCCATTCAACTTTTGGCTTTCTACGGTTTTATTTTCCAGGGTTGACGCAAACCGCTCCGGCAACCGGCGGAACAGTTCAACTCTTTTGATTTGTCCGCGCATGATTTCCCGCAGTCGTTTCCGACTGTCATTGTTCGTGCGGTTTTGGGCAAGTTCCTTGATTTGTGCCGCCACTTGGTTCGGGCTGAAATCACTTTTCGCCAGTAGTTGCTGATTCAACAGTTTTGCGTCAGATTGAATCGCATTTCGGCGCGCGGTCAAATCTGCAATTTCTTTCGCCAGTTCATCAATGTTGCCGGTGGTCTTGGCAATTTCAATCAGCCGGCGCACCTGCTTTCCACATTCCGCCGTCATCGCTTCCTTGCTTTCCATTTCGGTTTTCAAAGCCACAATTTCGGCGTTCCGCTTGGCCGTGAGCGAAGACCAGTCCAAATCTGCGAGATAATTCAGCAGCAGGTTTTCCAGATGCCAGTAACGCCACGAAAAAACGGGCGCGTCGGGATAGACGCGTTTATGGTCGGAAACGACGTAAGCCCATTCTCCCATTCGTTCGATGCTGCCATGATCGCGGAACCACATACTGAACCGTGGATTTTCGCCATCAAAGAGCAGAGATTGGAACAAGTTCAAGGCGACATCACGGCGCGGCCCTTTGGGGGCGGTGCAACGGTGTTGAACTCGCAAATATGTGGCTTCATCTATGACGCTCGGATAGAAGTTCTTGATTGATTCGCCATTCGCTTTTCGCGCCGCGCCGCGCTTCGTGTGCGGGATAAATTCGCCGAGAACCGTTCGGCTCATCAGCATTTTTTGAAAATACGAATAGTGCCAAGCTTCTGCCTTGTTTTTTCGCGCACCCCACACCGGCACCTTGTCCCGATGCCGGTTGAGAAGTTTGGCGATGCTACCGCGCCCCCAGCCGCGCAGGGTGAGCCAGAAAACAAGTTTTACGATTTTAACCCGTTCGGGGATGACTTCATATTTTGTGCGGTCTGCCGACAACTGCATCCACCCAGGGCATATCTCCGTCATGGGTTTTAGCGCTTCGCGCGCTAGTTTCTGCTTTTGTGTCCACGCATCGCCCACGCGCCCAGCTAGATCGGAACTGTATTTGTGAGCCGACCAGAGCGCGCCAAGCGAAATGAAAAGCTGTCCCATGTTCTGATTAATTGTGTCTTTGGAATACCGCTGCCGATCCACAAGCGTAACAACGTCTATGCCATTTTTCAGCAGACTGGTGAACATATTGAACGCGGTAAGCACGTCCTCGCGACTGAGCCGATCAAACGCCTCGACAATCAAAGTGCTGCCGCGTGGCACGCGTTTTTCTTCTACTAGCTGCAAGAACTTTCCCAGCGCCCCCTCTGTCCGATGCTTGCCACGAAATCCCGATTTGCCCTCATCGTAAAACTGGCGCGACTTTTCGAGGACGAGGGAATTTTCTTTGCAATATTTTTCACAGGCTTCCCACTGACGCCGCCGGGAGTCACCCTTTTTTTGCTCTGGCGAACTGAATCTGATGTATGAGTAAGCCAACCCGCAAGGCTGTGTTATTTCTTTATCTTTCATGCCGTAAGCTTACGGCAAAACTACGGAGAATACAAGATAACATCGCGATGAAGGTGTCGCCGAAGCCGCAGTTGACCTCGACCTCGACCAGATAGGCGTCAATGCCATTGACCGCCGCTGAAAAAACCCGCGAGAGCATGAACCGATACTTCCCGACCCGGCCCGCCGACGCAACCAGATTTTTAGGCGGTTCGCGTCTCGAAAAAATTTGATTGCATGTCGGCGTGAGTTTTGCGCCCATGATGCGGATGAATTCTTATGGACGCATCGTGGATTACCTGCGCATCTCGGTCACCGACCGGTGCAATGAGCGCTGTCTTTATTGCATGCCGGAAGGCTACCACGGCTGGGAGAACAAACCGGATCACCTGACGGCGGCGGAAATCCTCCGCGTCGTGCGCGTCACGGCGGGGCTGGGCTTCCGCAAATTCCGGCTGACTGGCGGCGAACCGCTCGTGCGCCGCGACGTGCCGGAAATCGTCCGTGCGATGGCGCGCATTCCCGGCGTAGAAACCATCGCGCTCTCCACAAACGGAACCAAGTTAGCCGCGCTGGCGCAGCCGTTGCGCGCCGCCGGCCTGCGCACGGTGAACGTCAGCCTTGATGCGCTCGACCCGCACATTTACAAAACCGTCAGCGGTGGCGATGTAAACTTGGTTATTGCCGGAATTCGCGCGGCGGTGGCAGCCGGTTTCGAAAGCGTGAAATTAAATTGCGTCCTTATGCGCGGCGTGAACAAGCCGGAAATTTGGCCGCTGGTTTTATTCGCCGCCGAGCACGGCTTGCCGCTGCGGTTCATCGAATTGATGCCGCTGACTTCCACCGACGTGCTGACCGAGAAAAATTTTCTGCCGGTCGCCGAAGTCATGGAACTGCTCGCGCAAAAGGATGAATTGATCGCGCAGCCCGACCGCCGCCTCGGCCACGGCCCGGCGAAATACTATTTGCTGAAAAACACCGGTGCGACTGTCGGCTTCATCGGCGCGCTGACGAACCCGCATTTTTGCGATACCTGCAACAAGATGCGCCTCACCGCCGACGGCAAAATCCGTCCCTGCCTCGGCAACCATGTGGAACTGGACCTGCGCACGACTTTGCGAAAAACTGATGACGACGACGCGTTGCGCGAGTTGCTTGTCACCGCGCTGCGGCTCAAACCGTTCGAGCATCAGTTTCGCGAGAACTACACGCCGTGCCGTCCGATGACCGCCATCGGCGGCTGAACCGATGAGCGGCCTTTCTGAAATTCAAACCGGCCTGCTGCTCGCCGCTGTTTTTGCCGTCGCGTTTTTTTATTCTTCTGTCGGCCACGGCGGGGCGACCGGTTATCTCGCCGCGCTTGCGCTGGTCGGTGTTGCGCCCGCTTCGGCGAAGGTAGCGGTGTTGATCGCGAATGTGCTGGTGGCGAGCGTCGCATGGTGGCGCTTTTATCGCGCCAGGTATTCGGATTGGAAAATTTTGTTTTCGTTTGCCGTCGCCTCGATCCCGTGCGCATTTCTCGGCAGTAAATTTCAAATCAGTCCGTCTCTCTACAAACTGGTGCTCGGCGCCGTGCTGACCGCCGCCGGCGTCATTTTGCTGCTGCGCGCGCGCTGGCAAACGGACGACGTGGCCGTGCGACAAGTTTTCTGGCCGGTCGCGCTGTTGGTCGGCGCGGCGCTGGGTTTTCTCGCGGGACTGACTGGCATCGGCGGCGGCGTTTTTTTAAGTCCAGTTTTATATTTTTTCCGTTGGGTGAAACCAAAAACCACCGGCGGCATTGCGGCCGGATTTATCGTGTTAAATTCTATCGCCGGCCTGGCCGGTGCTGGCTGGGAAAAAATCACTCACGCCGGGCCACTGCTCTGGCTCACGGTGCCGGCGGTCATCGGCGCGCTGCTCGGCGCGCATTTTGGCGCGCGCCGCTGGAGCAGCGTCACCTTCAGCCGCGTGCTGGCCGGCGTGCTGGGGTTTGCCGGCGGAAAATTGTTGTGGGAAGCGGCCAAATAATTTTTATGCGCGTTTTGTTTTTCGCCCAGCTCAAAGATGCGACCGGTTGCGAAGCGGTCGAACTCGCCGTCGCCGCGCCGTTGGGTTCCGAACAGCTCTGGGTCGTGCTGCTCGAAAAATTTCCCGCGCTCGCCGCGCACCGCGCCTGCGTGCGGCTGGCGCGGAATCTGGAATACGCCGGCCCGCAGACGCTTTTCAACGACGATGACGAGGCGGCCTTGATTCCACCCGTTTCCGGCGGCTGAAATATCATTTCATGGAAATCACCATCCAGCTCACGCCTTCGCCGATTGCGGAAAAAATCCCGCCGCTGGCCGCCGGTGCCGCCGGCGCGTGGGTGGAATTTCGCGGCGTGGTGCGCGGCGTGGAAAACGGCGAAAACATTTCCGCGCTGGAATACGAAGCCTATCCGGAAATGGCGATTCGCGAAATCCGGCGGCTGCTCGAAAACATTTCCACGCGGCAACCGTGCCTGGCGGCACGCGTGATTCATCGCACTGGCATCGTGCCGGTGGGCGCGGCGGCCATTTACACCGGCATCGCGGCTAAACATCGCGCGGAAGGTTTTGCCCTGCTTGCCGAATTCATGGATCGGCTGAAACAGGACGTGCCTATCTGGAAACGCCGGGCGCTGCCGGTGGAGAATTCAGAAGCCAGAATTCAGAAGTCAGAACCGGCCATCGGCCATCGGCCATCGGCAATGCAACTCGACGAGGCGATGGCAGCCATCAACTCGCGCTGCCAGCCGTTACCGCCGATGCGCGTTGCCCTGGAAGAATCTTTTGGCCGCGTGTTGCGCGAGACGGTTTGCGCGCCGGAAGATTTGCCGCCGTTCGATTGCTCCACCCGCGACGGTTTCGCCATTTTGGCGGATGACGCGTCAGCAAATTTACAGGTGGTAGACACGATTCACGCCGCCGGCTGGCAGCCGCGCCAGCTTCAATCTGGCGAATCCGTGCGTGTGGCCACCGGCGCGCCGCTGCCGTGCGGCGATCTGCGCGTGGTGATGCAGGAAAATGTGGAGCGCCACGGCGACCAGATTAAAATTCTTAAACGGGAAGCCGGGCTGAATATCCGAAGCCGGGGCGAAGACGTGAAAGCAGGCGTGCCGCTGGTCAAAACGGGTTCGCGTTTGAATGCGGGCAAGTCGGCGCTGCTGGCGACCGTCGGCCGCGTGCAGCCGCTGGTGAGTCCGCGCCTGCGCGTCGTGCATTTCACCACCGGCGATGAAATTGTTTCGCCCCATCAAACGCCGAAGCCAGGGCAAATCCGCGACAGCAATTCCATTTTGATCCGCGGATTACTTGGAAAAACTGCGTGTGATGTGACGCAGCGGCATTTGCCGGAAAACTTTGCGCCGGCGCAGGCCGCCATTTCGGCTTTTCGCTTTTCGCTTTCCGCTTTTGATTTGGTTTTGGTTTCCGGCGGCGCGAGCGTGGGCGACAAGGATTTTACGCGGCCGCTGCTGGAATGGCTGGGCTTTGAAATTATTTTTTCGCAGGTCGATCTGCGGCCCGGCCGACCGCTGATTTTTGGCGTGAACGGAAACCGCGTGGCGTTCGGGCTGCCGGGCAATCCGCTCTCGCACTTCGCCTGCTTTCATTTCGCCGTGGCGATGGCGCTGGCAAAAATGAGCGGCGAAACCACGCCGGCATTTTTGCGCGGCAAACTCGCGGCGGAACTGGCCGACGCCCGGTGTCCGCGCGAAACGCTCTGGCCGGCGCGCTGGGAAATTTCCGGCGGCGAAATCCGGCTGCACCCGCTGCCGTGGGCCAGCTCGGGCGACGTGACGTGTCTGGCGGCGGCCAATGCGTTGTTGCGCGTGCCGGCCAATTACGCTTCGCTGGTGGCGGGCATGGAGCTGGATTTTTTGCCGGCGGATGGTTGAAACCACGAAACCCACGAAATGACACGAAAGAAAAAATTTTCGCACCTCGCCGCCGACGGCGCAGCGCGCATGGTGAACGTCGGAGCCAAGCCGGTTCAACACCGGCGCGCGGTGGCCGCCGGAAAATTAATTTGCCAGCCTGCCACGATTCGCGCGCTCAAAAAAAATGCGCTGCCGAAGGGCAACGTGCTGACGGTGGCGCAAATCGCCGGCATCCAGGCGGCGAAGCGGACGAGCGACTTGATTCCGCTGTGTCATCCGCTGGCATTGAACCATGTGAAAATTAGTTTCAAAGTGCGGCGCGACGCGGTGGAAATTTTCTGCACGGCGGAGACCAGCGCGCAAACCGGGGTGGAAATGGAAGCATTGACCGGCGTGGCCATGGCCGCATTGACGCTTTACGACATGTGTAAGGCGGTGGACAAGACGATGCGGATTGAAGACATCCGCGTCGTGGAAAAAATCAAAAAATGAAGCTCACGCAAGGGCGCAAGGCACGAGGAGAATGTTCTCTGGAACAATTTCTTTGCGCCTTTGCGTGAGAGCTGCTTGAAATGAAAATCGGACGACTCACCATCAGCGACCGCGCCAGCGCTGGGATTTACGCGGACCGCAGCGGGCCGGAGATTGAAAACGTGCTGCGCGAATTTCTCGGCGGCGCGGCAACCTTTGAATCGGCGATGGTGCCGGATGAAGTGGATTTGATTTCTGCGGCCCTGAAAAAATTCGCGGATGAATTGAACTGCGATCTGATTGTGACGACCGGCGGCACGGGCATTTCCGCGCGCGACGTGACGCCGGAAGCGACGAAAGCAGTTTTGGAAAAAGAACTCCCCGGCTTCGGCGAAATCATGCGGGTGCAATCGTTCGCCAAAGTGCGGACGGCAATTTTATCGCGTGCGACGGCCGGCACGCGCGGAAATAGTTTGATTCTCAATCTGCCGGGCAAACCGTCGGCGGTGCGCGAATGTTTGGAGATTCTCGCGCCAGCCATCCGCGAAGGCGTGGCGCATCTGCGCGGAGATGACCCGCATTAAACTAAAAGCAAAACGGGAGCACGCTTTTAAACGTGCTCCCGTTGAAGGACAGGTGTTTCACTGTAATTGTTCCGCGCGGAAGATGCGATAGGGAACCGCTGTGTTGTTTGTGTAAAGGAACGGCGTGGTTGAACCAGTCATGGGAAGGTCACGAATAAAATCCCAGTTGTTGAAATCAAACGATCCCTGGATTTCATTCGTGGTGCCGACGGTGCCGGCGACGGAGAGTTGGAACTGGTTGTTGCCCAAACTGACCGGAGTTCCGCCCACGAAGGACGGATGCGAAGCGGGTGCGGCGAGGAATCCCAGCCAGAGTTGCGCATCGGTGGCCGCACCAGAACTGCCGCCAAAGAGGAATTCGTTGGTCGGCGCGGAATTGAACGTGGCCAGCGCGCCGCCGAGGGCGATCCGACCGCCACTGTTGGCCAGCGCGGCGGCCACGAAACTGCCGTTGAGCGGCAGGCTAGAAAACATCCCATTTTCAGAACCGTAAATGTTGCGTCCGCCATAACCCACGCCGCTGCCAAGGTCGGCATAGACATTGGTGGCGGTGGTTTGCGTGTTGGTCAGCACGGTAATGGAGCTGGCCACATCATAAAGTTGGTAGTTTTCCGTGCCAGCCGGGCTGACCACGTTGTAGTCGTTGACCAGCAGCTCGGCGTCCACGAGCTGGCTGGAAAGCGCCGGCAGATTGAAGACAAAGAAGTCGCGATACTGGTTCCCCGAGTAGTTGCCCGCGAGGTAGTTTGGATTGCCGGCATTGTGACTGCCCAGATTGCTGTAAAAACCGCGGTTGGTGGAATTGATCACCAGAGCTGTGCCGAAGGTCAGACGCAGTTGCACGTCATCCGCCGGGCCGCCGGGACTGTAACCAAACAAATACTGGTTGTTATTGTCTATCGCATCCAATGTGTCGAGAGAGCCGCCCAAGGCCATTTGGCTGCCGCTGGCGGCGGTGGCGTCGTTCAGGAACGTGACGTTGAGCGGGATAATGGCCTTCTGGTAGGATTCATTGGTGCCAACACTGCGCGCAGAATAGACCGCGCCGGTGCCGAGGTCATTGTAAATGCCAACCAGCCCGGAGCCACCCGCTTCGAGCGTGGCAACGGGTGTTGTGACCTTGCGCAGCAGATAGGTTTCCTGTCCGTGCGGGCTGGAGTTGTAGTAAGAATTGACAATGAGTTCGGCGTGGATGATCGCGCCGCTGAACACCGGCATGTTAAAGACAAACCAGTTGCGGAAGAGATTCGTGGACGCATTATCTTCTCCCACCAAATAATTATTGTTAACTGGACTGTGAAGGCCCGTGCTGTCATACCAACCCCGGTCCACGGAGTTGAGCGTGACCGTATTCCCTGGCACACCCCACAAGGTAAGCACGATGTCATTGCCCGTGCCGCCGGTATAATTGATGCGGAAGGTATAACCGCCGGCGGTGAACAGTGAGCCGTTGGCGATTCCGTTGAACGTGCCGCTGATGGCATCTGCGCCGTCGTTATTGAGGATGGTGAACTGCTGGCCAATGGCCACGGGCGTGGTAAACGTGGGAACGACCGTGAGTGTGGCATTGGCGAGCGCAACTGTGCCGGTCACATTCAATTGATCATAGCCGCCGACGCCGGGAGTTGGGCCGGTGAGTTCAACAGTGAAGTTGCCGGACGAACTAAAGATCAGATTGCTGCTGTTGAGAATGCCGGGACTGTTGCCGGGAGCAATCGTGCCATTAGCCGCGAGCAGGCCAACCACACCAGTGCCGCCGAGCGTGGCGCTGGAGTCCACCGTGACTGGAATCAGGGGCTGTGAGCCATTAATGATCATTTTACCTAGCTGAACACGAGCAATGCCGGCGGTGTAAGTGCTGTTACCGCCAATGGTGAAAGTGCCGCTACCAGTCTTGCCGACCGTCCAGCCCGAGGCATAGCCGGTGCCGGTGAAGGAACCGTCAAACTCGCTGGTGCCATTATTCAACCCGACATAAATCCAGCCGCCGACACCAAAATTTACCGTGCCCTGACCGCGCAAAGTATCGAGATAGGTATTGTAAGTGGAAAAGTCGAACAAGCCGCCGCCATTGATCAGAACATCGGCGGTATTTACTGTCTGCAGGTTGCCAGCCAAACGCACCGTGCCGCTACTGTTAATTGCAAGATTGCCGGGCACGGCTGCGAGTCCCGCGGTTTTGTTTAAAACCAGCGTGCCATTACTAACGGTGGTGGTGCCGGCGAAACTATTGGCACCCGAGCCGCTCAAGGTTAAAGTGCCGGGACCGGCTTTGATGACTCCACCCGCGCCATTAATGGCTCCGGTCACAGTGAGAAACGATCCGATATAAGGATAGATCGTGCTATCACTGCCCAAGGTGACCGCTCCTTCCCACGAACAGCTGCCACTACAGGACAGGGCGCCCCAAGCATATCCTGCGCCGTTCAAAACCAGCGGCTTTAGCCCAAAGTCGAGTCCGGTTCCGTCCAAGAAAAGCGAACCGCCGCTGTTGACAGTGGCTGGCACATTCGTGTTGCCCAAGGCGGTCGAAGTCTGCGCCCACAAGTTGCCGCCATTGATGGTGACGGGGCCGGTAAAAGAATTATTGCCAGAAAGGGTGACTTCACCCGCGCCAGCCTTGATCAAGCCATTGGTGGAGCCGCCACTGCCAACGTTGGCGCTGAATATCAGGTCGGGCGAGAAATAGTGGCCGAAGTTGGTGATGGTGTGAATGCCGTTGTAAAGGCTGGCATTGCCGCTAATGACGGACTGCGCCACCGTGCTGGGATTCACAAGAATGTCGCCATTGAGATAAAGCACGCCACTGCCGGCAGTAATTTGTGAACCTTTCATCGTAATCGCACCAACCCATTCATTATTTCCCGCCAAGTCCAAAAGACTCGATTCCGCCAAATTGACGGTCTTGCTGGGGCTGTCTATTTGAAAACTGTTCAGCAGGCGCACCGTCTGGCCGCCATTGATCACCAGCGGCCCGGGAATAGCCGCAATGGCATAACCTTTGCCTAGTTGGAGCAAGCCGCTGCTGACGGTGGTCGTGCCGGCATAGGTGTTCGCCAGTGATCCGGAGAACCGGTTCGTCGCCCCGCCGCTGGTCAGAGTCAGATTGCCCGTGCCGGTGATGGCACCTTGCATGTCAAAAATCCCAGTGGTGGCAAAACCCTTGATCGTCGCATTGCCAGCCAGGGTGATGGGACCGGCCCAAGTGCAATTATATTGTGCAGTCAGCGCTGTGCCGTCGGCGAGCGTCACCGTCTCATTTGTGATTCCGGTTGAATAGACAAAGAGCTCGCCGCTGTTGGTCACGAAAGTATTGCCGCTTGCCGCACCCAAAGCCCACGGCGTTTCCGCGCTGACGGTCAGGTCGCCGCTGATGGTCAGCGGCCCGGTGAAAGAATTACTGCCCTGCAATGCCAGCCAGGCACCGGGCGTGGCCCCGTTGACAATTTGCAAGCCGCCGCCGGCATCGGCTAGGCTGGCGGTGATGTATATGTTATGAGACGCCGATCCGTTATCCACCGTGATGGTGCGCAGTCCGTTGGAGAACCGGACGGCTCCGGTGATTTGTGCCGGCGAACTGGAGGCCAGCACATTGATGTCACCCGTCACTTGGAGTTGCGCCGAGCCGGTGGCAATGGTGCTACCATTCAAAGTAATCGCGCCGACGGTTCCCGAACCGCCTAAAAATGCGCCGGTATTGACACTGATGGGGCATTGCGGTTGCGAGCCGTTGACCAATAGAGTGCCGGTGGTCACTTTGGTCAGTCCGGTGTAAGTATTGTTGTTGGTTAGGATGAGGGTGGACGGATATTGTTTGTCCACGGTGCCCGCGCCGGTGATGAGTCCGCCAAAGGTTGACGTGCCGCTGAAGCCGTAGTCCACATCAAGGTAGGCCCCGCCCAACGCGATGCTCGATCCCCCAGTGCCGTTTAATGCGCCGATATAGGTCGCGTAACCATTCACGTCTAAAAGCCCCCCGTCATTGATGCTCACTGACGAATCAAAGTGTATCTGGTAATTTGCCAGCGGCCGGACGGTGCCGTTGATAACCAGCGCAGCCGGAACCGTTGTCCACGCGATAGCCGGCTTGTTCGGGAACAATGTGGCGGTGCCATCCACCGTGGTGATGCCCCCGTAAGTGTTGGCAGTGGTTCCTTCAAAATAATGCGCGCCGTAGCCGAACAATTCCAGTCCGCCTGCGCCGCCGATCGCTCCGACAACATGCAGCGCCGCCGCAGAATCCCAGGCGTCCAACGTGCTATTTGTGTTGAGGGTGATCGGCCCGGCCCAAGTATTGGTGCCGTTCTCAACATCCAAAGCTCCCCAACCACTGCTGACTCCCGGTCCATTTAATGTCAGCGCTTCGTTAGTAATGCCGATGTTGCCCTGCAAAACCAAGGATGCGCCGTTGCTGACCACCGTGCCGCTGTTGGTCGCGCCCAGAGCCAACGAATTAAACGCCCACAACCAGCCCTGACTGATGGTCGTTAGTCCGGTGTAAATGTTCGCCCCATAAAGATAGAGGGTGCCCGGCCCCGTCTTCGTGATGGCAGCGGTTCCCTGCACACTGGGATACACAAAAAGAGTAGCACTGCTCGCAACCGCCACCTCGCACGGTCCGGCTCCGAGTTGAACACTGCCTGTGCCGGTAATGTAACTCGGCGCTCCACCATTCACCGTAATCGTGCTGGGCGCAGTCAGGGTCAGGCTGCCGCTACCGAGTGCAACCGAGCCACCGCTTAACGTCAGGTTTGTGCCGATGACTTCGCTCCAGTTATTCAAATTCAGCGTGCCGGTGAGATTGATAGTGATGGGGGCCGTGTCGGCAATCTCGGTGCTTTGAAGATGTTGAACCGTGGGACTGCCGGTGCCAGTGCCGTCACCAATCACCAGCGATCCTCCGAAGGCGCTGCTACCACCAACATTCAACTGTAGCGTGCCGCCAGCGACTAGTGTGGTGCCGGCGTAAGTATTATTCCCTGAACATTGGTAGAGCATTGTGCCTAAACCCGCCTTGGTCACCCCGACCGAGCCGGTTAGGTTGCCATCCAAAGTCAAGCTGACGCCGTTGCTGACAACAATCAGCGCGGTGGCGGTGGCCAGGGTAATGCTATTTTCAATCGTGTTAGCTCCAGTGGTGTTTGTGGCCACAATGCCGTTGGTCAGCGTGAAAGCATTACCGCGGATATCATAACCGCCGCCCGCACCGACAAAGCGGATTTGATTCAAGGTCAGGCCGACAATATTATTGGTGTTGACCAGATTTGGCTGGCTGGCGGGAAAAATCACCGTATCGCCGTTGGCGGGAGTGCCGACATATCCCCAGTTGGCGTTGTAGTTCCAATTGGCGTTGGCACCGCCGCCGCCCGACCAACTCAACGTCGCGCCGCTGGCGGGAAGGCAAAGCAAGCCAACGCCGAGAATGAGCAGCCCAGTCCAGCGCGCGGGGGCCGTTCGAAGTCGGAAAAGTTTGGTCAAGTATGAGGTAGTGGTGTTGGTCGTGTTTTTTGTTTTCATGATTTCCTCCATTGGTTGGCAAAAGCAAAGTTATGGTGAGAGTCGGTGCGCTGGAACGGCGACCCGTTTTGGCCCACGGTGAACGGCGCGTTTTTTGTTTTTGTGTGACGTCTCTCCATATCCTGATGCCCAGTAAGATTGATGTCAGCACAGTCCCCGAAGATTAGCTACACGCGGTTAATCCTTTCTTAACGCCGTTTGACTTCCGACACCCGCGGGCCGGATTTTTCGGGCCGCCTCATCGGATCAGAATCCGACTCTTACGGCACGACGGCCTGGTAATGGGTTCGCCGGTATTGCGAAGGGGCCATCTGGGTTTTGTGTTTGAAGACGCGGTTGAAATCGGGAATGGACTGAAATCCCACCGCGAACGCGATCTCACTGATCGGCTGCAGCGTCCGGGCCAGCGCGGCCTGGGCGGCCGTCACGCGCAGCGACGCCAGGTAGTCATGGAACGTTTGCCCGGTGGACTGATGAAACAACCGGCAAAAATACGAGTTCGTCACCCCGGCGGCGGCGGCGGCCTGCGCGGTGGTGAGTGGTTCCGCCAAATGTTCGCGGACAAATTGTTTGGCGATCACCACACGCGCCGGTTCCGGATTCAAATGGGCGGCGGGATTTGGTTGTTGGAGTGCCAGTCCGAAAAATTGCGCCAGCGTTTGCAGCAACTTGACCGCCGCCGCCAGTTCCGGCGGGGTCAGCGCCGGCGTGGAAAAAAATGCCCGGCGCAACAGCCGCAGGCGACCGTTGTGCGCATGCAGTCCCAGTTGCCGACAGCAGCAGGCGAAGCGCGCGGGGCTGGGCATTCGCAGCCGCACGCTGCCGCCCACGATGGTCGCGACATGGTTGCCGGCGACCACCACTGGCACCGCCAGATGGATGATTCCCGCCGGGCAGAAAAGCTGATGCGCCTTGAGCTTGGCCGCCAGCCGGTGAAACAACTGCGTTTGCAATTGCTGGCAAATTGGGCAGCCGCCCGACAGCGTTGTCACCTGCCGGCAAAAAGCCGTGACCGGAATTTTGAATTGGGGTTCGGTCGCCGGGCGCAGCTTGACGGTCAAGCCCGTCAATTTGTAAAACTGCTTCAGGGTATCATGAATCAGAGGGTTTTTGTGCCAGCCATTCAGCCTGGTGACCCACGCGGTTGCCGGCCAGCCCAAGTGAGTTCCCTTGCACCGGGAAAGGCCAGTGTCAAAACCACATCCTTTAAGGTTCGGATTCATGCCAGTGAAAAAGCTCCTTGTGACGATAATCTGTTTTAATTCACCAGCGGGCGGCCTGGCAAGTTTAATCCGGCGCATGTGCCTGGACATTTTTTGCAGTTCCTAAACAAAATCCAGTTGCCGATTAAAAAGGGAGCAACCGTTTCGGAAAACGCCTGACCGCGGCCCCGGGCGGCGGCGGCTTTTATTTTTCCGCGCCGAGTAGATATTCCTCCAGCCGCGTGTGCCGGAAGACGTTCAGCACCGAGCCGGAGACGTTGATGAATTTGAGTGCGACGTCACGGCGCTTCAGATTTTTTTTGAAGCGCAGCATCAGGCCGATGCCCGTGCTGTCCACGAACGTCACGCGCGACAGGTCAATCACCACACTCATCCCCGGCGTCACCTGCGACAATTCTGATTCGGTGTAAGCGCCCAATTCCACCACGTTCAGCGCGGTGATTTCGCCGACCCAGCGGATCTGCAATTCGGTTTCCAGCACGCCGCTGGTGACCGTTGGCGCGCCCGCCGCGCTTTCCATCAAAATCCGCGCGCCAGCCAGGCTGGCTTGAATGGTGAAAAATTCGTCCAGCTTCATCAGCCGGAGCGCCGCCGCAATCGGCGGCCGGGGCGCGACCAGAATAAACTGGTTGCCCAGTTCGCGGGCTTGTTTGCGCAGCCGGATCAGCAGCCCGATGCCCGTGCTGTCGGCGAAAACCGTGTCCGACAAATCAAACATCACATGGCCGCTGTCCACCGCGCGCAGCCATTCGGCACGGCACACGGCCACTTCCGCCGCGCCCAGCCGGACCGGGGCCCGGACGACCAGATTGCCGAACGGATCCGGCATGACGTTCGCCTCGTCGGCGGAAGTTGCGGACTTGCGCGTGCGCAACTGCCAGCTTTGCCGCAAAATGGCGCGGCTGAAATTCCAGATTTTTTTGGTGTTCGACTGCGGCGCGGCGCGCTTCAACGGCATCGTGCCGGCGAGAAAATCCAGCGTCGCCCCGATGCCGATGATGAACGGCACGCGGGCCTCGCGGAAATTCATGTTGATCCATTTTTCCTCTTTCGGGCAACCGAACGCCACGAGCAAAATGTCCGGCTTCACGGCGTGCAGCCGGTGCAGGATGTCGGTGTGGTCCATTTCTAGCACCGGTTTTTCCGGCGGCGAATACGTGCCGGCCACCTGGAGGCGGGGATGCTTGGCGAGGACCTTTTCGGCTGCGGCAACCACGCTTTGCTCGGTGCCGCCGAGAAAAAAGACGCGCCAGTTTTTCTGTTCCGCCAACGCCAGCAGCGGCGGCACCAGCCGCAAGGCCGGAATGCAGGCGGGCACCGGATTGCCCAGCATTTTTGACGCCCAGACCACCGGCTTTTCGCCCGCCAGCACGAGATGCGCGTCGAACAAAATCCGGCGCAGTTCCACATCTTCCATCGCTTCCACTAAAAAGCTCACATCCACCGTCGCGGCATAATGCGGCCGGCCCGACGCCAACATCGCGGTAATGACGGCCAGTGCATCGTCCAGCGTGACGTTGTCAAACGGCACGCCGAGAATCGCGATGGGCGCGCGCTCGGTCGGGACGGCTGGCGAAGTGGTCGGCATAAGACGACAGACTTTTAGCAGCGAACGGGCCGGACTCCAAGTCTGGAAAAATATGCGACCGGGAAAATTTTCATGGTTTTTTCTGCCCGATAATTTTTTGCAGCTCGCTGAGCAGTTGATTCGGACTGAATGGTTTTGCCAAAAACAGCGCCGCGCCGGCCACCTCGGCCTCGACGCGGGTCAGCGCGTGGCCCTTCGCCGAAAGCACCACCACGGGAATGTTTTTCGTCGCGGCATTTTCCTTCAATTGCCGCAACGCGCCGAGGCCGTCGAGGCCCGGCATCATCACGTCCAGCACGATCAAGTCCGGCAATCCCGTGCCCGCCAGCTGCAGCGCCTCCTGGCCGTCGCGGCAGGTCACGACTTCATAGCCGCCTTTTTTGAACGTCATTTCCAATAGGCGCAACATGTAAATCTCATCGTCGGCCACGAGAATTTTTTGGGTCGGGTTCATGCGAGGTGTCGGATTAAAATAAACGTCTGGTCATCCAGCAGCGGGGCGGATTTCCGTTCCGCCGCGAGCCGTTCGAGCAAAAAGTTTTTGGCGACCACCGCGTCGCGGGTGGCCGCCGCGACTTCCGCCAGCAATTGGTGCAATTTTTTTTCGCCCAGCAGTTCGCCGTCGGCCGTGCGCGATTCCGTCACGCCATCAGTATAAAGCAGCGCCGCGCCGCCCGGCGGCAGCAGTGTCACGGTCGCCGGATAAATGGTATCCGGCTCGATGCCCAGCGGAAATCCCGGCTGGTCCAGCAAGCCCGGCGCGGTTTCGCCGGGTCGCCACACGAGCAGCGGACAATGCCCCGCGCTGGCGGAAACCAGCTCGCCTCGGCGCGCATCCACGTAAACCAGCTTGGCCGTCACGAACATGTCCACGCGCGACAGATCGGGAAACAAAATTCTGTTCGCCGCCGCGAGCAGTTCACCCGGCTGCGGAAATAAATGGCACATCGAGCGGATGGTGCTGCGCAGCACGGCCGCGAACAAAGCGGCCGGCACACCCTTGCCCATCACGTCGGCGATCACCAGCAGCACGGCGCCGTCGCCCGCCGGGATCACGTCGTAAAAATCGCCGCCGACCTGGAGCGCGCTTTCGCACACCGCCGCCAGGGCGAACGGCGGGCAGTCCGGCAATTTGGCTGGCAGCAGCGAACGCTGGATGTCCGCCGCGATTTCCAGTTCACGGCGCGTGACGCGCGCCGCCGTGCGCTCGTCGAGCAGTCGCGCGTTGACGATTTGGATCGCCAGAAAATCAATGAACGTGTGCAGCAAATTTAATTGCGCCGCGGTAAACGGTTTGTCCGCCGCCAGCCGGCCGAGCGCGGCAGTGCCCACGAGCTGGTCCGCCACAAAAAACGCGTGGCAGACGCCGTTGCCCACCGGCATGACCGCGCGCAGCGGATCGTTGGCGTCGAGCGCATCCTTGGGATCGAACCAGATGTCCTGCCGGCTGCGCGCGGCGCGCACTTCCACCGAGGTCAAAAAATCCGCCGTCAAATCCACGGCTGGGATCAAGGCGCGATTTTTTTCGGGCGAGGCGAACAAGGTTTCCAGTTTTTTTCCGTCCGCCGAAACCAGCCGCAGCAGCGCGCCGTCGGCTTCGGCAATCTGCATCAGATCGCGGAGCAGCCGCTGCGAAAAATCTTTCACATCGTTGTTTTTGCCGAGTTCCGCGCTGTAACGAAACATCGCCACCAGACTTTCGTAGCTCGACGACAGCTCGGCGGCCATGTCGTTCAGCGCGCCTTCCGCTTCGGCGAGGCGCTGCTGCAACTGGCCGGTGTCCGCCAAGATATTTTTGTCCGCCGCCGGCCGCGCCCGGCGTAGCACCAGAATATTTTCGCCGGGATGCCGGAAATAAACCGCGCGGTCGGTGAGCGATTTCATCAGGAACAAACCGCGGCCGCTTTCGGATTCGTCCTCGGGCAGTTTGACCTCGGCCGGCCAGTCAAAGCCGGCGGTGTGGTCGGTGATGCGCGCTTCCACGTCGCGTTCGCCGCAGGAAATCTCAATGACGACCGGCAGCTTTTGCGCGGCGGGCGGCGCATATTTGACCGCGTTGTTGGCACCTTCCATCAGCGCCAACTCCCACGCGCCCAGATCGTCGGCGGACAGTCTTTTTTCGGCGAGCCAGCTTTGCACCTGCGCGACGGCGGCGCGGACGGCGGAAAATTCGCACGCGGTTTCCAGCCGCAGGGAAATTCGGTGTTCGCAAGTTTTGACGTCGTTATTCATTCAGGCGGGCCGGGCGCGCTGTTCTTCCAGCCAGCGGCGCAGTTTCTGCGTGGCGGATTCGGTCTGCGTCTGTAATTTCGCGAGACCCGCCCCGGCGCGCGGCGCATCGCCCACTTCGGCGGCATCCTCGATGGCGAGGAAGATTTCCGAGAGCGGCTGGAAACCGAACAGCAGCGACAGGACCTTGAGCGAATGCGCGGAGCGTTCGAGTTCGGGCCACTGGCCGGCGGCGTGGAGCCGCTGGATTTCCGCGAGGCGGTCGGGCAGTTCTTTCAGAAAATCGCCGACCATGTCGCACACGGCGGCGGTGTCGAGTTCCTGGCAGAATTGTTCGAGCCGGGCAGGATCGAACTCTTCGGGCGGGCTGGTGGCCGCCGGGATGGCGGCCATCAGCGCGTTGTAAAGCTGCTGGCCGGTGAACGGCTTGGCGATGTAATCGTCCATGCCGGCGGCGAGGCAGCGCTCGCGTTCGCCGGTGAGCGCGTTGGCGGTGACGGCGATGATGCGGACCGGATGCGCCGCTTTGGCTTCCATTTCGAGATGCCGGATGGCGGCGGTGGCTTCGTGGCCGTCGAGTTCGGGCATGTTGCAGTCCATGAGAATGGCGTGGTAAAAATCCGGTTTGAATTTTTCCACGGCTTCGCGCCCGTTCACGGCCCAGTCGGCGCGCGCGCCGAAGGTGTCGAGCATCAACTGGCAAAGCTTGCGGTTGAACGGATGATCCTCGGCAACGAGAATTTTTAAATCGGAAATCGGCGTGCGTTTGGCCGCGGCGTCTTCGCGGCGGATCAATTCCGTGTCGCCCGGCATTTTGAGCGCGCGGTTGAGTTCCGGTTTTTTGCCGAGGATCACGTCCACCAGCGCGGTGAACAGCGGCTGCTCGCGGACGGGTTTGAGCAGCACACTGGCAAAGAGCGCCAGGCCGTCATCCTCCTCGCCGAGTGAGGCGGCCGCGCTGGTCAGTAACAGGCATTGCACGCGGTCGCGCTGGTCGGCGAGCTGCCGGCGCAACTCCACGCCGCCGAGGGTCAGCATTTCGTCATCGCAGATCACCAGCGGCAGCACGGCGGCGCGCAAATCATGCCGGAGTGCGCGGCCCAAATCGGCCACGGTCGCCACGGCGCGGCTGTCCACACCCCAGCCGCGCAATTGTTCGACGAGCGATTCGCGCAGGCTCGGATTCGGCACGGCGACGACGGTGTGCATGAACACCAGACCGGGAAAACAGCGTTCCAGAGCGGGCTGTGGCGGCACTTCAAATGGCAGCTCAAACCAGAACGTCGAGCCAGTGCCGGCGGCGCTGTGAACGCCGATGCGGCCGCCCATTAGTTCAACAATTTTCCGTGAGATGGCCAGACCAAGGCCGGTGCCGCCGAATTTCCGCGACGACGACGTGTCAGCCTGCACGAACGGCTGGAACAGAAGTTTGGTCTGCTCGGGCGTCAACCCGATGCCGGTGTCGGTGACTTCAAACCGCAATTTGATCCGGCCTTTCGCGTGCAGCAGCGGCGACACGCGGACGACGACTTCGCCGTGGTCGGTGAATTTGATGCCGTTGCCGACGAGGTTGAGCAGCACCTGCCGAAGCCGGATGGGATCGCCGACGAGGTGATGCGGCACTTCGCGATTGACCACGGCGGCGAGGGCGAGTTTTTTCCCCGGCTCACGCGTGGCCGCATTTTCCAAAACGGAATCCACAATGCTGCGCAGGGAAAAATCCTCGCGGGCGATGGTCATCTTGCCGGCCTCGATTTTGGAAAAATCCAGCACGTCGTTGATGACATGCAGCAAGGCGTTGGCGCTCTCGGCAGCGGCATCGGCGAATTCGCGCTGGCGGCGGTCTAGCCGCGTCTGCGCCAGCAGCTCGACCATGCCAAGGATGCCGCCGAGCGGCGTGCGGATCTCGTGGCTCATGTTCGCGAGAAATTCGCTCTTGGCGGTGTTCGCGCGGTTCGCCTGCTCGGCGGCGGCGCGGGCATCGGCCACGGCATGTTTCAATTCGAGATTGGCCCGTTCGACTTCGGCCTTGGCATCCTGCAACGCGAGTTCGGCGCGCTTGCGCGGCGTGATGTTTTGGATGACCGCCTGGAATTCTTTTTCCGTGCCGGCGCCGCGGTTCAGCCGGCGCAGGTTGTATTGCTGCCATTCCACATGGCCGTCGGCGGCCTCGGCCTTGCGGTCAAAATTCAACACCGGCCGGTCTTCCGGCAGTGCTTTGAAATTGTCTTCCAGCGTTCGCGCTTCCACTTTGACCAGGTCTTTGAAAAAATTTTTGCCGAGCAATTCCGCCTCCGGCTTGCCGTAAAAAGCGCAGTAAGCCGGATTGGCAAACGTGATCGTGCCGTCCGGTTGGAACCGGCAGATCAGGTCTTCCTGGTCCGCCACCACGGCGCGCAGCCGCTTTTCATTTTCCACCAGTTCCGCCTGCGCCCGGCGGCGCTCGCTGGCAGCGGCGGCCAGCAGCAGGTTGGAAACCGCGATGATGCCGATGTAGCTGCCAACCAAACGCAGGCTGTCAGTCAGGTTGCCCGTGACAAACGGCCCGCCGCCGTGCCACAGCGAATAAATCGCTAGCGACGCGACCAGCAGCGTGCCGGTCGCCGCGCCGCGCGGACCGAACCGCAGCGCGCCCCACACCAGAAACGGATACGGCAGATAGGCGAACGGATAATTTTGGATGCCATACACCAGCCACGTGTCGAACGAAATCAGGGTGCCGCCCACCAGCCCCGTCAAGCACAACAGCGCCTCCAAAACCCGCCAGAACGTCAGCCGCACGGAAGACGGCACGGCCCAGGTGATGATGACCGGCGTCACCACCAAAATGGCCAGCGCATTCGGCACCCACCATTGCAGCGTGAGTGGCGCCAGCGCGTCCCAGACCGCTTTTTTGGCGTAGATCAGGCCGACGACATTAAAGGCGGCGTTGACCGTGGTGCCCAGCGCGCACGCCAGCAAAATGTAGCCGGCCGCGTCGCGCGTCCGCTCCATCGCGTTGTCAAAACGCACGAGCCGTTTCAACAGGTAGGCGCACAGCACCGCGCCCACCGTGTTGCCCAGCACCGTGCCCAGCATGAAATAGCCCAAGGGTGCGCCGTCAATCAGGGAAAATAAAACCGCGCCGAGCGCGATGCTCGGCCAGAATTCGTAGCCGAACAATAAGATCGCGGCCAGGGCAATGCCTGCCGGCGGCCAGACCAGCTGCACGCTGCCCGCCAGAAATGAAGCTTTTTTGCCCAGCACCCCGCCCAGCACATAAAGTGCGGTGAGCGCGGTGACGCGTGTGAACACGGCCAGTCCGGGATGTTTGGTTTGACTCACGCCGCCAGTTTTTTATCAGCTTATCGAGGTCAAGCCCAGTGAGAAGTTTTTCTTGAAATCCACCCGGTTCCGTTTTCAAGCAGTCGGCCGCGACTCTGCACCGGAAATTCCATCAGGGCATCGCGTGAGGAGAGTTTTTATCCGCCTGGACGCTGGTGGTCGCTTTGAGAAAAGTCAGGCGTGCCCGCGATTCGGCCCAACGCGCCGAACCGACGGGCGCATTGGTGAGACAGATTTCCAACTGGTGAATGGCCAGGTTCGTATCCTGCCGGCGTTCGGCGATGGTGGCCAGTCCCAGATGGACGAGGAACGCATCCGGCGGTTCGGCCCCGAGCTGGCGGTATTCCGCCTCGGCCTGCGGCAGGTTCCCACTTTGCAAACAGGCCAGCGCGTGATTCAGCCGCAGGTTTGGCAGATTGGTGAGGGCGAGGGCGCGATCCAGAACCGCGAGCGCGTTTTGCGGCTGATTCAGCTCCATCAAAATCCCCGCCTGCTGATTCAAGTAATCAGTATTGTCGGGCGCGGCCGCGAGCCGGCGCGTCACGAATTGCAACGCGTTGGTGAGGTCGCCAAAACTCAGATACGCGCTCAAGACCAGGCTTTGCGCAGCCGGATCATTGGGATGCCGTTCCAAAATGAATTGCAAAATGCCGCGTGCTTTGGCGGCGTTGGTCTGCGACATCCAGGCTTTGGCTTCAAGCACATCCAATTCGATGCTCACCGGATCGGCTTCAGCCGCCGGAAGAATTTTCAGGTTGGAGCGCATTGTTTTTACGCGTTCGAAGACTTGATCATCCTGCCGGTAGCGGGAATAAATTTCGGCCTGCGCGAGTTTGGGCGGAAGTTCAGCGGGTGCCAGTCGGTTGGCCCGGTCCAGCTGCTGCAATGCCTGCCGCGGCAGCCCGGCCAGTTGACATTCACGGCCAAACAGGAAACACACCGCCGGCTGGTCCATCGGCCCAAATTGTCCCATGACGCGGGCGAGTTGCGTCAGGTCATTGAATTGCGCACCCAAGGCTTCGATGCCCGCCAGATTCAACGGCCGGCCGGCCTGGAAATTGGTATTGCACTCGAGGTTGACGCGGGCGCAAAGATTATTCGTTGACAACGCCAGCGCTTGCTCAAAGCGCCGCTGCGCGGCCGGGAGCCGGTCGTGGCGTTGCAACTGCACGCCCCATTCGTCGAGCGCTGTGGAATACCAATCGGCCAACTGCCGGCTTTGCAAATCCGGCACCGCGGCCAACGCCAGATGCTGATCCAGCCTGCCAATCATTTTACACCAGACGGAATGAGATTGTGTCGCTGCCGGGACGAGCGCGGACATTTTTTCAGACCAGGCGCGGTTCCAGTTTTTTTCAACTTCATCGAGCGTGGCCGCCGGGAGCGGCGGGCCGCTGGATTGAAACGGTTCAAACAGTTTTAATTCTGCGACCGGCCCCGCCGGTTGGAGATAAAATTGTTCCAACACCAGTTGCCCCGGGACGAGTGACAGGCAGAAAATGCGACGTGCGTGCGCCAGTTGTTCCAGCAGGCGATACTGTTCGAGCGCATTTAAATCATGCTTGTTCGATGCCGTCAGCCAGCCGAGCGGTTGCTGGCGTTCAAGTGCGGCCCGGTAATCAGCGGTGGCCAACGCAGGCAGATCGACCGTCAGCCAGGGGCCGCGATTGACATGTGCCAGCGCAGCCTGCACGGCGGTGAGCTTGGTCATGTCGTCGCCGAGCAGAATGCCGCCTTCCGGCGGGAGCGCAGCGGCGGCGAGGGTTCCGAAGTTTTCCAGCGGCTGACGGTTGCCCGCCCAAATCGCCGGGGCATTTCTGCCGGCGAGCGCAAACAGGACGAGGGTGAACGCGCCGGCGAATAAAACGGGCACGCTGCGCCGCCGCCACGAATTGATTTTGCGCGCCCGGCCGCGGAGCTTGCCCGGCTCCGGCCGGACTTGCAGGGCGAACAAAAGGTTGCCGGCCAAATACGCGATGCCGAGCGCATTCAAATAAGTGAAGCTCAACAGTGGCAGGAAAGCGCCAAACTGATGCTGCAGGATTTGTTGCGGACCGACACTGGGTTCAAACGCGAGCCAGAGACACGCCACGAGTAGCGCGCCGCGCACCAGCCGGTAAAGCCGCAACTGAAAGCGTTCCAGCTTGGATTTATTTTTGGAGCCGCGATCCGGCAGGCGCACCAACGCGGACAGGATGGGCACGAGATAAAATAAAATCACCACCAACGTCAGCAGACGGTGCTGCGTCCACAAACCGAAGAAGAGCAGCCGTAATTCGCCTTTGCTGGCTTTGAGCGTGGCGAGCCAGGCTGCCCCCAAACTCAAACCGCAATGCGGATTCAATCCGCTGAAAATTGCCGGCAGCGCATAAATGGAAAAACCGGCGAGGCCCAGCAAGGCCATCCGCAATAAAAACGACCACTTTAAAAAACGCTTTCCGCGCAATGCGATTAGCGCGGCGATAAATATCGGCAGGCAAAGTTGCATCACCCAGTTTTGCGTCAATCCCAACCCCCAGATGACGGCGGCGGCGTTCAGCCAGCGCGAAGCTTTGGCGGCGCGATATTCCAGCAGGCAACCGATGGCGGCCGCGAGCAGCAGTTGGTTCACCATCGCGCCCGCACCGGCGGTGGCCTCGTGCCAAAAATTAAATTCCAGCCCGCAGACACCGGCGGCCAGCAGCACCGGCAAAATTTTGACCCAATTCCTATTTTTGGGCGGCAGGCAATCCCACGGCAGCAGTTCGACAGAGCGCGCCAAAATTCCCAGGGTCAACGCCGCACAAAGCGCCAAAAATAAATTCAGGCCGGCGGGAATCCAGGCCGTGGGCAAGATGCGCAGGGGCAAGGTCAGCAGCCAGGTCAGCGGCTGGTCCAGCAGTGGCTGCCAGTCCCAGCCCGCGACGTTGGCGGTCAGGGCCAGTCCGTTCGCAGTGGTGCCCCAGCACAACGTCACGCCGTAAATCAGCAGCGCGGCCAGAGCCACGGCGCCGGGCAGACGATGTTTGCTCGCAAGCATTGGCTATGATTTGGAAAACAAGTCGCCCGCAGCAATAAAATAAGCGGGTCGGTGTTTTAAAAATTTGCGGTTAGTCCTTCAAAATAAAAACTCGCGCCGAAGTTTAATTCCGGCACGAGGATAATTTTATGGATCAGCAAACCAAAGTTTGGTTGCCAACCGGTTTGCGGCCGGCGCAATCAAGCGTTGCGACGGCGCAGGAACAGCAGCACGGTGCCGCCACCGAGCAGCGCCAGCGTGGTCGGCTCGGGCACATCGCCATAAATGCGCAGGGCGAGGCTTTGATTTTGAAAACCCAGGGACCGGA
The DNA here is from genome assembly GCA_903884535.1 of uncultured Verrucomicrobia subdivision 3 bacterium. Taxonomy (GTDB): domain Bacteria; phylum Verrucomicrobiota; class Verrucomicrobiia; order Limisphaerales; family UBA11358; genus UBA11358. The sequence continues at coordinate 29,397 of CAISEZ010000093.1, forward strand.
GGGTTGAGGTGAAATCGCCATCCACTTCCGAATTCGCATTGCGGTAGTAACCATTGAATTGCTGCGAGCCAACCGTCGGGGCCATGCCGTATTGAATGAGCGAGGTCAAGCTGTTGATGCTGGTGTAATTGACTCCATCGGTGGTGCCTTGGTAATTGAAGCTCACGCCGACGGTGGTGCTGGAAATTGCAACGGGAGTCGCCAAGGTGATGCCAGGTGCGGAACCGACCGGGCTGCCTTCAAAATTGTAAAAGAAACCCGTGGTAAATGTGCCGCTGGAGGTCAGCTAATAGCTGCCCAGCAAATTGCCGAACGCCGGCGTGGTGGCATTCACGGTGCCGGTGTTGACCGTGCCCCAGACATAAATGTTGATTTTCAAACCGGTGTAGGTGGTGCCGGAAAGATTGACCGGGAAAATATCAAAGCCGGTGATGTCCGTCGCGCCGGCCGCGAGCACATAGCCATCCCCCATGAAGGTGTTGGGCGTCGAGCCGGTCGCAGAGATATGGGAATTGGTGTTGCCGGCTTCGTAATTCGATATGTTGTCGAAAACGACATCCGCCTTGGCACTCGTCGCCGCGAGGACTACCGTCACGACGGCGGTGAGCAGGGAGTATTGACGCAAAGCGGGTTGGGTTTTTCGGGCGGAATTATTTTTCATTTTTATATTCGAACGGGTTAAGGCAACTGCTGATTTTTGCTTCTGACTTCTATAAGCAATTAATTCTTCTGATTTTACCTGGCGAAATGAAATCAAAAAATCCGTCTGGTCGTCAACATTTTTACCTCCCGCAGTGCAAAATGATTTGATCGCTACAAAAAATAGTTGCCATTGGCCGCGTATCCGGCAACGTAATGGCCAAGGATTTGGTCAGGACGAAACCGTTTAACCATGAATAGCCAACTGCCCGCGCATTTGATTGCCCACATCAACGTCAAGCTTGCCCTCATCGGCTGCCAGCCGGTGCCGATGAAGGGCGACAAGGAATTTGTCGAGATCGCCGCCGCCATGGCCGCGCAGTCGCGCGAAAAGGATCGCCTGCTCGGTTCGCATCTCTGCCCCGCCGACCAGCGCATCCAGACTTTTCTCTACGATTATTTGCAGGACGTGCCCGCGCCGAAACTGCCCACGCGCACCTTCACGCTGGACCGCGCCGGCCTTGCCCGCGTCCTGTCGCTGCCCGTGGACCGCGAGGATTTTTCGTCCGACATCATCAATTCCTACCGCGTCAAACAAGGCGTGCTGCACAATCCGAAAAGCGACCGCCGCACCACCGCCGGCATTTTCCACGTCTGCGAAGGCGGCCTGCCAATTCCCGATGACAAACTCGGCGTGCCGAAGGCGACCTTCGCTAAAATTCTCGCCCACGCGCTCACGCCGCCGAAGGAATTGCTGAAACTGCCATTTACCTCCACGCAGCCGAAGCCGGCGGAATGTTTTGTTTCGCTTTTATTGCGGCCGCTGGTTTGTCCCGCCGTGCCGGGATTTATTTCCGAAAAATCCATGGAAGTGCGTTTCTTCGTGCCGGGCAATCTGGTCAGCAACCTGGATTTCGTCGAAGCCATTTTCACCAACGGCGGCGATCCGCTGCTGCCGGAAAATGACGCCGCGCTCGATTCCGAACATTGGACCGGCCACACCGGCTGCATCATTCTCGCGCCGCACCTGACCAAGCTCACAAAAAAATCCGTCGGCCTGCCAGCATTTGATCAAGCCACGGAACGCCAAAAGCGCGACGGCATGTGCTGGAAAAAAGAGGACGAACTTTACAACGGCGGCAACGCCTTCAAGCTGACCTGCCGCGACGAAACCGGCGTCATCCTGACGATCATCGCCGACAATTATTTTGGTTATTGCAAAAAAGAGGTGAAGACGCAGTTGAGCTACGCCGCGAATCTTTTTGGTTTAACCGAAGAGGAACACGCCGGCGGCGCGCTGGTGTTTCAGAGCTACGATCTTGGCGAGGAATTCAGCGGCGAAGTCCACGTCCGCCAGACCGGCCACACCTTCGACGAAATGGCCGCGCAATTTGGCGAGGTCATGGACGTGCGCTCCGACGGCTGGGCGCTGGATAAAAAATTTCCGGCCATCACTTATGTGCCGCACGACGCCTATTTTGATCTGCACACGCAAAAAGTGTCGTGGACGAACGAGGCCGGCGAACACAGCATCAAATTGTCGCCGGAGAAAACCTATGTCCGTCCATCCGGCTACCAGGTGCGCATGGAAAAACCGCCGGGCTTCGGCCGGCAATGGCGGCTGGTCGGCACGGTCGCGGAGGGAACTTTCTGCCACAAGCCCAGCACGGTTTCCGGCGGCGGCAAATCGGAAATTTCCAAACCCATCACCGACGCGATTTTGACCGGCTCCATTTTTGTCGCCGATTTCAAAACCGACTTTGAGCGGGTGGCCGAGTTGATTGACCGCGATTACTCGAATCGTTTTGCCGAAAAAACCAAGGTGGATCACCGCGCCGTGCTGTCGCCGGAACGCTCGCTCGGCTCGGTCATCAAACTGCTCACGCCGGACGAACACGATTACACGCCGGGATACAACGCGTGGCTCGCCAGCGTGCCGCAGCACGTCAAGGAGCTGGTCTTCGTCGTGAAACGCTATTTCAAACCGGCATGGGGCAAGGACTGGCCGGATCATTTCAGCGTGGACATCGTCAACGGCACGCCCGGCAACGAGCTGAAATGCGACAACAAAAAATTGGTCACCACTTATCTGCGCGTCGGGTTTGATGCCGACGGTGCGTGGCGCACGTTCGGATTGCGTAAAGATTTTCATCCGGCCGTCAAAGTGCAGATGGAAGACGACATCACGGCTTCCACCGTCGTGCCCGCCGCCGCGCTGGAAAATCTGCCGCCGGCCACGGATAAAAATCTTTCCGTGAAATTTGTGCAAAACTGCGAACAGCGTTTGTTCCAGCGGCCTGATGATGCGATCCATCGCGGTTACGACAAACAGGCGGAAAACGATTTCGTGCAGCCGGACAATTTCTTTTCCAATTATGAGCCGCTCACGCCGGCCAAGGCGCGCGACATGGTCGAGGACGCGCTCGGCTTTCATCAGTTCACCGAGCCGATGCAGGCGTTCATCCGCGAAATCGCGAAGACCGGCGAGCCGGAATTTTTTGTCTGCACCGCCAATCCGCGCCTCGTGGACGGCAAGCCGACAAAAAATCCGCGCTACCTGCAAAAGCGGCCCGACGTGGTGCGGGCGCAGGAAACTTACACCGCCGAAATCTGCGCGCGGCTGCGCCGGCGCGTCCCGCCGAACCTGCCATTCTACACTCCGGTCAATGTGCTGCTGCCGGGCCGCCGCAACAATCCGCCCGAACCCGGCGTGCGTTCGCTGGCATGTTACAATCCGGTTCACTTTTTCGAGCTGCCGGAGCTGTTCATGGAATTCATTTGCAGCATGACGGGCAAATCGCCTTCGACCACCGGCGCGGGTTCTGAAGGCGCGCTGACCAAGGGTCCGTTCAACGCGCTGCCGCCAATCATGGATTTGAACAACGCGCTCGTCGCGTGGATTCTCTGCGGTCACCACGGTTTCGTCACCGCCGCCGGCTATGTCGGTCCGAACGTCCGCGTGGATCACGACGTGAGTTTGATCGTGCCGGAAGTCTGGTGCCGGCTGACGGCCGAAGAGCGCGATCCGAAATTTCTCATCGCGAACCGTTTTCTTGAAAAGTGCCAGGACTTCGAGCACGGCGACAAAAAAGTTCTCGCGAGCCGGCTCGGCTGGCGCATCAACGCGCGGTTTGTCCACGCGTTTTTCGGCCGCGTCTTCAATCATCCGCACGCCGTCTTCACCGAGGCGATGCTCAAGCCGGAATTGCAGTCGAAAGAAATTTTCGCGGACGGCATGGACAACATCGTCGCCACGCAGAAGCGCGTCTCCCAAATGTATTTTGACGACGGCAGCATTGCGCAGGCGTGCCCGCCGATGCAAGTGCTGTTGCACATCATGCGCAACGACGAGTGGGACGGAAAATCGCTCGACCATGCCGACGTGCGGAAATTATTCACGCGCGAACATCTGCTGGCGAGCGACTGGTATGCGGCGCGGCTGGCGGCCAAACAGAAAGTGGACCGCGCGCTGTGGAAACGGCACGTCGAGTATCTGAACCAGTTTTTGCGCCGGCCGAATTACGCCGACGTTTCGGAAACGCTCGGCATCGCCGACCGTTTGTCGCAGGCGCGCAAGACGCTCGAAACCGTCGAGTCGCCGGAGTATTTGAAGAAACTCGCCGGCACGCTCGGCGCGGAGCCGGTTGACTCGTATCTGTGATGGAACCGGCCGCCGGGCGGGTGCGGCAAATTTATTTTTGCGGCAACGTGCGCACGTCCACCGCGTCCATGCCGGCGGACCGGATTGCCTGCATGCCCAAATCCGTGTCTTCGTAGCCCCGGCAAAATTTCGGGTCCACACCGATGCGCCGCGCGGCTTCCAGAAAAATATCCGGCGCCGGTTTCTGGTGCTTCACCATTTCGCTGGTCACCACGGCGTCAAACAGATGCCGGATTTTCAAATGCTCCAGCACGCTGACGATAATCGGCTGCGTGCCGCCCGAGGCGACCGCCATCGGAATTTTCCCAAAATTTGCCTTCGCGATTTCCACGACGGCGTGAATCGGTTCGACCTGCAGCATTAGCGGCAGATACGCCTCCTCTTTTTCATGCGCCACGGCGATGTGGTCGAGCGAACGTTCTTGCTCCGCCGCCAGCATCTTCAAAATATCGCGCGATGGCACGCCGCCGAGTGAATAAAAACGGTCCTCGGGAAAATGCAATCCGTGCCGCTGCGTGATCATCTGCCACGCGTGCCAGTGCAGCGGCATCGTGTCGGCCAGCGTGCCGTCGCAGTCAAAAACCAGTCCTTTCGGCTCAAAATTCGTAAGTTTCATTTTAAATTTGTGTCGAAAAAATCCAGAACGGCCTGTTTGTATTTGTCGGGAGCAAAATCCCGCAAGTCTTGATGGCGCGCCCCCTCAAAGGGAACAAACAATTTTGGCTCTGCTGCGCTATCAAAAATCTGCCGGGCCTCGCTGAATTTAGTTTCTTGGTCGGCCGTGCCGGCCAGAAAAAGTTTTGGCGCTTTGATTTTTGCCACTGCAACAATGGGTCTCAAATCATCTAAGCCGCAGCCGATTCGCGGCTCGATTTGAGCTGTCAACAAAGGCGATAAGCAGCGGCCGAGCGGTCCGAGCCGGATTTCAATCCGATCTTTCGTTGCCGTCACAACATCGGGAAACATCATCTCCAGCACCATTGCCTGCACATCCAGCGGCGGGTTCGCCAGAGCCGCCGCCGCCGCGCCCAACGAGACGCCAATTACACCGATGGGTTTTCCGGGAAACCGTTTTTGGACAAATTCCACCGCCGCCTGCGAATCGCGACTCTCAAGAAATCCCAGCGTGATTTGTTTGCCGACGCTTTCGCCGTGCGCCTGAAAATCGAAAAGCAAAACCTCGTAGCCGGCCTGGGACAGCAATTTTGCACGTTGGACCAATGTTGATTTATCCGCACGAATGCCATGTTGCAAAATCACCACGGCGCGATTGGTCGTGGTTTGAAGCAGCCAGCCGTGAATCATCGCGCCACTCGCGCTTGAAAAACTGACCGGCTCAACCGCCAAATCATTTGGCTGCGGGACCGGATGATTGGCGGATGCGCAAAGCGCACCGCCGACAACCCACGATGCCATCAGGCCCAAAACAAGCCCGACGAGTAACCAGCGGCAAACAGATTTCCACTGGCGCTGAATTAATTGAATCATAGCGCCAACGCCGCCAGCTTTTCTTCCATCTCTTGCGTAATCAGCGGGCCGATCAAGCCGTCCAGTTCGCCGTCAATCACGTTCGCCAGATTGTAAAGTGTGAGTTCGACACGGTGATCCGTGACGCGGTTCTGCGGAAAATTGTAGGTGCGGATTTTTTCACTGCGGTCGCCCGTGCCGACCTGGTCCTTGCGGTGCGCCGCGTATTTCGCGTTTTCCTCGGCGATTTTGATGTCGAGCAAACGCGAGCGCAGCACGGTCATCGCCTGGATTTTATTTTTCTGTTGGGAACGCTGGTCCGCGCAGCGCACGATCATGCCGGTCGGCTTGTGGATAATTTGCACCGCCGAATCCGTCGTGTTCACGCCCTGACCGCCTTTGCCGGACGCGCGACAGACATTGACTTCGATTTCCTCCGGCTTGATTTCCACGTCCACTTCTTCGGCTTCCGGTAATACGGCAACCGTCGTCGTGCTTGTGTGAATTCTTCCCTGGGCTTCCGTCGCCGGCACGCGCTGCACGCGATGCACGCCGCTCTCGTATTTCAGGCGTTTGTAAACATCCTGCCCGTTGACCTGAAAAATAATTTCCTTGAAGCCGCCGAGATCCGAGGAATTGGAATCCAGCGTCTCGGTTTTCCAGCCTTGCGTTTCGCAGTAGCGCGAATACATCCGATACAAATCCGCCGCGAACAACGCCGATTCTGAGCCGCCCGCGCCGGCGCGGATTTCAATGATCGTGTTGCGCGAATCCGTCGGGTTCGGCGGCACCAACCCAAATTGAATGGCCTGCGCCAGTTTTTTTTCTTCGGCTTCTAGCCGCGCAATTTCATCACGGGCCATCTGCGCCATTTCCGATTCCGGCAGTTCACTTTTGAGCAGCGCGCGGTTTTCCTCCAGATCGGCGAGCGCTTTGAAAAAATTGTCACCGGTCGCGACCAGTTCCTTGAGCCGGGAATATTCCCGCGACAATTCCTGCGCGCGCTGGGCGTTGTCAAACACCTTCGGATCGCTCAACGCGGCTTCGATTTCCGTGTAGCGTTTGCGAAATTTTTCGATGTGCGGGCGCAGTTCCATTTTAATTGCGGCAAATTACAGCGGCGGTCTGTGACCGCCAAAAAATTTGACGGCGATCTCCGAGCGCCGCCACAAAAAAGCAACCGCCCGCAGCCCCGAAAACTTCGGCGCTGCGGGCGGTGAGCTGATCAAAGCTAAACTTTTTTCTTTTTGACCGCGGCGGCAGCCTGAGCGGCGGCCGTTTTGGCGGCGCGCTGTTGGAACTTGTCCACGCGACCGGCAGTGTCCACGAACTTTTGCTGACCCGTGTAAAACGGATGGCAGGCATTGCAGATGCCGATGACGATGCTGGGCTTGGTGGAACGCGTTTTGATCACGTTGCCGCAGGCGCAACGGATTTCGGCGTCGATATATTTCGGATGGATGTCCGTCTTCATAAAATGGTCGGGAAGAATATCAGGGAATGTCGGGATGACAAGAGAGAAATTAAGTCCACGCCGGCTCGCTGGCCGGGTGTTTAACCGGCGTGCCCTAGCCGCCCAATTGAATGGTCATGCCTTCCCGCGCGGCTTCAACCTTCAATTTTCCGCGCAGCTTTTTCACCAGATTGCGCGCGTGCTTGAGAAACGCATCGATTCTTTTGTCGTCGTGATACGGATCGTGGTGGAACAGGACGAGCTTTTTCACGCCGGCTTTGAGTGCGAGCGCCACGGAATCATCCACGCAGCCGTGGCCCCAGCCGGTATGCTGCTTATATTCAGCGCGGTCGTATTGAGAATCGAGGATCAGCACATCGGCGTCGCGGATGAATTCAATCATGTCGCGGTCGTCGCCGCCGGGACGCGGCTCGGTGTCGGGAAAAAAACAGATCAAACCGTCGGGCGTCAGCAGCCGGTAGCCGACGGTGACGCCGGGATGGTTGGCTCGCTTGGCGCGGACGAGGACGTTGCCGATGGCGAAATTAAAATCGCGCAACTCTTCGATTTCAATGTTGCTGGGCAGCTTGGAAAACGGGACGGGAAAGTAGGTGCTTTCCATCTGGCCGGTGAGCGCGGTGACGAGGCTGTTGCGGGCGCCTTCGCAGCCGCAGATGCGCAGGCGGCAGCGGGCATTGTAGATCGGCGCAAAGAAAGGCAGCCCCTGGATATGATCCCAATGCGTGTGTGAAATCAGCAGCGTGAGGTTTTGCGGCTTCTTTTTGAATTCCGCCATGAGCGCCAAGCCGAGTTCGCGCAATCCGGTGCCGCCATCAAGGATGACAATATCCTTCCCGTGACGGATTTCGACGCAGGTGGTGTTGCCGCCGTAACGCACCGTGCCCGGTCCCGGCGTGGGAATAGAGCCGCGGACGCCCCAGAATTTGATGTGCGTGCCGTTCTTGATGCAACGACTCTAGCCCAGCCGGGGCGGAAAATAAAATGGAAAATCAAAGCCGCCTTTTTTCGAGCGCCGGCCGGCGGCGGTTTTTGGCTTCCAGCGATGATGAATTGGAAAA
>CAISEZ010000094.1 GCA_903884535.1 uncultured Verrucomicrobia subdivision 3 bacterium
ATTTTGAGTCTAGCGCGTCTGCCAATTCCGCCACATCGGCTACCAAGGCCGCTAATATATTTTCCGCCGTGCCCGAAGTAAATCAATTTCCGCAACGGAAATTTCAGCGCCAGTGGCCGCGCTCGGCATGCCAGCCGCGTCCGTCGTGCCAACTCCGGCCACCGACCCAGACCGCGTGACCATACGGCGGATGTCCCCAATAACCGGCACGCCAGACCCAGCTGCCAGCCCAAATCCATTCGCCGTCGATCCACACATAATCCGGTCCGGGCGCGATGACCACCGTTTCCACCGGCAGAGGCGGCGGCGGTTGCTGCACCACGACTGTGCTGGGGGCGGCGGTGTTGGCGCCCACGGTGTTTTGCGTGTCGATCATGTAATTGACCACTTTGTCCGTCACGCCGGAATCGCGCAGGTCAATGATATCCGCCGCGCTCAAATGAAAAATAGTCCGTGAATTATGGATTTGATTGATGATGACATCCTCACTGACACCGGCCTTGGCCAGTGCTTTCACATCGGTGATTCCTAACGGCGTGCCCTGGTCCACTCGCTCATAAGTTTGGGGTGCCTGAGCTTTGAGTCGCGCTTCCTGTTCGCGGTCCGCCGAATTGCCGATCAAGCCGCCGGCCAGCGCGCCCGCCGCCGCGCCGATCAAAGCGTCCTGCCCGCCGTGATTCCGCCCGCCGATGGCCGCGCCCGTCAGTGCGCCAAAGACGCCGCCGATCAATGCGCCGGAACCCGTATTGTTCTGTGTGCCGTCAGGATTGACGCAACCCGTCAAAACCACCGCCGAGGCCGCCATCGCCAAAATCAAAGGATGTTGTTTCATGTTCGGTAAATTTTACGTTAAGTAACCAGACAGTTACAAAATGCACCGGTTCAAAAAAAAATCAACTTTATTGCGTCCCAGGGGAATTGGCGGCGCGGAATGATTTGCGCCCAACCGCAACTGGGCCTTTAATTATCCCGTGATTGCAAAACGTGTCATTCCGTGTCTCGACGTCCACGCCGGCCAGGTCACGCGCGGCGTCCAGTTCGGTGTCGCCGAAAAGGGCGGCCTGCGCAATGTCGGCGACCCGGTGGAACTCGCCCTGCGCTACAACGAGCAGGGCGCGGACGAAATGGTTTTTTTCGACATCACCGCCACTGCGCACGGCCGCGGCACGATGGTGGAGGTCATCGAGCGCGCCGCCGACCAATGCTTCATGCCGCTCACCGTCGGCGGCGGCATCAAGTCCGTCGAGGACATGTTCACCATGCTGCGCGCCGGCGCGGATAAAATTTCCATCAACTCCAGCGCCATTGCCAATCCCGAACTCATCCGGCAGGGCGCGGAAAAATTCGGCAGCCAGTGCATTGTGGTTTCGATTGACGCCAAGAAGATTGCGCCGGACAAATGGGGCGTGTTCTCGCACGGCGGCCGCAAGGACACCGGTCTGGACGCGCTGGAATGGGCCAAGCGCGCCGTGGTGCTCGGCGCGGGCGAAATTGTTTTGAACTCCATTGACGCCGACGGCACGAAGGCTGGGTTTGACCTCGTCATCACGCGGCGCGTGAGCGAAGCCGTGGGCGTGCCGGTGGTGGCCAGCGGCGGCGCGGGCACGCTGGAACACATGGCCGAAGTGCTGCTCGCCGGCAAAGCCGACGCCGTCCTTGCCGCGAGCATTTTCCATTTCGGCACCTACACCGTCGGCGACGTGAAACGGTTTTTGAAGGAGAAGAATATTCCGGTGCGATTATGAGTGAATCAAAAGTAATGATTCGGGGATATGAATGGGATAAATCCTATGTGGACGACCAAGTTGAATACTGTCTCACAAAAAATTGGAATCGGCAAAAATGGCAAAAACGACAGAATGATAAAACCACACCAAAAATTCGTCCGCATGAGCATTGTATGATTTGTTTTTGGGATTTATTTGAAACTGAAGATGAGGAACATTCATTCGGATATACGAGCGGTAAGGATTGGCTTTGTAACGAATGCTACCGACTTTTCATTCAACCCAAATTATGAACGACCTAACCCAATCCCGCTGGCTGCCCATTGTGCTGCTCACCTGCTCGAATGTTTTCATGACCTTCGCGTGGTATGGCAACCTGAACCCGAAATTCAAAAGCTCGCCGCTCTGGCTGGTCATTCTGGCGAGTTGGAGCATCGCATTTTTTGAATATGTCTTCATGATTCCGGCCAACCGCTGGGGCAACGCGGTCTATTCCGTCACGCAGCTCAAGATCCTGCAGGAGGTCATCACGCTCTCGGTTTTTTGCGTGTTCGCGATGGTTTTTCTCGGCGAAAAAATCCGCTGGAATTACATCGCCGCCTTCGGGTGCATCCTCGCGGCGGTGGTGTTCGCATTCTGGCCGAAACCCCAGTGAACCGCCAAGACGCCAAGGCCGCCAAGTCGGATTTTTAAATAGGGAAGGCGGGAATTCAGGAAGATTTCGATTCCTGTTTTTCAGCTTTCCTCATCAAAACTTGGCGGCCTTGGCGTCTTGGCGGTTAAAACGCTCTTGGCAGTCGCGGCTGGTTCTGTTTAATTGGCCGCGCCGAATGAGAAAATTTTCCGCCATTGCCGCGCTGGCTCTTCTGGCCGCGCTGTTTTTCCCCTGCCTTGTCCGCGCCCAGGACCAGCCGTCGTGGGAGGTGCAGGCGTTGAATCAGATCCTTCCCGGCACGGTCGAGGGCAAGGTGGATTATGATTCGGCCACGGGCACGGCGACGGGCACGAACGGCGTTTATGTGAACTACAATCACGGCAGCGCGGTGCTCACGGCGGACACCGCCTCGGTGAACATGAAGTCCGGCGACGTGGAGGCAGACGGCAATGTCCGCATCGAGTCCGGCGACCAGCTCTGGGTGGGCGACCACATTCAATATAATTTCAAGACGCGCCAGATGCGCAGCGAACAGTTTCGCACCGGCAAAGCGCCGGTGTTTGCGGGCGGCGTCAGTTTGACGGGCGACGGCAGCAACCGAGTTTATACTGCGGGCAATGCGTTTGTGACTACGGACGACGCGGCGGACCCGGCGTATAAAGTCCGCGCGACCAAAATCAAAGTCATCCCCGGCAAGTCTGTTCGGATGTGGAACGCGGTGGTGTTTGTCGAAGGCGTGCCAGTGTTTTATTTTCCGTATTACCAGCGCAACCTCGGGCCGCACGCGAATAATTTCACGACCTCGCCCGGCTATCGCAGCCGTTACGGCGGCTATCTGCTGAACACTTACACCTGGTTTCTCGGCGATGTGGCGGATGGAAAAATCCATCTGGACTACCGCTCGCGGCGCGGCGTGGGCGCGGGGCCGGATGTCAATTTGCACCTCGGCCAGTGGGGCGACGCGGCGATTAAATATTATTATCAGAACGACGCGCGGCCCTATTCCGGCACAAACGGGTTGCCGTTTTACGGCCGCATCCCGGAGAATCGCCAGCGGTTTTATCTCGGCTGGCAGGCCACGCCCGCGACGAATCTGAATCTGAAGGCGCTGGTGAATTATCAGAGCGACCCGCTGTTCGTGCATGATTTTTACGAAGGCGATTACGGCGCGAATCCGCAGCCGAACACGTTTGTCGAGGCGAACAAATACTGGGACAACTGGAGTCTCGACGCGCTGGCCACGCCGCGCGCGAACAGTTTTTTCAGCCAGATCGAACGCCTGCCCGATGTGCAGCTCACCGGTTTCCGCCAGCAAGTTTTGGACACACCGGTGTTTTATGACAGCCAGAGCTCGGTCGGCTGGTATCGCTCGTTTGTCTCAAACGCCAACAACACTAACGGAAGTTATTACGGCACCAATGGATTTTACGCCGACTCCGGCGCCCGCGCTGACACTTATCATCAGCTCACGTTGCCGTGGACCTTTTTCCACTGGCTCAACGTTGCGCCGCGCGTTGGCGGGCGGTTCACTTATTACAGCAGCCGCAGTTCGAGCTACACGAACTCGAATGCCGAGGCGTATCGCGGCGTCTTGAACACCGGCGTCAAAGTGTCGTTCAAAGTCTCGCGGCTGTGGGCCAACGCAACCAATTCCTTTTTCCAAGTGGACGGGCTGCGCCACGTCATGGAGCCGTCGGCGGATTACGTTTTTGTGCCGCGCCCCAGCACTCCGTTTGAACAGTTGCCACAGTTCGACAGCGACATGCCGGCGCTGCAGCTTGCGCCGGTGGATTTCCCCGACTACAACAGCATTGATTCCGTGGACGCGCAGAACGTGATCCGGTTCGGCCTGCGCAATGCGCTGCAGACGAAACGCGGCGGGCAGATCGAGGATTTGTTGAGCTGGAATGTGCTGCTCGACTGGCGGCTCGATCCCGGCTACATCGCCGGCACGACCAACAAGCAGAGCGATTTGAACGACCTGTATTCGGTGGTCAAGTTTCGGCCGCGCTCGTGGCTGACGGCGGAATCGGAACTCCGCTACGACCTCGACCGGGGCGATTTGAAAATGGCGCTGCACCAGTTGACCTTCTCGCCGAACGACCGCTGGAGTTGGGGCATCGGCCACTGGTATTTGAACAACGATCTGGCGAACAATTTTGCGGGCGGACAAAATAATTACATCCGCAGCACTTTATTTTACCGCGTGAATGACAACTGGGGTTTGCGCGCCACGCATAATTTCGACGCGCAGTCCGGCCGTTTGCAGGAACAATATTACACGCTTTACCGCGACCTCCGGAGCTTCACCGGCGCGCTGACCTTCGGCGTGGTCAACAATGTGAACAGCGCCACGGATTTTACGATTTCCTTCGCGCTGTCGCTCAAGGCATCGCCGGCGATGGGTGTCGGCGAAGACACGGTAAATCCCTACCGCATCGTCGGCGAATAATTATTCCGCCGGCAGCGACAGGGTGAAAGTGGTGCCGCTGCCAACGGCGCTCTGAATTTCAATCGTGCCGCGATGCTCCTCAACCACGCGCCGGCTGATCGCCAGGCCCAAGCCGGTGCCATTTTGCTTCGTGGTGAAAAACGGCTCGAACAGATGTGGCAAATCTTCCGCCGTGATGCCCGGTCCGGAATCATGAATGTGAAGCAGCAGCCGGCGACGGCCCTGGAGATCCGTGGCGGATTGCGTGGTGACCGCAAGTTCGCCGTGGTTGCCAATGGCTTCGACGGCATTGAGCAGCAGGTTCATGAACGCCTGTTGCATCTGCGATTCATCGCCCTGCACCGTGTCGGGCGTCGCGGCAAAATCGCGTTTGAGCGTGATCATCTGGCCGTTCATCTGGTGTTCCAGCAAACGCAGCGAATGATCCAGCAGCTCGTGCACGAGCACCGGCGCAAAGGTCGCCGGTTTCGGGGCGGCGAACCGCAGCATTTGCGTCACCAGCCCGTTGATGCGCCGCAATTCCCGCCGGACCAGCTCGGCCATTTCCGGTTCGTCGCTTTTCTGCGCAGCGAGTTCGACAAAGGTGCTGACGGCGACCAGGCCGTTTTTGATTTCATGCGCGGCGCTGGCGGCGACGAGGCCAAGATTGGCGAGGCGGTCCAGCCGACGCAGGTTTTCCTGCAAGTCCGTCGTGCTGCCGGTTTTTTTTTCGAGTAGTCGGGATGGCATTTTTTTGGTGGCGCCATAAACCTTCGCCTGGAACGATTCGCAAAACTGAACTTGGACTTTAATCAAACTTTGCCTGCGCACAAACAAAAAATGTCGCCCCGACCATTCCGCCACGATTGAAGTGGCGTTTTGCCGCGCGGCCAGTAGCCTGTTCTGCGATGAAAACACGCTTTGATTCCATCGAATCCGTCATCACCGATCTGCGCAAAGGCAAAATGGTCATCGTGGTGGACGATGCCGACCGCGAGAACGAGGGCGACCTCGTCATGGCCGGCCAGCACGTCACGCCCGCCGCCGTGAACTTCATGGCCAAGTTCGGCCGCGGATTGATCTGCGTTCCGACCACCGGCGAACGGCTGCAGCAGCTCGGCATCGACCGCATGGTGCAGCAGAACCGCGAAAGTTTCCGCACCGATTTCCAGGTCAGCGTGGATGCCGCGCACGGCATCGGCAGCGGCATCAGCGCCGCCGACCGCGCCAAGACGATTGAAGTCATGTCATCGCCGACCGCTGTGCCCGATGATCTGGTGCAGCCGGGCCACATTTTTCCGCTCCGCGCCCGTTCCGGCGGCGTGCTGCAGCGCGCCGGCCACACCGAAGCCGCCGTGGATTTGGTCAAGCTCGCCGGCTGCCGTCCCATCGGCGTTATCTGCGAAATTATGCGCGACGACGGCGCGATGGCGCGTCTGCCCGAATTGACGAAGTTCGGCAAAAAGCATCGCCTTAAAATTTGCACCATCGAGGAGTTAATTAAGTTCCGCCGCGCCGGCGAAAAATTGGTCGAGCCGATTGAGATCATCAAAATGCCGACCGACTACGGTGATTTCGATCTGCATTTGTATCGCTCCAAAATAGACGGCCAGCATCACCTCGCGCTGGTGCGTGGAGAAATTTCCGGCAAAAAAAATGTTTTGGTGCGCGTCCACAGCGAATGTCTCACCGGCGACGTCTTCGGTTCGCGCCGTTGCGACTGCGGACCGCAATTGCATCGCGCCATGCAACAAGTGGCCGACGCCGGCAGTGGCGTGGTGCTTTACATGCGGCAGGAAGGACGCGGCATCGGTCTCGGCCCGAAAATTCAGGCCTACAAATTACAGGAGCAGGGTTACGACACGGTCGAGGCCAACGAAAAACTCGGCTTCGACATGGATCTGCGCGAATACGGTCTCGGCGCACAAATCCTCTGCGATCTCGGCCTGAAAACCATCCGGCTGCTGACGAACAATCCGAAAAAACTGGTCGGGCTGGAAGGCTACGGCTTGGAAATCGTCGAGCAGGTGCCGATTCGCGTGAAGCCCAATCCGCACAACGCGCGCTACCTGAAAACCAAGCGCGAGAAGATGGGACATCTTCTATGAAATTAAATCAGCATAATAAATTCGTAAGATTTATTTTGCGGACAATAGATGTTTTAGTTTCATTTCGATCTGGACGGATTATTCGTTGGGGCGAAGAACCGTTTCAGAAATCAAGTGAAGCACAAAAACGAGTCGGTGCATTATTCATGGCGCTTTTTCCAATTTCTTCTTTGATTCTACTAAAGAACAATAAACTTGTTGATTCATGGGTAGATTCAATGCTGCACAGTTCTGTTGCGTGGCTCTATCTTGCTTTTGTCGGTGGAGTTTGTTTTGCGCTTTTTATCGCTTTCAAGGTTGCGCCGAAAATACCATTGATTGCTTCAGTTCCAATTGCTTTTGTGGCTTGGCCAGTCTTTCTATGGTTTGCTTGGACACACCCATTTTGAATTATGCTAAAACCAATCAAAACCAAAACGGTTCGCAAAACAGGCGGCACCTTCGCCATCATCGCGTCGAAATATAATGCGCGCTATGTGGACGCCATGTTGCGCGCGGCCAAGGCGGAAATTCTCCGCGCCGGTGGCACGGTGCAAATCATCCGCGTGCCAGGCGCGTATGAAATCCCCGTCGTCGCCGCCAAGCTGGCTCGCGCCTCGCGCCTCGCGCCTGACGCCGCGCTTTCCGCCATCATTTGTCTCGGCGTCATCTTGCGCGGTGCCACCACGCACGCGCAGCACATCGGCGAGGCCGTGAGCAACGCGCTCGTGCAAATCCAAATCCAGCACGAGGTGCCCGTCATCCACGAGGTTTTGCTTTTGGAAAACGAGCAGCAGGCGCGCGAGCGCTGTCTGGACCAGAAACACAATCGAGGCACCGAAGCGGCACAAACCGCGCTGGAAATGGCCCGCGTCATGAAGAATTTATAGCCGCATCAAAGGTCACTTGGTAACAGCCGCGTGTAGCCAAAATTTGTTCAAATCTGGCCAGCCTTGTGAATTATTTCACAAACCACTTGCCGAGATTTTAACGCAGTGCTAGTTTGCTGCGCTGAAAATCAAAACAGTTAAAATATGAAGAAATCCATTTTAATCCTGACTCTGGCGGCGTTTGGTGCATTCCAATTGTCGCGCGCGGCGGACATCACCGGCACGATCACGCTCAAGGGCACCGCGCCGGCCGAAAAGGAACTCACCCCGATCAAGGACGATCCGAATTGCAGCGCGGCTTACGCGAGCGGCTTGCCGAAAACCAAATTTTATGTGGTGGGCGCGGGCGGCGAACTGGCCGACGTGATCGTTTCACTCAAAGGAATTTCTGGTAAATCCACGGGCGCGAGCGCCGCGCCGGTGGTGATGGATCAAAAGGGCTGTCTTTACATGCCGCAGATTCTTGCGGTGCAGACCGGCCAGAAAGTCATCGTGAAAAATTCCGACAACTGCGTTCACAATGTCCACACCGTGCCCAAGGATAATGCGCCGCAAAACATGGTGCAGATGCCCGGCGGCGCGGATTTGACCTTCACGTTTGACAAGCCGGAGCCGTTTTTGAAATTCCAGTGCGACGTGCATCCGTGGATGTTCGCGTGGGTCAGCGTTTATGATCATCCGTATTTTGCTGTGACCGACAAAGACGGCAAATTCACCATCAAAGACGTGCCGCCCGGCAAATATACGATTGAAGCGGCGCACCGCAAGCTGGGCGCGCAAACTGCGGATGTTGAAATTAAGGACGCCGGCGTGGCGCAGAATTTCACGTTCGAAATCAAATAACCGTTCCGTTTTCCGGCGACCGCTGCGCGCGAAAACCGCAGCGGTCGTTCTTTTTCAGGCATGAACAATAAATACAATCCCGCGCTGTTTTGGTTCGCCGTGCTGAATGCGGTCGCCACCTTTCTGCTCATCGGCTTGGGCGGCCTCGTCACCAGCCATGAAGCCGGGATGTCCGTGCCCGACTGGCCGACGAGCTACGGCTACAACATGTTTGCGCTGCCGATCAAATTCTGGACCGGCGGCGCGTTTTTTGAACACACGCACCGGCTGCTCGCATCGGTGGTCGGTTTGCTGACCACCATTCTCGCGGTCTGGCTCTGGCTTAAAGATTCGCGCAAATGGCTGACTTGGTTGGGCATTGCTGCGTTCCTGCTCGTGGTCGCGCAAGGAATTCTCGGCGGGCTCCGCGTGCGTTTGCAAATGGACAACCTCGGGATTTTTCACGGAGCCGTCGCGCAAACATTTCTCGTGCTCGTCTGCGCCATCGCGCTGGTCACCAGCCGCTGGTGGCAAAATTCAGCGGCGCAAAAACAGCTTGCCGTTCCGCGCGGCCTGCGCAGCCATGTGCTTTACATTACGATTTTAATTTTCATCCAACTGCTCATCGCGGCGACCATGCGTCACCAGCATGCCGGCCTGGCAATTTCCGATTTCCCGCTCGCGCATGGCAAAATCTGGCCGGACACGAGCGCCGAAGCCATCGCGCGTTACAACGCCGAGCGTGTTGAAATCAACAACGTCAAACCGCTCACCGCGTTTCAAGTGAATCTGCAAATGATCCATCGGCTGGTGGCCTACGCGATTTTTCTCGGCGTCGCGGCGGCGGCTATGCTCGCGCGCAAAAAATTGGGCGGCCGCGATGGGCTCACAAAATTTGCGTTTGTGTGGCTGGGTTTGCTCACGTTGCAAATCCTGCTCGGCGCGGCGACGATTTGGACCAATAAAGCGGCGGATATCGCCACCGGGCACGTCATGGTCGGTGCGCTCGCGTTGCTGGTCGGCGCGTTGTGGTGGCTCGTCGCCGCCCGACGAACAGCATTGACTTAATTTGTCAAGGCAGCGCAAAATAGGTTGAATTAGGCGTGATTCTTTTGCGCCCAAAACTAGGATTAATGAAAGAAGTTTCAGCGGAAATTTTAAGTGCGGCTTCCACCGAAAAAAGTTGGACGGCAGTATTTGCAGACCTCGTCAAGGCACGGCTCACCATGCTCGTGCTGCTCACGACGTATGTCGGCTTTTATGTCGGCGGCCGGGGCGCACAGAATTTTGTTTTGATGTTTCATGCGCTGCTCGGCACGGCACTCGTCGCGGCCGGCGCGGCGGCGTTGAACCAGCTGTTGGAACGCGAATACGACGCGAAGATGCGCCGCACGGCGACACGGCCATTGCCTTCCGGCCGCTTGCAGCCGGCGACCGTCGCCATTTTTGGCGGCGTGTGTTCCGTGGTTGGACTGATTTATCTCGCGCTGCTCGTGAATCTTTTGACCAGCGTCATCGGCGCCGTGACGCTCGTGAGCTACCTTTTCATATACACGCCGCTCAAGCGCGTGACGTGGACGAACACTTTGATCGGCGCGATTCCCGGTGCCCTGCCGCCGCTGATGGGTTGGACCGCCGCGCGCAACGAACTCGGCGGCGAAGGCTGGGCGCTGTTCGCGATTTTGGCATTCTGGCAGCTGCCGCATTTTTTCGCGATCGCCTGGATGTATCGCGACGAATATGCGAAGGCTGGATTCGTGATGCTGCCCAACATTGACGCGGATGGCAGCCGCACCGGCCAACAGGCCGTGATCAACACCGTTGTGCTGTTCGCCGCGAGCCTGCTGCCGTTCTTTTTCAAAATGGCCGGAACATTTTATCTGCTGGCCGCGATTTTGTTGGGCGCGGGTTTCCTGTTTTTTGCCATTCAGTTTTCGCGGCAACTCACGCTGCTGCGCGCCCGCCAGCTATTTCTGGCCTCGATCATTTACCTGCCGCTGTTGCTGGCGGCGCTGGTCGGCAATAAATTAAAATAAATTTTTATGGAAACGACCGTTCAACAATTTCCTCCGTTCCGCGAAACGCCGGCGCACCCGGGTCACGATGACCACGGCCACGGCGAGCATCACGAGCCGAATTTCTGGCAGAAATATATTTTCTCCACTGACCATAAAGTCATCGGCATTCAATACGGTTTCATGGCGCTGTGCTTCATGCTGTTCGGATTTTTCCTGATGCTGCTGATGCGCTGGCAGATCGCGCATCCGCAGATGCCGGTGCCGTTTTTTGGTCCGATTCTCGAAAAAATTCTCGGCCAGCCGGCGGCGGGCGGCGCGATTTCGCCGGAGCTTTACAATTCCTTCGGTGCGATGCACGGCACCATCATGGTGTTTCTCGGCGTCGTGCCGCTCGCGTTCGCGGCGTTCGGCAATTACGTCGTGCCTTTGATGATCGGCGCGCCGGACATGACTTTTCCGCGCATTAACATGGCCAGCTTCCATGCGTTTTTCCTTGGCGGAATCGTGATGCTCGTGAGCTTTTTCATTCCCGGCGGCGCAGCGCAAGCCGGCTGGACATCCTACTCGCCGCTCGCGACGACGATTCCTACAAACGGCCAAGCCTTCTGGCTCGTCGGCATGGTGCTGCTCATCACGTCATCGTTGCTGGGCGCGGTTAATTTCATTGCCACGATTATTCAATTGCGCGCTCCCGGCATGACGTGGATGCGCTTGCCATGGTTTGTCTGGGCGCAATTCGTCACCGCCTTCATTTTGCTGCTCGCATTTCCGCCGCTCGAAGCCGCCGGTGTTTTGCAATTGATGGACAACGTTGCCGGCACGAGCTTCTTCCTGCCGACCGGCCTCGCCGTCGGCGGTCAACTCGCCGACCGCAGCGGCGGCGGCAGTCCGTTGCTGTGGCAGCATTTATTTTGGTTCCTTGGCCACCCGGAAGTTTACGTTTTGATTTTGCCGGCGATGGGCATTGTCATTGAAGTCATCGCCAACAATACACGCAAGCCAATTTGGGGTTATAAATCGCTCGTGTATTCCGTGCTCGGCGTCGGCTTCCTGTCGTTCATCGTCTGGGCGCATCACATGTATCTCACCGGCATGGGCCAAAAGATCGCGACGTTCTTCCAAGCCACTACGATGATGATTTCCGTTCCGTCCGTCATCATTTTGACGTGCATGTTCCTCTCGCTTTGGGGCGGGGCCATTCGCATCAACACGCCGATGCTTTTTGCGCTCGGCTTTTTACCGATGTTCGGCATCGGTGGCTTGACCGGTCTGCCGCTCGGCTTGGCCGCTTGCGATTTGTATCTGCACGACACCTATTACATCATCGCGCATTTCCATTACGTCGTTGCGCCCGGAACCATCTTCGCACTGTTTGCCGGCGTCTATTTCTGGTTTCCAAAAATGACCGGGCGAAAAATGAATGAGTTCTGGGGTCGCGTGCATTTTTGGTGCTCGTTCGCGTTCATGAATATCGTCTTCATGCCGATGTTTGTGCAGGGCATCAAAGGCATGTTGCGCCGCATGTCCGACGGCGGCATCAATTATTCCGCCGCCCGCGTGCCGAACGCGATTGACGCCTTGCCCGGCACCGCGATGCAGATGAACGGTGTGATTTTGTGGGCGGCCATCTGTCTGGGCATCGCGCAAATTCCTTTCATCATCAATTTATTTTGGAGCATCAGCCACGGCGAAAAAGTCGGCACCAATCCGTGGCGCGCGACCACGCTCGACTGGCAGACACCCACGCCGCCGCCGCACGGAAATTTTGCGCACGAACCGCAGGTCACGCACGGGCCTTACGAATACAGCATGCCCGGCGCGGCTGAAGATTTCACGCCGCAGGACGCTCCCGCTGACAAAACCGCAACCGCGCCTCAACCCGCGCACTGACATTTTTTCATGGAAATCCCTTACACAGTTCAAAACCGACCGGACACCGGCCTTTACAATGCCAAGCTGGGCATCTGGCTGTTTCTCGCGTCCGAAGTGATGTTGTTCGGCGGCCTATTTTCCGCCTACATTTTGCTGCGCGTCAGTCAGCCGCCTGGCGGTTGGCCGCACGGCTGGCTCGACGTCCGGCTGGGCACGGTCAACACGCTCCTGCTCGCGCTCTCGGCCATCACCACGCTGCTTGCTTGGGCCGCATGCAAAGTCCGCGAGTTCGGCAAATTCAAATTTTTCCACGCCTGCACGATTTTGCTCGCGCTGACATTCCTCGGAATTAAATCCTACGAGTATCACGACAAATGGATTCACTACGAAATCCAGCTGGCCAATGGCAAGATCGCCGACGGTCATCTTATTGAAAAATCCGCGGACTTCGACCTCGCCAAAATAACCGGCACCGTCACCTTGCACGGTCGCGAAGTGGAAAATCATGTCGAGCTGATGGATTTGCGCAGTCCTGCGGCGCAATCTGCCAAGCTGGACGAAATGACCATTCCTGCGAGCGACATCAAGAAAATGGAAAATTACGGCCCGCGGCACAACACCTTCACCGCGATTTATTTCACGCTGACCGGCCTGCACGCGCTGCACATTTTCGGCGGCACACTCGTCATTTTTTATCTGTGGGGACCGGGCAGCAAATTGTATAAAACCGACCCTGAGCGCTTCACCAACCGCATCGAAGTTTCCGGCCTGTTCTGGCATTTCGTGGATCTGGTCTGGATTTTCCTGTTTCCTGTGCTTTATTTGACCTGAGATTTTTATGAGTGAACAACCGGTTAGTCTGAACAGTTACATACGTCTGTGCGGCGTTGTTTTTGTCGTCGTGCTCTGCACCACGGCGTCCATGATCGCCACGTCCTACGCGCACATTGGCTCGAGCAATGACTGGACGCTGAAAGTCGCGCTCATCTTGGCCATCGCGGTCGTGAATGCTTTTCTCGTCGCCGGCTACCTGATGCATTTGCTGTCCGAAAAAAAACTGGTTTATACCGTGCTCATTTTCACCGTGTTCTTTTTCATCGGGCTGGTCGGCCTGACCATGTGGGCGATGAATGATTTTCCGCCCGGAACCGCAAGCCACTAAAATGTCGCTGAAAGCCTTCCATCTGATTTTTGTAACGCTGCTGACCGCGCTGTCGTTCGGCTGCGCCGCGTGGGCCTTTTCGGCGGGCAAAAACTTTTGGGGCGCCATGGGAATCGTCGCCGGCATTTTCGTGATTGTTTACGGCGTATATTTTTTAAAGAAACTGAAACGCATCAGCTATCTGTGAAGCCGCTGCTAAAATTTTTGCTGCCCGTTCTCGCGCTGTTCGCGCCGGCGAAGACCTTTGCCTGCGCCGCTTGCTACGGCGGCAACATTGATTCGCCCATGGCCGACGGCATGAACTGGGGAATTTTTGCGTTGCTCGGCGTCATCGTGCCGGTGCTGGTGACGTTTCTCGCGTTTTTTATTTACCTCATCCGCAAAAGCGAGGCGCTCGCCAAAGCCGCCGAAAAAATTCCCGCTCCTGAAATATGAAAGACTGGTTTGCTCATAATGTTCTCGGTTTGCCCGAACTCGCCTCCTCCACCGGCCAAGGCGTGGACGATCTTTTGGTTTACGTCCACTGGCTGATGCTCGCGCTGTTCGTCGGCTGGGTCATTTATTTCGGCTATGTGCTGTTTCGTTTCAATGTGAAACGCAATAAAGCCGCCAGCTACGAAGGCTCCACCAGCAAGGTGCCCAGCGGCGTGGAACTCGCCATCGTCGGCATTGAAGCCGTGTTGCTGCTCGGCGTCGCGATTCCGCTCTGGGGAAAAAACGTGAACGCGTTTCCCAAGCCCGAAGACGCCACCGTCATTCAAATCATGGCGCAGCAGTTCGCGTGGAACGCCCGTTATCCCGGACTCGACGGTAAATTCGGCCGCCAGGACATGAAACTCATCGCCACGGACAACGTCTTCGGCGTGGATCCCGCCGATCCCGCCGGCAAAGACGACATTCAAATCCTCAATGAAATTCACGTGCCCGTGAACAAGCCGGTGCTGATTTATTTGAGCTCCAAAGATGTGATCCATTCGCTCAAGCTCGTCGCCATGCGCATCACGCAGGACGCGATTCCCGGTTTGCGGATTCCCTGCACGTTCACGCCGAACAAAATTGGCCGCTACCAGATTGAATGCGCGCAACTCTGCGGCGGCGGCCATTCTGCGATGTCCGGCGGCTTCGTCGTCGTGCAAAGTCAGGCTGATTTCGACGCCTGGCTGAAATCCAAATCCGGCGCCACCACCAGTTTTGAATAAGGCTCATGCCGGAAAATTCTTCACGCTTGCCCCGGAGCGCCTGGGTCGGCTTTAGTTTTGTTTCCGGCCTGCTCGGGCTCGCGGTGCTGATTTCGCTGCTGCAAATCAATCAGAGCCGCAAAGCACAACCGCTCCGCGTCCTCGGTTCCATCGCCGACTTCACGTTGACCAATCAAGACGGCGCGGCGACCACGCTTGCCGCTTTCTCGAATCATGTCTGGGTCGCTGACATTATTTTCACGCGCTGCGCCGGCCCCTGTCCGCGCATGACCGGCCAGATGCGCTCGGTGCAAAAAGCTTTGCCGCCCGCCAGTGAAGCGAAACTCGTCACGCTGACCACCGATCCCGACAACGATTCGCCGGCCGTGCTTAAAAAATACGGCCAGCACTTCGACGTCGATTTCAACCGCTGGACTTTTTTGACCGGCACGAAAGTGCAGATCGCCGGCCTGGCCAGCGACAGTTTGAAATTGAGCGCCGTGCCCGTGAAACCGGAAGACCGCAAGGACGATGCCGACCTGTTCATCCACACCACCATTTTTGTGGTCGTGGACAAGCACGCGCAGTTGCGCGGCATTTTTGAGACCGGCGGCGAAGGCGTGGACTGGACGAATTCTATGCAACCGCGGTTGCTGCTGGCTGTGCAGCAACTGGAAAACGAACCATGACCCTTCTCGATCTGCCCGCCGTCAACGCCACGCTCAACGGTTTGAGTGCTACGTTTCTCGTCGCCGGTTTTGTTTTTATCAAGCGCGGAAACAAAATTGCGCACCGCAACTGTATGATTTCCGCGTTTGTCACCAGCGTGGTTTTTCTGGGATGCTACCTGACTTACCACGGTTATCTCGCCTGCGTTTTGCATCGCGGCCCAACGCGGTTCGTCAACCCCGCGTGGTTTCGCCCGATTTACCTGACAATTTTGCTCACGCACACGATGCTGGCCGTCGTCATCGTGCCGTTGATCATCACCTCGCTCTGGCGCGCAAAATCCGAACGCTTTGAGGCGCATAAAAAAATCGCCCGTTGGACTCTGCCGCTGTGGCTTTATGTTTCCGTGACCGGCGTCCTGGTTTACTGGTTGCTCTACATCAAATTTCCGCAAAGCTAGGCGCGTATGAAATCCGTCGCCAACGTCCGGATCCACGCCAGCCAGTTTCCTGAAAACGTCCAGCGCGATCTGCTCGCCTCCTTGCGCACGCGGCGGGTGAACCACAAGTTTCATTATGACAGCATTAAGCAAACCCAGAAATGGCTCGCGTTACACGAAGCGCATTCGCCGGCGCGCTACGATGAAAATTGCCTGACGACTTATGACGCAGCCTTCGCCGCCGCGGCAAAAAAAATCAAAGCCAAATCCGTCCACGTCATCGGCCTTGGCTGCGGCGGCGGGCAGAAGGACACGCAGTTGCTGACTTTGCTGAAGGCGGATGGCAAGAAGGTTTGCTACACGCCGTGCGATGTCAGCACTGCAATGGTGCTGGTCGCGTGGCAGGCGGCGCTCGCCGTTTTGCCGGCGACAAAATGTTTTCCTTTTGTTTGCGATCTTGCGACGGCGAATGATCTGGCTGAAATATTTGCCGAAAGCCTCGCGCCTCGCGCCCCACGCCTGATTACTTTTTTCGGCATGATCCCCAATTTTGCGCCGCAGGAAATTTTACCAAAACTGGCGGCACTCGTCCGGCCGCAAGACTGGCTGCTTTTCAGCGCGAATCTGGCGCCCGGAAAAAACTACGCCGCCGGCGTGAACAAGGTGCTGCCGCAATACGACAATGCGCTGACGCGCGACTGGCTGCTGACGTTTTTGACGGACCTCGGCATTGAACGCTGCGATGGCGAGTTGATTTTCAAGCTCAAGAACGATGCTGCGAACGGGCTTAAACGCATCACGGCTGATTTTAATTTCACGCGTCCGCGCCGGATTGAAATCGAAAACGAAGTGTTTGATTTTCGCGCGGGCGAAACCATCCAACTATTTTTCTCGTATCGCTACACGCCGGCGCGAGTCGGGAAAATTCTTTCGCATCACGGTCTTAAAGTGCACGAGGAATGGATTGCTCAATCTGGCGAAGAAGGCGTTTTTCTCTGCCGCAGAGAAAGGTAGGGCGGCACTGCTGCGCCGCCCACATAAAAGGCTGAGCGGCAGATCAGCCCTGCCAAACCTTCATCGTCTCCAGCACGGCCTTGATACGCGGGACTTCATGCGTGCGGAACAAATCCGTTTTGCCCAGCGCGGCGAGCATAGCGAAGAACGGCTCGGCGCAGCGGACTTCATCGCCGAAAAATTCAAATGCGTGTGGTAATGCGTGGCAGACGGGAAAACCGAGTTCGCGCAGGCGGAAGGTGTTCAGAAAAATGTTCATCTGGTGCCGCACGCGCACGGCGCTGTCCTGCAAATTTTTGTAGTAAAATCCCAGGCCGGGATCGAGGAAAATTTTGCGCACGCCGTTGCGCTGGGCGATTTCAATCTGCCGTGCAAAAAAATCCCGCAGCAGCGGAATCGGATCAGCAGACAAATCAAAGTGACCAACCTCGCGGACGTTATTGCCGGCGACGTAACAGATGATGACGGCGGCATCGTGCGCGGCGACCATTTTGAAAATTTCCTTTGATGCCGCCGTGCCGGTCAGGTTCAAAATATTGGCACCGGCCTCCAGGCTCGCGCGGGTAACGGCGGGCGAATAGGTCTCGACCGACACCTGGATTTTTGCGGCGCGAAGCCCTTTGATCACGGGAATCAATTTTGAATTTTGCGCCGCGTCGCGCACGCGCGCGGCGTGCGCCAGGGTGGATTCCGCGCCGATATCAATGATGTCCGCGCCTTGCGCCGCGAGAATTTTTCCGCGCTGAATCGCCGAATCAGCCGATAAACAAACGCTTTCGCGATACCACGAGTCGGCGGACAAATTGACGACGCCCATGACGGCGGGCTGCGCGTTGAAGTCGAATTTTTTGCCGCCGATGGAAAAGGCCGCCACGCGCGCGGCTGCGGCGGCGCGGTTTTTATCGAGCAATCCGGCGAGGTATTCGAGCGTCAGCATGGCCGAATCGTAAGCTGGAATTCAGATTTCGCAAACAGTTTGGCGGCGAGAAAAGATTTTGCGCGGCGGGCGGATGACGTTAGATTCATCACATGAACTGGCGCGGCAAATTGGTTTTTTTATCACTCGGAGTTTGGTTTTTGAATCTGCTTTTCAATTCTGGTTGCAGCAATCCTTCGGCGATGAATGAATCCACGGCAAGCGTGAAGCACATCACCCAGGGTGAGTTTGCGGACGAGGTCACGCGCGCCAGCGGGCCGGTGGTGGTGGATTTTTACGCGACGTGGTGCGGGCCGTGCCGCCAGCTGGCGCCGATGCTGGACCGGCTCGCGGAACCGCTGGCCGGAAAAATTAAGTTCTTCAAGGTCAACATTGATGAGTCGCCGGGGTTGGCGCAGAATTATCAGATTGAAGCCGTCCCCACGGTGCTTTTGTTCCGCGATGGCAAATTGGCCGACCGTATCACCGGCCCGCCGGCGGAGGCGGTTTTGCAGGCGAAGTTGAATGCGCTCGCGGCGGCAAAATAATTTTTACTGGCGGCCCTGCAAAAAAGTTTCCGCGAGCGTGCCTTTTTCCGTTCGCATGACCGTGCCGGTGGCGATGTGGTGATGATCGAACCAGCCGTCCTGCGTTTCCAAGGCAAACACGATGTCGTTGTGCGCAGATAGGACGGTGTTGGTATCGTTTTGTTCGAGGTGATGGATTTCCTCAATGACGCCATCGGTGCTGATAAAGGCGACTGAAATGGATTCAGGACAATTTTTCATCCAAAAACCCGCCTGTTGCGGATACCGGAGATCAAACAACATGGCATCCGTCTCCAGCATGTTGGTGCGGAACATCATCCCGGTTTCAATTTCCTGGTTGCTTAACGCCAGCTCGGCGTCGAGTATTTCCGCGCCGAGGTAAATTTTCATCGTGCGCAGTTTGGGCTGTGCGTGCGACAGCGCGGCGGACGGCGGACTGGCCACCTGCGCGGCGGGCGCGGCGGGCGTTTCGGATTTGCTGCAACTGACGGACAGCAGCGCTGCCAGCGTCAGGGCGAAACAAGTTGCGATCTTCATGCGGACAACTTGCCGGATGCACCGGGACTTTTCAACCAAACGAATTTTGCCTCGCCTGATGTCGGCAGATTGCTAGTGCAAGCGGCCGACAAGAAATTGCAAGCGGCCGGCAGCGCGCTTTGCCGCCGGCTGCTATTTTGTCGGCCGCTTGAAAAGTCAGGGCGCCGCCGCGGTCAACCGGGTTGTGGCGCGCGGTTGACTTGCCGGGCGGAAAGCTTATTTTGGCATGACTGTGACAACTCTTGATCAGCCTGCCGCGTTGGTGCGGCTCGACGAACTGCCGGCGCGGGTCTGCGCCGTGGTGCGGCGCGTGGATACGGACGACGAGGACACGAACCGACTCAAGACGCTGGGCATTTGTCTGGGGCGGCGCGTGGAACTGGTGCGCGTCGGTGATCCGCTCATTCTGAAAATTTTCGGCTCGCGGCTCGGCTTGTCGGCGAGTCTGGCGATGCGCGTGCATGTGGAAATCTGTCAGCCCGGCCATTGCGCCCTGCGCGAAAACGAAGGCGCATGAGCGGAACAGCTGAAAAATCTCCGGTGGCGGCGCACAAACATCACACGTTCACACTGGCGCTGGTCGGCAACCCCAACGCGGGCAAAACTACGTTGTTCAACGCGCTGACGGGATTGCGCGCCAAGACCGCCAATTTCCCCGGGACGACGGTGGAGCGCAAAGTCGGCCGGCTGCATCTGGATCACAAGCAGATTGTCGTCGTGGATTTGCCGGGGCTTTACAGCCTCGACAGCAAATCGCCCGACGAAAAACTCGCCGCCGACGCGCTCCAGGGAAAATTGGAACACGTCGCGCCGGATGCTGCGCTGGTCGTCGTGGACGCGACGAACCTCGAACGGAATCTTTTTTTGGCGAGCCAGGTTTTGGAATTGAAATGTCCGGTCGTCGTGGCGCTGAACATGATGGACATGGCGCGGCGCGACGGGATCCGCATTGACGTGGCGAAATTGCGCGACGAGCTTGGCTGCGTCGTGGTGCCGGTCTCCGCCCGTGGCGGCGAAGGCATTGATGAATTGAAACTGGAGTTGAACCGGCTCGTCACCGGCGCGATGCCAGAGGCGGTGGATCATGTGGACCCGAACTGCGCGGGCTGCACCGGCTGCACGTTTCAGGCGCGCTACGAATGGACGGAGCAGATTTCCACGCGCGTCATGGACGCCGCCATCATCCAGCGCTCGGAATGGACGGACAAGCTCGACGACTATTTCACGCATCCGGTCATCGGCGTGGCGGTGTTCCACGTCGTGATGCTGGCGCTGTTCGCGCTGATTTTCTGGGCGGCGCAAATTCCGATGGAATTGATTGACCATCTGTTCGCGGGCATCAAATCGTGGGCGATGTCGTTGCTGCCACCCGGTGATTTGCAGAGCCTCGTGTCCGACGGCATCGTGGGTGGCGTGGGCGGCATTTTGGTTTTTC
Source organism: uncultured Verrucomicrobia subdivision 3 bacterium (assembly GCA_903884535.1). Classification (GTDB taxonomy): domain Bacteria; phylum Verrucomicrobiota; class Verrucomicrobiia; order Limisphaerales; family UBA11358; genus UBA11358. The sequence continues at coordinate 20,401 of CAISEZ010000094.1, forward strand.
TGCCGCAAATTTGCATTTTGTTTTTCGCGCTGTCGCTGCTGGAAGACACTGGATATCTGTCACGCGCGGCGTTTGTGATGGACAAGATCATGCGCAAGCTGGGCCTGCCGGGCAAAGCGTTCGTGCCGCTGCTCTCGGCGCACGCCTGCGCGATTCCAGCGATCATGTCCACGCGCGTCATTGAAAATCCGCGCGACCGGCTGGTGACGATCCTGGTCACGCCGCTGATGGCTTGCTCGGCGCGCATTCCGGTTTACGCGATGATCACGGCACTGCTGTTTCCGCATTCGCCGTTGAAAGCCGCGATTGTTTTCACCGCGGCGTATGCCGTGGGCGTGGCCACGGCGCTTTGCATGGCGCTGATTTTTCGGCGGACGATTTTGCCGGGTGAAACCAAACCGCTGATGATCGAACTGCCGCCATACCGGGTGCCAGCGCTGCGGACGGCGCTGCTGCACACGTTTGATCGCGCGAAAATTTTCGTGAAACAGGCCGGCACGGTCATTCTGGCGATCTCGCTGGTTTTGTGGGCGCTGTCGTATTATCCCAAATCCAGTCCGCCCGCTGCGGCAGTCGCAATGACCGCGCAGGCCGCGCAATTGGAAAAAACGGGCGACACAAAAAATGCGGTGGCACTGCGCGTCAACGCCGAACATTTGGCCGCACAATTTTCGCTGCAAAATTCCTTCGCCGGAAAAATCGGCCACGTCATCGAACCGGTCATCGCGCCGCTCGGCTATGACTGGCAGATTGGCATCGGCATCATCAGCTCGTTCGCGGCGCGCGAAGTCATCGTCTCGACGCTGGCGATTGTTTATGGCGTCGGCAAGGACGCGGCGGACAATAACCAGTCGTCGCTTTACAGCACGCTGCGGCAGGCCAAGCGCACGGACGGCACGCCGATTTTCAATGTGGCGACGTGCGCCAGCCTGCTGGTATTTTATATTCTTGCGGCGCAATGTTTGTCCACCACCGCCGTCGTGCGGCGCGAGACGAACAGTTGGAAATGGCCGCTGTTTCAAATCGCCTACATGACCGGGTTGGCTTATTTCGCGGCGCTGGTGGTGTATCAGGTGCTGCGACATTTCGGCCACGCGTGAACGGTGGCGAATCAAAAATATGAGGCGGAAATTGATTTTTAATTCGCTGACCACCGTTTTGGCGGCGGGCGCTTTTTTGTGTTTCAGCGCGGCGGCGGCGGATGAACAAGGCGGTTTGTTTTCCGTCACGGATGAAAACGACGCGTGGTCGAATTTTTTCGGGCCGCATCAGGACCGGCATTACACCCACGGCGTCAAGCTCGCCTTCATCGGCGCCGATAATTCCTTTACGAACACGACGGCTTGGCTCAGCCAGATTCCAACCTGGGGAATGGAGCACGCCGTCGGCGACTTCGGTTTTGTTTTTGGGCAGGACATGTATTCGCCGGAAAATATTTTGGATCCGAAACCCATTCCGACCGACCGGCCTTACGCCGGCTGGCTCTACGCCGGACTGGTTTTTCAACGGCGCGTCGAACCTTCGGCCACCCACGCGGAGCTGGAAAATTTTGAAATCAATTTTGGCGTGGTCGGCCCCGATTCGCTGGCCGGACCAACGCAGCGCATGATTCATCGCTGGCGTTTTCCTGAAGACATTCCGGCCGGTTGGAACAACCAGATCAAAGACGAACCCGGACTGGTTTTGAAATACGCGCGGCTGTGGCGGCTTTCCCCGACGGCCGGCACGGCCAAATATTTCGACGTATTGCCGCGCGCCGGTTTTGAATTGGGCAACGTGGCCACCTTTGCCACGGTAGGCGGTGTCACCCGGCTCGGCTACAATCTGCCGGATGATTTCGGCGTGCAGATCATTGATTCGCCGGCGTCGGACAACGGCGGCTGGAAGCCAGCGCCGCGTTTTTCATGCTATGTCTTCGCCGGCGCGGATGGCCGGGCGGTGCTGCATGACATCACGCTGGACGGCAATTCCTTTCGCAGCAGCGCCAGTGTGGAAAAATATAATTTCGTGAACGATTTGAGCTGGGGCATCGCGGCGCAGGTTGGCCGGCATTTTGAAATCAGCTACGCCCAGATCACGCGCAGCAAGGAATTTGTCGGTCAGCAGCAGAAGGACGTGTTTGGCTCGATTGATCTGAAATTCAAATTTGCGTTTTGACCGTGCGGAATTTTTTACGCGCAAAACGCATTTCTCGGCCGGTGGGCCGGGCGGTTGGACCGTTTAAAAATCCAATTTTTCGCCCTTGGGCTTGAGGCTGAACAAAAAGTCTGCCAAGTCGCTCAATTCATTGGTCGTAACGATGCCGCCCCACTTGGGCATGAAGTGCGGCGGTTCCGGACCATTGGGATTCTTGCGGGGAATCACCCGTTCGCCGCGGCTGATGAACGCCAGCAATTCGGCTTTGTTGTAGCCGTCGGCCACATAAACCAGACTGGGCACCTGTTCGGCCGTCTTGGCGTTGAAATTAGAAACGCCGCCTTTGCCGTCCGGTCCGTGACATTGAAAGCAGCCGTATTTTTTGAAGACTTCATGGCCGCGTTCCGGCGGCGTCATCTTGGCGAGGTCGGTGGCGGAAGGCGCATTGCCGCTGATGGCGGCGCGGGCGGCCTTCACGTCGGCCTCGGAAACCGGGCTGGACTTGTTGCCCCACGCAGTGCGGATGTAGCTCAACACGGCGGCGAGATCGCTGTCGGACAAACCCGCGCCCATCGGCGCCATGGCCAGATTCCAATCGTGGCCGGCCACTTGAATTGGTCCATTCAACCCGGCCAGCGGCACGCGGGCGAGCGAGACGAGGTCTTTGGCCACCCATTCGGAACCGGCCAGCGGCGGCGCCTGATTGGCTTTGCCCAAACCATCGCTGCCGTGGCACAGGCCGCAGACCGTTTCATAAACCACCTTGCCGTGAGCCGCCAGCGCAGCTTCACCGGACTGTGGTTGATAAGCGGCCAGTTGTTCAACAGAAGTGAACGGGCCGTAAACTTTGGCATCAAACCAGCCGCTGTGCCGGTCAAAATAAACGGCACCGAGGAACACCAACACCAACGTCAACACCACGATCCAGATGGGAACGGCGGTGTTGGTCGCAGTCGGCTTGGCGTCGGGTTGAGGGCAATAATCAGGCTGTTCGTGCATCGTCAACAATGACTGCAGTAGCTAAAGCCGGGAAAGTTTTTCGTCAAGCGAGATTATTATTTGCCGTCGTATTTGTCGTGGACTTCCTTGATCTTGGCCTCGTCGGCAGCCTTGTCGGCGGGCGTGGCTGCAGCGAGTTTGGCATCCACCGCCGCTTTTTTGCGGACGCTGGAATCATAGGCGAGGAATTCGTAAATCTGCTTGGCTTCGCCGGTGGAGATGCCGGAGCCGGGCTTGCGCATCATGCGTTTGACGTAGCGGGACCATTCGGACGGCAGCGCGTAATCGGAATTGATCGGCCGGCTCAACTTGTGACACTGGGTGCACTTTTGGCTGAACAGGTCGTAATTGTCCTTCAACGCGGCCGGATATTTGGAGATATCAATCGTGGCCGGGCCTTTTTCAAAGGCGTCAATGCGCGCCTTCGTGGCGGCATCCATTTGATCTTCGGCGCGGGCCGCACCCGCCACAACCAAGGCGAATGTGGTTACAGCCAACAACAACGTGCGGGAAATAATATTTTTTTTCATGTTAGAAATCTTTTGCAGTTTTAGAATCCGTAGGAAATCTGCAGCATCAGCATGTTCGGCGGCTGCGCATTGGGACCGGTGCTGTGGATGAATTCATAATCGCCTTCAAACAGCAGCGTGTTGGAAATGTAATAAACATAACCCGCCGTGTAACGGTCGATGCTGGTGCCCAAGCCGTCGTTTTCCGAATCAAACCGGCCCATCAATTCAACATTGTTGATGAGCGGCAGATCCAGGTTGAATGCGGCTAGCTTGTAACCGGCCTGGGCCCAGACGGCCCACGGACGCACCGTGCCGGCGTCAGTGGTGCCAAACCAGGAATTGATGTATTCACCCTTGAGTTCAAAATTCGGACCGAGGTGCAGTGCGGCATCCAAAACCGCCGCCGAATAATAATGATCGCCCGAATCATCCCACACGCCGGTTTGGCCAGACACGCCTAGTTCCAAATCCTGATGCGCGGCCCATGGAAAAAACCAGGCGACCCGGCCGCCAAAACTGGGCGACGAATGCAAATTGCCGGTGGAACCGCTGTTCAATACGCCGACATTGCCGCCGAGATCCAGATTGGGCAGCCCATCCATGGTGACCGAATTAGCGGAGCCGTCCACCGAACTTGGGCCATTCACCGCGAAGACGGAATAGGACACCGACTGGCCGGATTCACCCACCGGCGCCGCGCCGCGCAGCATGGCCCCGATGCCGCTGCCGGGCAGGAATTCACGCCCGAGCGGACTGTCGGGAATTTTATTCAGCCAGCCGGCTCCGCGTTCGCTGTAAGTGCCCAGCGGCAGCAGAACGTCACCGGCGCACAACATGATGTAATCATTAATGATGTAATCCAACTGGCCAAAACTCATGCTGACCGAGGTGGAACTGCCGCTGTCATGGCTATACCCGAATGTATTACCATTGGGAGTCGTGGCGCTGTAGCTGGCCAAACCGTTTTGCAGCGTGATGTCAAAACCGGCCTCGAACAAAACACTGTCGTTTGCGCGCAGAAGAAAAATGGGCGCGAAATCGGCGAGTTGAAATCCGTTGTGCGTGCCGTTGCCGAACGTCTTGCCGTATTGAACCTCGGCATCGCCGACCATGGTGAAATTATGCAGCGCATTGCGCACCGGCGCCGATTGCGCCGCCGCCACAGCATCGGCTTTCTCCACCGCGTTGGTGGCCAAGCTTTGCGTCTCGCCCAATTGCTGCTGCAATTGTTGAATCTGCTGCTGATCCTGCTGGCGGCCCTGTTGCAACTGCTGCACCAGATTTTTCAACGCGTTGAAATCTTCATCGCTGACCACCGCCGAGGAGCGTTGCGGCACAGCCAGTCCCAAAACACAACAGGCAGCGGCCGATCCCAAAATTCGGGTCTGTAAATTCATTTTCATAAAAGTTTTTAGTGGAAATTAATTGCCGGCTTCTTCTTTCAAATATTTCAGGATTTCTTTCGCCTGCTTGGCCGGCAGATTGGCCCGCACGCGCATGTGAGTCATCAGCGTCTGCCACTGTCCGGAATTGAATTCGGTAGGATAGCGTTCTGGATGGCACCGGTTGCAATTGACCGCGTAAAGTTCAGCGCCGGTCAGTTTTTTCTTGGCCGGCTCCGGTTGCTTGGCCGAAGGCTTGGCATCGTCGGCGCGGACCGTGGTGATAATCCCGACGTTCGCAGCCACAGCAATGGCAACGAAAGCGGCGGCGCGGATCAGGGACTGCGAACAAGAATGCGGATGTTTCATGGTGTTATAGTTTCGGTGCGACCAAATAAGCTGTTTCTGAATTCAATGTCTAGGTAAATGATCTCCGATATCTGAAGCATTGACTTACCGTTTATTGCAATTTCTACGACAAAATTTGCTTAGCATTATTACCAAACATCTTTTCCACCTTCGCCTTCACCGCTTCATCCATCTTGATGAGCGGCGGCCAGGCGCGTTTGAAACCTTCGCCCGGCAATTTCTTCGTGGCGTCAAAACCCATTTTGCTGCCGCTGGCGATTTCGCTCGTCGCGTGGTCGAGCACGTCGGACGGGCCTTTGGTGAAGAGGCTGTCGCGCTGCGGATCGGTATTGGCCGTGAGATGGAACAGCACTTCGCTGGTGTTGTGCACGTTCACATCGGCGTCCACCACCACGATGTATTTCGTGAACATCATCTGCCCCATGCCCCAGAGGCCGTGCATGATCTTGTAGGCCTGCATCGGGTAGGTCTTCTTGATGCTGACGAACACGAGGTTGTGG
>CAISEZ010000095.1 GCA_903884535.1 uncultured Verrucomicrobia subdivision 3 bacterium
GTGGTGGAAGCCAATCTTTCCAGCGGCGCACTGATCACGGCGAATTTCGCGACGGAATACGGCCGGCAAATTTTCGCGGTGCCCGGAAGAATTGATTCGCCGCGCAGCAAGGGCTGTCATGAGTTGATCAAAAAAGGCGCGAAGCTGTGCGAGGGCGTCGAGGATGTCTTGAGCGAGTTTGAATATTTATTCCCGGCGAGCAATCGCCCGGCGGCGCCGAATGAAACCGGGGTTTTGCCGGCGTTCGAACTTTCCACAAACGAACAAAAAATTTTCGACGCGCTGAAGGCCGACGAGGAAATGACGACCGACGAAATCATCCGCACCAGCGGGCTGCCGAGTTCGGCGGTGAGCGCGACGCTGTTTGGTCTGGAGATGAAACGCATGGTGCGGCAACTGCCGGGAAAACTCTTTGTGCGGAATCGTTGAATCAACGCCGCGCCGCTGCTAGTTGGCTTAATTCTTCCGCGACCCGCGCGACGACCGGCGGCCACTGGCCGCGCTGCGATTGGCGAAACAGGCGCATCGTCGGATACCACGGCGTGTCGGCCCGGTTCAACGACCAGCGCCAGTCGGCGTCGAATTGCGTGAGCGTCCACACCGATTTGGCCAGCGCGCCAGCGAGATGCACCACGCTGGTATCCACGGCAATGACCAGATCAAGCTGCGCCACGAAGGTGGCCGTGGACAGATAATCATTCAACAGCGGCGACAAATCCACGACGGCGGGCAGCGACTGGAAAATAGTTTGGTCGCGTCCCGGCACGGGCAGTTGCAGGCTGTAAAATCCAACGCCGGGCGTCTGCAAAATCGGCGCGAATAATTCCAGCGGCATCGAGCGCGAAGCGTCGTCGGAATGGGTCGCGCTGCCGGCCCAGGCAAAACCAACTTTCAGATTTCCAGTTTTTGCCGTCGGCAAATTTTTTGCGGCCGGTGCTTTCAAATAAGGCACGCTGCCGGGAATGTTTTTTTCGGTGACGCCCAAAAGGCCGGGCAGGCTGATGATGGAAGTGAACACGTCAAACGCCGGCACCGGTTCACCGAAGGCGATGACTTCGTCCGCGCAACCGGAAAAAATGAACAGTGATTTCAGCTCCGGCCGGCATTCGAGGATCACGCGCGCGGCGCGTTCGCGGACGAACGGCACGAACCGCGCAAAATGAATGCCGTCGCCAAAACCCTGTTCGGCGTGAATGAAAACCGTTTTTCCAGCCACGGATTCGCCGCGCCAGCGCGGCTGGGCGAAGACGCGCGGCGTGATTTTGCTCCAGCGTGATTCGTATTCGCGGAAGCCCTCGGCCAAGCGGCCGGCGGTCAGCAGCGAAATCGCCCGGCCATGCCGCGCCAGTTCATAGTCCGGCGAAATTTCAAGTGCGTGGTTGAAAGCCGCGAGCGACTCGTCGAGCCGGTTGCACTGCTTGAAAATTTTTCCGAGATTGTTCCAGCTCGTGAAGTCGCGCGGATTCAACTCCACGGCCCTTTGAAAGGCGGCCAAGGCGCGGTCGAGTTCGCCCAGCTCGTGCCAGGCGATGCCGAGATGATAAAAATGATCGGCGTTTTGCGGTTCCAGTGCGGTGGCGCGGGCAAAGCTTTGCTGCGCGCCAGCCCAGTCACGGAGCCCGCGCCGTGCGCAGCCGAGGCCGCTGAAAATGCGCGCGGCCTCCGGCTGCAAGGACGCGGCGTGTTGCAAATGCTCCGCCGCTTCCGCGTCACGGCCGGTTTTGTGCAGGACCATGCCGAGCAGAAACAGCAGTTGCGCGTCGGCCGCGTTGATGAGCAGCAACGTCCGGCACAGCGCCTCGGCGTCCGCCTGCCGGCCGGCGTTGTGTGCCGCAAATGCCAGCTTCAAGGTTTGTTGATAGGAATCCATCCGGTCTGAGGCAAAGCATATTCGCCGCCGCCGGAAACAAAAATCTTTTGTGAACAAACTCAAATTGTAGCGGCGGTCTGTGACCGCCGACAACGGCGCTCATAGAGCGCCGCTACAATAATTTTACTTCGCCGGCTTGAGGAATTTGGATTCGCAGTCGGGGCAGATGCCGTGCGTGATCTTGGTGTTGGAATTGGCGGTGATATATTTCTCGATCTGATACCAGTAGCCGCGGTCGTTGCGGACTTTTTTGCACCACGCGCAGACGGGCAGCAGGCCTTGCAAGGTTTCGATGTGACTGGTGAGCTGACGCGTGCGGCGCAGGGTGGCGAGGGCGTCGGCGCTGACGCCGAGCAGCGTCGAGAGCAGGCTGAAGGCGATTTCCGGCGCGGGCGCGGCTTCCCGGCGCAGCAGACCGCAAAACATGCCCATCACCTGGCTGGAAATGGCGAGCGAATGCAACACGCCGCGTTCGGGATCGGATTCGTAGCCGACGTGAAAAAATATCGGTGCACTCTGCCGCAAGGCAAACGCGAAGCGGCCGGTCTTGATCTGGCCGTCCACAATATTTTGCAGCACGAGGTTGTCGGCTTCGTTGGCGGTGAGGACCGGGTCAAAGCTAAAATCCTTTGTATTCACGGTCCAAAAACCGGCTTTGGAAAAAAGGTTCAGGCCGCCGATGTAGCTGTGGCTGACGTTGAGAATGCCTTTCGCGCTCTTTTGTTCGTGCAGGTCGCGCCGGAAATGTTCCAGTGCGGCGAAGAGCGCTGGCAGCTCCTGCTGCGCGTCGAGCCGGCTCAACTTTTCCAAGCCGGCACGCAAAAAATCCGGATAGACGGAATCGAAAGTCTCGTTCATCGCGCACCTCCAGCGGGCTGGGTCAGGAAGGCTTCCTCGACGGCCAGCATTTGCTCGTCCACCGCTTCGACAAGGCGGGCGAGGATGTCGTGATTGAGTCCCAGCAATGTCCAGGCTTTCGCGTCGAGCGGCGGGATGAACCGCTCGCCGGAACTGCCGATGCCCATCGCATTCACCAGATGATCGGCGATGTGGATGACGGCCGCGTCCAGTTTGGCGAGGCTCTGGTTCGGGGTGTGATGAAACGCCACTGTTTGCACCAGCGTGGGCGGATAACTCCAGCTTTGCAATAGTTCGGCGGCGATCTGCTGGTGGTCGTAACCGAGAATTTTTTCCTCCGCATCGCGCAGCATAATTCTGTCACGCTGGTGAAGTTCAAACACGGCGTGTGCGCAGTCCGCCGCTTGCGAGAGTAGCACCAGCCGGCCGACATCGTGCAACAGGCCGGCGACGAAAAATTTGTCCGGCTTGGGCAGCCGGCGTTCCATGGCCAGCAGCCGCGCGGTGATGCCCACGGCGAGGCTGTGCCGCCAGAACGAATCCTTGCTCACCAACGTGTCCGGCACGCCTTTGAACTGCTCCATCACGCTCGACGCCGTGATCAAATCCTGGATTTGCTGGATGCCCAGCAGGCTGACGGCTTCGGCCACGGTGCTCAACCGGGTCGCGAAGCCGAAGAACGGGCTGTTCGCCAGGCGCAACAAGCGCGCGGTGAGCGCGAGATCTTTTTGGATCGCCTCGCCGATGGTGCCCAAACTGCATTGCGGCGACTGCAAGGCCTGTTCGATTTCTTCCAGCACGGGGCCATGCGAGCCGAGCCGGCGCGGCACGGCCTGCACCAGCGTTTTGATAAGTGGCAGGGTCATGGCTGGGACGCTTGGAGCCCACGCCGGGCTTGGCGCAGCAGCATCAGTTTGAAAATTTCCGCCGGCACCGGGCCAAAATCGTCCGGCTGCCAGAACCGGGCGCGCAGGTCGGCCGTGAGTTTCTCTGCCAGGCCCGGCGGCAACTGCGCCAGCGGATCATGCGCTTTGGCCTGTTCGGCGCTGGCTTCAATCTCGAGTTCCGTCACGCCCCACGCCTGCAAAATGCCGATCTGCCGTTCGCTCAATTCGCAGCCCGACGGCACCAGCAGCATCCCGTCAATGTTCTTCACATCGCGGGCGACGACCATGCCGGGCTGCAATTCTTCGGACTTGAGACGGATCACATCCGTGTCATCGGCCAAAAGCGGATTTTCTTAAATGCAAATCGCTTGCCCCCGCCGTGGCAATGCTCTAACTAGAATCAGACAATCATAACAATTATGGCCAATTACTTCATTATCGGCGGCGACGGCAAAGAATACGGCCCGGTCACGGCGGACGACATCCGCCAATGGCTCGCCGAAGGCCGACTCAACGCGCATTCGCTCGCCAAGGCGGAGAGCGACGCGGAATTCCGGCCGTTGGAAAAATTCCCCGAGTTCGCCGCGCTGTTCGCGGCCGCTGCGCCCGCCACCATCGGGCCGCTGAAAACTTCGGCCGGTGTGCCGGCCGGCGATTACGAACTGGACCTCGTCGGCTGCATCAGCCAAGGCTGGGAACTGGTGAAAGACCACATGGGCGTGTTGTTCGTGGCCACCTTGTTTTATCTGCTCATCGAGTTAGCCGTCGGGATGCTCGGCAACATTCCGATTATCGGCCCGATGCTTTCCGTTGCGAACTTTGTCATCTCCGGTCCGCTGATGGGCGGATTGCTTTATTTATTCATCCGCGTCAACCGCCAGGAACCGGCGACCGTCGGTGAAATGTTCGATGGTTTCCGCCGGTCGTTCGGCCAGCTTTTTCTCGGCACATTTATTCCCAGCTTGTTCATGCTGGTTTGCCTGATTCCGGTTTTGGTGATTCTGTTCATCAAACTCCTGCCACTCCTGCCGCAGCTCACCAAGCTCACCCATTTGCAACCCGGCGAAACGCCGGACCAAGCGACGATGAGCACGCTGTTCTCCGCGCTGCTGGTTTGTCTGCCGGTGGCGCTGATCTGCGCGATCCCGCTGACGTTTCTGGCCGTCAGTTGGAAATTTACCCTGCCGCTGATCATTGACAAACAAATGGATTTTTGGACGGCGATGAAAACCAGTTGGAAACGCGTCAACCAGCATTGGTGGTCGCTGTTCGGTCTCATCATCCTGATTGACCTGCTCAACGTGGCCGGCCTGTGCGCATGTTGCGTCGGCCTGCTCATCACCATTCCGGTCGGCTTTGCGGCGCTGATGATTGCGTATGAAACCCTCTTTGGCGCCGAAAAAACTTAGCCGCATCAAGGCGCGCAACGCCGCGCTGCTCAACCAGCTCGCCACGCCCGGCCTCGGTTCGCTCATGGCGCGCCGCTGGATTGCCGGCAGCGGGCAACTGTTTTTATCTCTGGCCGGTTTTGGGCTGATCATGGTCTGGTTTGGCCAGATGATGCTGCGGTATTACGGCCAAATCTCCGGCGATTCCACGGTGCATAATCCGGTGGTCTTCACGGATCTGGTGCTCGGCGCGATTGTGTTCGCGCTCGCCTGGCTCTGGTCGCTGGCGACAAGTTTCAGCCTGCTGCGCGAGGCGTCGCAGGTCAGTTTGGAAACGCTCGAAAGTTTTGCTGCCGGCCAGGCGAAATCCACCGAGGCGCAAATCGCCCTCGCGCTGCTGACGCTGCCGGAATGGAAACGCACCGGCAACGTGATCGCCCGCACCTTTGCGTTCAAAGATTTTCCCGCTGCGATGGAATTCACCAACGCCGTCGCCTCGCTCGCGGAGCAGGCGCAGCATCATCCCGACATTGATGTGCGCTGGAACCAGGTCACGCTCGCGCTCACCACGCACGATGCCGGCGGCCTGACCGAAAAAGATTTTGCGCTGGCGCGGCAGATTGAAAAACTCGCGTAGCCGCCGGCGTAAGCCGGCTCAAATGTCCGGCGCAGCTTGGAGATTTATTGGAGCGAACTGACGTTCGCTGCTACGGCTGCGTTCGCGGCGTCCGTCCGACCCACATTCCGCTCACGCCGTAATTCCATTCGAGCTGGGGAATGTTCGGCCGCTGGCCGCCGTTGCCGTGGATCACGAGCCGGTCGGCCGGCTTCATTTTTTCCACCCACGGCGCGTAAGCTTTCGCGTCGCCGTTATTCCACAGGATTTTTTCATACGTTTCAAAATCGTCCGCCGGCATCAGCGACGGCTCGTAGCCAAGCTGGTAACGCCAGTTGCCGTGCGGATTTTTGAAGAACGTCTGGTAAAAAACGCCCATGTCCGCGCTGTATAAAATGCCGCCCGCGTCGGGCATCCAGCCGGCGAGTTCCGGCACGTCCGGCGTGAGAAACGTCCACGTCAGGCTCTGCGTCCACCGGCTGTTCAAATCGCTTGTCACCGCGAAAAAGGCGGCGACGGTGAGAATGGCCGCGAGCAGCAGCCGCCGCAGCGAATCCGCCGCGAAGTTTGCGAGCAGGAGAAATTGAACTTCCATCGCGATCAAAACCATCAGCGCCGGCCAGCCCCAGTCTTCCCAAAACCGGCTCACGCGAAACCCCAGCATCCAGCAGCCGCACACGAGCCAGAACGCCGGATTGCGCGCGAACGCCGGCGTGGCGGCCTTCGTCCACAGCCGCAGCGCCACCACCGCGCCGAGAATGATGACCGCCAGAATGTCGCCGCCGAACGGCTGGAATTCCGTCACCATCGTCCGGCTCGTCGCGTGTTTGCCGATGGAAAACCGCATCATGTCAAACGCCGCCAAAAAATATTCCGCCGGATGACCTGTCAGCAACGCCGAGCAAAAAACTCCCGTCAGCCACGCGCTCGCCAGCAGCGCGGCCCAGCGGAACTGGCCCGCAAAAATAAATGCTGCGATGGGCAGCGCCCACAAATACCAGACGCCGTGGAAAAACGTGCAGGCACCAATCATGGCCGTGAACAGTGCAAAAATCTTCAGGCCGGGTTTCGCATTTTGTGAGGCGAAAAGAATGCTCATCAGCACCGTGGTGGTCAGGATGAACGGCCGGCCGAGCATGAAACGCTGCGGCAAGTCGGACACAATCATCGCCGCGAGCAGCGCCACCAGCCACGCTTCCGGCCGCTTCAGCCACGGCAGCATCGCGGCGTTCACCACGAAAAAAAGCGCGACGACGGAAAAAATGACAAGGCCTTCCGCGTCCCAGTTTGTCACGCGATGCACCGCGCCGAGTAGCGCGTGCCAGCCGAGGTTGTGGTCAAATTTGAAGGTGTCGCCGACCACCAGAATTTCCGGCCACGGTTTGCCGCTCACCGCTTTGGCGCAATGCCGCAGCGCGTCATCGCCTGGCAGATAGCCGTAGCCGATGATCTTCATCGGAATCAGGAGCAGCACGGCCGCGACCATGAGCCAGACAGCGGGCGGAACGTAGCGGCGGAATCTTTCGGGCAGTTCGAATTCAAACATGGCGCAAAATTTCGCCCATCAAAACACGCGTGGCCGGCCCTCGTCGAGGATTTTCACGCGCTTCAAGATATGTTCTTCCGCCGCGATCTCGCGCAGCCAGTCAATCGGTTCCTCCATGGATTCGAACGACAGCTTGAACGTGCCGTAGTGCATCGGCACAAATACTTTCGCGCGCAGATCCTTGAACGCCGTCACCGCCTCGTCCGGGCCCATGTGGACTTTGCGGAAACTTTCCGGGTGATACGCGCCGATGGGCAGCAGCGCGATTTCCGGCGCGAGTTTTTTGCCGATCTCGGTGAACCCGTCAAAATACGCGCTGTCGCCCGCGTGATAAATTTTCCGGCCCTGATGCTCCAGCACAAAGCCGCCGTAGCCGCGATGGCTGTCGTGCAGCGTTCGCGCGCCCCAGTGTTTGCTCGGCGTGAACGTCACCTTCCAATCTTTTTGCGCAAAACTTTCCCACCAGTCCAGCTCCACGATGCGCGCGAAGCCGAGGTTGCGCGCGAGGTCGCCCACGCCCCACGGCATCACGCCGATTTTGGTGGCCGCGAGTTTGCGCAGCGTCGGTTTGTGAAAATGATCGAAGTGCGCGTGCGTCAGCAGCACGAGATCAATCGGCGGCAGATCTTTTATTTTTAAACCGGCGTGCTTGATCCGCTTCATCAAAAAAAGCCAGTTCGCAAAATTCGGGTCCACCAGCACGTTCAAGTCCGTGAACTGGATGAGAAACGACGCGTGGCCGATCCAGGTGATGGCGACCTCGCCGGTTTTTAGTTTGGGAAACACCGGCCGGCGCGATTCGCCCCGGCGCGGCGTGAACCAGCCTTTCCAGATCAGCTCCTGAAAAAATGTGCGCGGGTTGAAATGCTTCGCCGGCGTCAAATCCTTGAACGAGCGCGGAAATTTCTTGCGCGGCGGTTCGGGGCGATGGGTGGTGGCCTTTGTCATGCAGCAATTGGACTTTACCATCCGCCGCGCGTTCGACAATTTAGAAAATTAA
>CAISEZ010000096.1 GCA_903884535.1 uncultured Verrucomicrobia subdivision 3 bacterium
TGGCGCGCGGCGACTTTCTGCAACTGCCAGTGCATGCCGGTGGTTTTGTCGTCGTAAATCTGGATGCGATACATGCCGAGATTGCGCTCGCCGGTGTCCGGGTCACGCGTGACGACGCACGGCAGCGTGATGAAACGTCCGCCGTCCAAAGGCCAGCAGCGTAAAATCGGCAAGTTTGCCAAGGTTGGAGGTTGAAGGTTGAAGGTTGAAGGTTGATTGACGTCCGGCGCTTTCGGCCAACTTTGGACTTTGGACGTTGGGCTTTGGACTAAATGAACGACATCCTTGCACGAACCGCTCTTCACCGTCTTCGGTTTCGCATGGCGCAAATCCAGCGCGAGCGAGAGCAGCTTGATGGCTTCCTTGAAACTCGTCGGCGGCTTGGCCTTCATCAGCGCGCCGAGTTCGTTCGCGACTTCGTCTACGGATTCCGCGCCCATGCTCATGGCCATGCGCTTGTGCGAGCCGAGCGTGTTGATGGCCACGGGAAACGGCGAGACCACGCCGTTGATCGTGGGTTTCTCAAACAGCAAAGCCTTGCCACCGCCGGGTAATTTCATTTCGCGATCGGCGATTTCGGTGATCTCGAGTTCGGTGGCGACGGGCTGGGAAATGCGTTTCAATTCGCCCGCCTTATCAAGGGCGTTGACGAAATCGCGGAAGGAATCAAAAGCCATACGCCCGCGAAGCTAACTGAATACCCAACGCCGGGCAATGCGGTTTAAGCCAAACTTGACTATTTGCCGCTTAAATGTTCACGTGTCTAATTATGAATGGGAAAAACCTCGGTCTGATATTGGCATTCGCATTACTTGCGCCGCTCACAATCAGCGCACAAGGAACTTTATACGCGTCAAATCTTGGAGAACCAATTTCCGCAATTGGAGCGGGCGTCGCACAAGATAGGTGGATTGCAGCCCAATTCTTTACTGGAACAAATTCTGATGGTTATACGCTAGGCTCTATCCAAGTCTTGATGACCGGCACCGGTGGCAGTCCGAGCGGTTTCAGCCTTATGCTTTATACGGATAATAGCGGTCTGCCTGGAAACATCCTTGGCACATTAAGCGGTTCATCAAATCCAAGCACTGGGGGAACTTACGACTATACAGCTACCGGCAATACTTTGTCTTCGTTGACCCCCTATTGGATTGTCGCAACAGCGGCAACACCTGCTTTTCCGGCGAATTTTTATGGGTGGCAAGTTGCGAGCGATTCTAATTACACACTCAACGGCGGCTGGAATGTCGGGCTGACTGGCTACTCTGCCAATGGTGCAAACTGGAATACTTTTTCATCCCCCGTTCAATTTGGAATTATTGCCACGCCCGTGCCCGAACCCCAAACCCTCGCTCTCGTTGGGTTTGGCTTGGCAGCCATTTTCTATCGGCTCAGAAAATTATTCTTGCAGTTCGAAATGTTGAAACAAAATTATAACGCTTTCGCTTTTATCCCAGTTTTTCCTTAACGCGCTTCGTGAAACTTTCCGTGCGGATGACGGCGTGTTTGTGCAGACCGCGCACGGAATCATTTCAAGAACTGGTTTTCCTCGGCGGTGAGCGGCGGCCACACTTTGAGCTTTTGCGTTGCCGCCAGCACGCGCTGAAAGCTGCGCGTGTCGAAGGAGACAAAGGTTTTGAAGTTGCCGGCCACGGCGGCGGCCACGTGCAGGGCGTCCAGCGACCGGAGCTTTTTCCAGCGCGGACAGAAGTTGCTGATCAATCCTGCGGCACGCTTCGCAACGAGATCAGCCTCCAGTTCTAGCGGATAAAGTTTTTGCCCCCGGCCACATCTTCCTTGACCCAGCCCTAAAGTTTTTCGGCGTTTTCGGGATGGTTTGTCCAAAAAGATTTCACCAGTTCCGGCCAGTGCAGAAAAAGCCAACGGCAGGCGCGGGCTGTTGGCTTCAATGAATTTTCGCGCCGCAGACGTGTTCGCATCCAATCCGTAGTCAGGCAATCGCGCCTTGCACCAGTTCCACATGTTTGTCGAGCCGCGTGAAGAGGAAGGTGCGGTGGACATTCGGGTTGGCATAAACGATCTGCATCTTTGCCCCTTTTTTTTTGCACGGCTTTCAAAATAGTGATGATGAAGTTGAGGCCGACGGAATCCACCATCTTGGCACCGGCGAGATCCAGCCGGAACAATTGCCACGCTGATTTTTCCGTGGAAGTGTCGCACAGCGCGTGGATGTCCGCACGCAGCCGTGCGGCGGTGGTGCTGATCAGGTCGCCGTTGATGGTGACAGTGAGAATACCGTTACTTGGGTCGAGGTTGGTTTTCATAGTTGGAAATGGAGAATCAGGCTGGCGCCGTTGCGTTCAAATTTCACGGCGTGCGCCAGGTTTTTGATGAAGATTAGGCCGCGATGTTCGTCAATCAGTTCGAGCACGCTGTTTTCGTCATGCGCCGCAAAGTCAAATTGGTGGCCGGTCCCGGGATCCTCCACATGGATGCGAATCTCATGCTGGCCGGCATGATAACTCATTTGAAAACACACGGACTGGCTGGCCGACCGCTGGCAGCCGTGGTTCATGGCGTTGAGCATGGCTTCGCGCGTTGCCAGCAAGATGTCGTGTTCCGCTGCCGCGCTCAGCTCCGGCAGCGCCAATTTCAGATTGCGCTGCCAACTGGCGGCGAGCGCATCAATTTCGCCACCCTGATCGCCGCGATATTTTTCAACCATGAGGGGCAGCAGCAGGCCGTCGGCGGAGGGGCCCGCCGGCAGTTGAATCGAGGCAAACAGGATGTCGTCTTTGGCTTGGGCCAACTGCGGCAGCACGACGGATTTTTGCTTGGCCTGTTGCAAGGCGAACGCCAGGCATAGCGGATGCACGTCCAACGCCTCAGCCAGTTCTTCTAATCCATCGGTCCACAAATAAATGGTGCCGCCGCCGGCGATGGAATGGATGACAGCGCGCGCGTCCATATCCGGAAACCAGCCCAGCGGCGGGCCTTCATTTTCGCACATGGCCCGTGCCCGGCCATCGGGCGCGACAAGAATCGGCACCGGCGCGCCACAAGTAAACACGATGGCGATTTGCTGGTGCAGGTTGATCAGCACCGACGCGGCGGCGAGCGAAGTGCCGACGGAATTTTTAAGCTGAAGCTGGTCGGCCTGGTTCCATTCGTTGACGAGGAAGTCGTTAAAATAGCTGAAGATTTCCGGCAGCGGCGCGGCGCGCATCAGCATTCCGCGGAAGATGCCTTGAAAATACGCCGAGATGTAGGCGGCCTGCAAATCGTGGCCGGAAACGTCCGACAACAGATAGCAGTGCATGTCCGGCTTGAACTGGAAGTAGCCCAGGAAATCCCCGCCCGCCTCGAGTTTGGGATGGTAGCAGACATCCACTAAAAGTTTTCCGCTGGCCGTCTGGTTGGACTGCACCATCCAGAGTTGGGTGCGGCCGAGATTTTTCACCGACGAATCGGACCGGGCCATCTGGCGCTGGCGGCCCGTTTGTTGAATGGCCTGTTCGATGGCGGGGAAAAGCTTCTGAAGGTTGACGGGTTTTTCCAAAAAATCCGTCGCGCCGCGCCGGAGTGATTCGGTGACGATGTGTTTTTCGCCTTCGCCAGTCAGGATGATGGTGGCGAGGCCGGGATCTTTGATTCTGACCCAGTCCAACAGATCCAAGCCGTTGCGGCCGGGCATCCAATAGTCGGTGACCACGCAGTCAAAATAATCAATCCCCCGGTTTTCAAGCTGCTCTTGGGCGATTTCCGCGCTCTCGACGTGGCTGACGTCATAGCCCTGCTTCTGCAGGCTCATGCGCAAAAATGCCCGGCAGACCAGGTCATCTTCGACGATCAGCACGCGCCGCGGTCTCGCGGACGAGACCGGCTCGATGAGATTCAACATTTTGGAACAAACGCTTCGCCAAGTCCGCCAATGGACATGGAGTCGCGGTTCATCATCGGCGCACGGGCTAAAAACTTGAGCTGGAAGCCCGCCGGGCCAAGGCGCTTTTTTGTTCAAGCTTCACCCGGCGCTGCCGATAGGAAGCCGGGAATCAATCAATAAAAACACTGCATGGTTCGGCGCCGGCGCGGATCGGCGCCGTTTTGGCGGCCGAATGGGAAGCTGATGCAGGAAAAATAATGAGCCTGAAGAGCCAACGGGATGATGGATTAAAATCTGTTGTCGCACCGGAACGCGTGTCGGTTTTGACATGAAGCGATTTTATTTATCACGGCTCTGGGAAGCCATTGTCACCAGCCCGGCCCGCTGGGGCGGCCTTGTCGCCGGCTGGCGGGCGCGGATCCTGCCGCGCCCGGCTTCGCTCGCAGCCGCGAGTGCTAACCTTAAAAACTCTGCCAACGAACTTCATCAGGTTTCCGGCGCGCTGGAAAAACGTTTTCTGGCGACCGGCGCGGCGATGGAGCAGCTCGCCGGCAAGGGCGTCATTTTTGTCCAGCTCAGCGAGAAATTGCTTAACACCGCCACCGGCCGGGTCGGCGGTTCCGGTTTGTTTTTCACGGCCATGCACGTGGTCGAAACGCCGCTGCAATTCCTGAATGACAGCCACACCAGCACCCGCGCCCTGTTGCAACGGCTGCAGCACGCCAACAACCGGATTGATGAGTTCATCAATATCCAGGCGGAACTTCAACGCACCATTGCTCCGCTGAAATATATTCAGACGCTGTTCAAGATCGAATCCGCGCCGCTCGGCGAAAACGTCCAGGCCATGTTTGGCGCGCTTACTCTGGAAATTGAAAAATTACACGATCAGATTTGCGAGCTGTTCACCACCAAATTTTTGGAGCTCCGCGAAATCCAGCGCACCGTCCGGCAGGTCATCGGCGAACTCCAGACGCAAACCGACAACCTCTGGGATGGCATCTCGCGGGAAAAATCCCAGATCGACCAATCGCTCGCCAAACTGCAGCACGAACTCTTGGAGAACCAGCAGCGCGAACCCCGCATCAGCCGGGTCGGCAAGGAAATCAACCAAGACATTCAGCGCATCGTCATCGGGCTGCAATACCAGGACATCATCAATCAAAAATTGCAGCACACCAGCGCCGCGCTGACCCAAATTGAAGAGCAACTCGCCGCGGCAGCGGGCCCGGAATTGTTGAACCAGTCCTGCCGGCTGGAAGCCGGGCAGTTGGAAGCTGTCCGCCAGGATCTGGCCGGCGCGGAAACGGCCGTTAAATCCGGCGTGAAAAACATTCTGAACCGGCTCGTCAGCGCTGATTCGCAGTGTCTCTCCTTGGCGGAATTCGAGCAGCTCACCACTTCCGCGGACGGCATGGTGCAGGTCTTGTTCGATGTGTTTGAAACGCTTCGCAACCAAACCGCCGCCACTGCCGCCAGCTCGGCCGCCGCGTTTGATAAACTTCGGCCCATCGGCGGACTGGCCTCCGATCTCACACGCGTCGTGCGGGATTTTTCCCAGCGCATTCACCTCATTGGCCTTAATGCCCAGGTGCAGGCCGCCCAAGTGGGCAACGGCGGCGCGCTGGAAGTGCTGTCCGCCCGCACCAGTGAAATTTCCCGCGCCACCACGCAGATCAGCGAAAGCGTCGCCCGGCATCTGGATCAGTTGGTCGCCGACCTGGCCGAAGGCGTGAAGGAATTGGAAGCGTTGCAAAATGAAGCGATCAAACAGCAAAGCACGCTGGCCAATGAAGGGGCCGCGGCGGAAAGCAGCCTCCATGCGTTGCGAGACGATGCGCTGGGCACGCTGCTGCAGGTCAACACGCTGATTGACGAAATCCGCAGCGAATCCCAAAGCCTCACCGACAGCATTGATTTCGTCGCGACGGCGGATGCGCCGCTCGCCAAACTGGAAAACGAATTACATCAGCTTGCGGAAATGGTCGGGCACAACGTCCCGTCGTCGTCCCAACCGGCCGCGCAGATACAAAAACTGCAAAACGGTTACACGATGAACTCGGAACGGAAAGTGTTCGCCCGCGTGGTCAACGGGCAAGAGCAGGTGGAGGTGGAAGCCGCAGAGCAGGGCGTGGAGTTGTTTGGTGATTTCACCGCTGCGACCACCTCCGATTTGCCAAAAAATTCCACCGTGCCTGCGACGACGAGCCTGCGAGTGCCGCCGGTCAACCCACCCGCCCCGCTCGGCGACAACGCAGAATTGTTTTAAGTATGGCCGCGAGATCACCGATTAAGAAATGCGGGAGCCGTGCGTAAAGCATCTCCCGGCTGAAATCAATTATGGGCAAAAGCATCATATCCATTGACGATTCCTCAACCATGAGGCGGATGGTGGCCTTCACTCTCAAGGGCGCCGGCTACGACGTTCTGGAAGCCAGCGATGGCGCGGAAGCGCTCAAAGTGCTGAAAGGCCGCACCGTGGACCTCGTGATTTCCGACATCAACATGCCGAACATGGATGGTTTGGAGCTGACGCGTCAGCTGCGCAGCCAGTCCGCGTTTAGCCGCACGCCGATTTTGCTGCTCACCACCGAGTCGGATCCAAGTAAAAAAGCCGAGGGCCGCGCTGCCGGCGCGACCGGCTGGATTGTCAAACCTTTCAGCCAGGATCAATTGCTGGCCATTGTCGGCAAAGTCCTCCCTTCCTGATCCAAAACTGTCATGGCGCTCAACAACGAAACTTTGCAGCAGCAACTGGTCAACGACCTCATCGTGGAAAGTGCCGAGGGGTTGGAGCGTTTTGACAAAGAGTTGCTGTTGCTTGAAAAAGGCGAGGGCCACAAGGATTCGCTGAACATTAGCTTCCGCGCCATTCACACGATCAAAGGCACCGCCGGCTGCATCGGGCTGGGGAAAATTGAGTCGGTCGCGCACGTCGGCGAAAGCCTGTTGAGCCTGTTGCGCGATGGGAAATTAAAAATCACGGCGCCGATGATTTCGGTGCTGCTGGAATATTCCGATGCGCTCAAGGAAATGTTGCGCTGCCTGGAAGAAACCGGCCAGCAAGGCGACCACGATTATTCCGGCCTGCTCCAAAAATTGCAGCAGTTGCAGACGGGCGAACTACCCGCTGCCGCAAAGCCGGCCGCTGCTCCGGTCGAGCCGGCGGCACCGACGGCGGCAGCCGTCCCTGCCAATTGGGGACTTTTTGAGGACGAGGCAAAACCGGCCGCCGCACCCGCGCCACCGGTTTCTGAAGACAAATCCTGGGGCATGTTTGCCGACGAACCGGAAACGCCGGCTGCAACTGCGCCGATCGTGCCGGCCACGGTCGTTGCCGCACCGGTTGCACCAGCGCCGGTTCCCGTCGTCGCCGAAGCGGCTCCGGTTGTGGAAAACAATCCCGCGAAGCCGGCGGCGCACGTGACGGAAACGGCCATCCGCGTGGATGTCGGCCAGCTCGACCGGTTGATGAATCTCGTCGGCGAACTGGTGCTGGCGCGTAACCAGATTCTCCAGTTCACCGGCAAGTCCACGGAACCGGCGCTGCTGCACGCGTCCCAGCGGCTGAATCTCATCACCACGGAATTGCAGGAGAGCGTGATGAAGACGCGGATGCAGCCGATTGAAAATATCTGGGCGAAATTTCCGCGCATTGTCCGCGATGTCGCCCGCGAATTGGGAAAAAAAATCCAGCTCGTCATGGAAGGCAACGAAACGGAACTGGATCGCACCATCATCGAGGCGATCAAGGATCCGCTCACGCACATTCTCCGCAACTCGATGGATCATGGCATCGAGAAGCCCGACGTCCGCGCCAAGGCCGGCAAACCGGAAGAAGGATTGCTGGTGCTGCGCGCGTTTCACGAAGGCGGCCAGGTCAACATCGAGATCATGGACGACGGCGGCGGCATCAACGTGGCGCGCGTCAAACAAAAGGCGGTGGAGAAAGGATTGCTCACGCCGGAAGCCGCCGCGCGCATGAGCGACCGCGAAGGCTACAATTTGATTTTCCTGCCGGGACTTTCCACCGCAGAAAAAATCACCAATGTTTCCGGACGTGGCGTGGGCATGGATGTCGTCAAAACCAATATTGAAAAAATCGGCGGCTCGGTGGACATCCTGAGCGAGGCCGGCCAAGGCACGACGTTGAAAATTAAAATTCCGCTGACGCTGGCGATCATTCCGGCACTGATCGTGACGAGCGGCGGTGAACGTTTTGCCATCCCGCAAGTGAGCCTGCTCGAACTGGTGCGGCTGGAAGGCGAGGCGGCGCGCACGGGCATCGAATCGCTTTACGGCTCGCCGGTCTATCGGCTGCGCGGCCAGTTGCTGCCGCTGATTCATCTGAACCGCGAGTTGGGGCTGGTGGCGGCCGGCGAAGAAAAAACCACCGAGGTCGTTCAAATCATCGTGTTGCAGGCGGACGGCCAGCGCTTCGGTTTGATCGTGGATAAGATCAACGACACTGAGGAAATCGTGGTCAAGCCGCTGGGCAAACAGTTGAAAAGCATTCCGTGTTTTGCCGGCGCGACCATCATGGGCGACGGCAAAGTCGCGCTCATCCTCGACATCCTGGGCCTGGCGCAGGTTTCCAAAGTCATCGCGGAATCCCGCGACCGGGCGCTGGCCGAAAAACCGGCCGAGCTGGTCCGGCAGGACAATCGCCAGACGTTGCTGCTGTTCAATGCGGGGAAAAATTCGCGGCTGGCGATTCCGCTCGCGATGGTGGCACGGCTGGAGGAGTTTCCGCTCAACGCGGTGGAACGCGCGGGCGACCAGGACGTGGTGCAGTATCGCGGCCAGATTTTGCCGCTCATCCAGATTTCCAAATTTTTGTCGCAGGCCGAGCCGCCCACCGCGCAGCTTGATCCGATGCAGGTGGTGGTTTACTCCGAGCAAGGCCGCAGCGTCGGCCTCGTGGTCGGCCAGATCAACGACATCGTCGAGGCGGTGCTGACGGTGAAACGCGATGCGCCCCGGCGCGGCATCGCCGGCTCGGCGGTCATCCAGGACAAAGTTACCGACCTTGTGGACGTGGCGGGGATCATCCGCGCGGCCGAACCGAATTTTTATTCCACCGCCGCGGAAACCTGAAAGAAAACGCATGGCCAACCCCAAACAATTTTGCACGTTCTTTCTCAACGGCCTGTATTTCGGCGTGGAAGTCACCCACGTCCAGGAAGTGCTCCGCCATCAGCCGATGACGCGCGTGCCGCTGGCACCGGCGACGGTGCAGGGACTGATTAATTTACGCGGCCAGATTCTTACGGCCATTGATTTGCGGCGACGGCTGGAACTGCCGGCCCGGACGGGCGAGCGGTTGCCGATGAACGTCGTCGTCCGCACCGCCGATGGCGCGGTCAGTTTGTTGGTGGACGAGATCGGTGATGTCGTGGAAATCCAGGAAGACATTTTCGAACGGCCGCCGGAGACGCTGCGCGGTGTCGCCCGCGACCTGGTGCGCGGCGTTTATAAATTAAAGGAGCGCCTGCTGCTCGTCCTCGACACCGAAAAAACCGCGAACTGCAACTGACAAAATTTTTACCCATCAACGGAGAACCCTATGAACACTGAACGGACCGCTTCACTCGAAACCCCGCACCGCAACGGCCACTTGAATGGCAATGGCAGCTCTGCGCCGGCCACGGATTATTCCAACCGGTCGCTGCTGGAACCGCAAGCCGCGCCCGCCGCCGCGCCGCTGGGCAATAAATTTGCGATTGGCCTGAAAGCCAAAATCATCATCCCGGCGGTCGCCGCGCTGTTCATCAGTTTGGCCGCGATTTATGTGGCGGTGTTGCGCGAGGCCAAGGTGCTGGAAACGTCCCGGATGACCGCGCTGGCCTCATCGGCGCGTTCCGTGCAGGACAAGATTGACCGTTGCTTCTTTGAACGCTACGGCGATGTGCAGGCGTTCGCGTTGAACCGGATGTTGCATCGCGACCTGAAAACGCTGACCGATGCCGACCGCATGGGCATCGTCAGTTTGCTGTGCGATTACGCCAAAAGTTACGGCTGCTATGACTTGAGCCTGGTGGCCGACACGACCGGCAAAATCGTTGCGGTCAATACGCAATCGCCGCAGGGCGACCCGTTGCCCAACGCCCACCTGCTCATCGGCGCTAGCGTCGCGGACACGGAAGGATTTCGTAATGCGGTGGACGGCAAGTTCACGACCTACAAAGACCCCGCCGCGTTGACCGGCACGTTTGTTTCCGCGCCGGAAAAAAATCCGCTCGTCGCCCAGGTTTATGGCGACAAAGCCCCGAACTGGACCGTCACGCTGACAGCACCGATCCGCGACGCGCAGACCGGCGAGATCCGCGGTTACTGGCAGAATTATTTTGACTGCGACATGATCGAAAAAATTGTGCTGGCTGAATATGCCGAGCAAAAAAAACAAGGGCTACCCTCGGCAGAACTGCAAGTCATAGACCCCGCCGGCCGACTCATCGTGGATGCCGACCCGTCGGAAACCGGCAAGAACGAAGTCCGCACGACCGATCTGCTCAAGGATAATTTCTTCGACACGGGCGAAGACATCGCGCTGGCCGCCAAAAAATCCGCCGACCCCGACGGCACGGTCTATGGAAAAAACGCCCGCATGAGTAAACCGGGCGGACCAGCTTTCATCCAGCCTGGCGGGTTTGCCCGCAGCACACCCATTTTGGGATACGCCGGCAGCGGTTTCAGCACGTTTGTTCGGGCTGAATCCAAAGAATTGTTCGTCGTGACGAACACGCTCAAGCTCGTCACCCAAATCACCGCCATTGTGGGCTTGAGCCTCGGCGCATTGCTGCTCTGGCTGGTTTCCCGCGCGATTGTCGGCGGCATCAACAATGTCAAAACCGCCATCGTCGGCCTCGCACACGGCGACATCAGCCGCGACCTTTCGGTGCACAGCAATGACGAGGTGGGCGCGATGTCCCGCGCATTCAACCAGGCGCGCAGTGGCTTGAAAAATGTCTTCGGTGCGGACCAGGTGAACTGGCAGAGCATCGGCGAAAAACAACGTGAGGCCACGCGGCTCACGGAAAGCCTCAAGGTCACGCTTAACAAAGTCGGACAAAATGCTCAGACGCTGGCTTCCGCCTCGGAAGAACTCACCGCCGTCAGCCAGCAGATGAGTTCCAACACCGAAGAGACCGCCACCCAGGCCAACGTCGTGGCCGCCGCGTCGGAACAAGTCAGCCGGAACGTCGCCACTGTCGCCGCCAGCGCCGAAGAATTGAGCGCGAGCGTGAAGGAGATTGCCCAAAACGCCGGCGAAGCGGCGCGCGTGGCCAGCGAAGCCGTCGGCGTCGCCCGCGAAACGAATCTTACCATCACCAAACTCGGCGACAGCAGCGTCGAGATTGGCAAGGTCGTCAAAGTGATTACCAGCATTGCCGAGCAGACGAATTTGCTGGCGCTCAACGCCACGATTGAAGCCGCGCGGGCCGGCGAGGCCGGCAAGGGGTTTGCCGTCGTCGCCAACGAGGTCAAGGAACTGGCCAAGCAGACCGCAACGGCCACCGAAGACATCAGCCGGAAAATCAATGTCATCCAGGGCGACACCACCAGTGCGATTGCCGCCATCAAACAGATCGGCTCGGTGATCGGCCGCATCAATGATATTTCCAACACCATCGCCAGCGCCGTGGAGGAACAATCCGCCACGACGAATGAAATCGCCCGCAACGCCAGCGAAGCCGCCAAGGGCAGCACGGAGATTTCCAAAAACATCGCCAACGTGAGCGTGGCGGCGCACAACACCACGGAAGGCGCCAACAACACTTTGAGCGCGGCGACCGAACTGGCCAAGCTGGCCAGCGATTTGAAACGCATCGTGGACCAGGTGCAAATCTAAGCTGTCTGCGAGAAAAATGTTCACCCAAAAAATGATCCCATGAAAATGTTAATCATTGATGACTCGAAGGCGATGCGGACGTTTTTGCAGCACCTCGCCAGCGAGCTTTCGTTCAAGACCGAGGAAGCCGAGGACGGTCGCGACGGCTTGAGCAAGCTCATCAAGAACGATCCGGCGGAACCGTTCGACGTGGCACTGGTGGACTGGGACATGCCGAACATGAACGGGCTGGAACTGGTGCAGGCCGTCCGGCGCAACAAGGATTTCAGCGCGCTGAAAATGATGATGGTGACGACGCAGAACACGATGGAACGCGTCGCCGCCGCGCTGGAAGCCGGCGCGGATGATTTTCTCATGAAGCCGGTCACCAAGGAATCGCTCGAAGAAAAACTGCAGATCCTTGGCGTGGTCTGAACTCCAAAAGCTGATGCCAAAAATCCGAGTCTTGGTCGTGGATGACGCGGTGGTGATGCGCAAGCTTATCAGCGAGGCGCTGACGCGCGACCCCGGCATTGAAGTGGTCGGCGTGGCCGCCAACGGCCGCATCGCGCTGCAAAAAATCCCGATGGTCAATCCCGACCTCATCACGCTCGACGTGGAGATGCCGGAAATGGACGGGCTGGAAACCTTGCGCGAGCTGCGCAAGACGTATCCCAAACTGCCGGTCATCATGTTCAGCACACTCACCTCGCGCGGGGCAGCGACGACGTTGGACGCGCTGGCGGCCGGTGCGACGGATTATTTGGCCAAACCCTCCAACGTCGGCAACGTGGCGGAGTGCATTGACCGGCTGCAGCATGATTTGATGACGAAGATCAAAATCCATTGCCGGCTGAACGGCGAGGATACTTCGTTGCGCCCGGCGAAAAACACGGTCATTGCGCCGCTGGTATTTTCAAACCACCGCCCCAACACGGCCGCGGCGGAAGTGGTTTGCATCGGCACCTCCACCGGCGGGCCGAATGCGCTGGCGGAAGTTTTCAAAACGTTCCCCGCGAATTTTCATCTGCCGATTTTGATCGTGCAGCACATGCCGCCGGTGTTCACCGCCATGCTGGCGGAGCGCTTAAACACGCATGGCTCGGTGAAATTCCACGAAGGTGCCGAGGGCCAACTCGTCGAGCCGGGCCACGCCTACATCGCGCCCGGTGGCCGGCACATGACGGTGCAACGGGTCGGCTTGACGAATGTTTTGCATTTGAATGATGAGCCGCCGGAAAACTCCTGCCGGCCGGCGGTGGATGTTTTATTTCGCAGCGCGGTGTCGGTGTATGGCGGAAAAATTCTGGGCGTGATCATGACGGGCATGGGCAAGGATGGTTTGCGCGGTTGCGAATTAATCCGTGAACGTGGCGGCCAGATTGTGGTTCAAGACGAAGCCAGCAGTGTGGTCTGGGGCATGCCGGGCTATGTGGCGCAAGCGGGCTTCGCGGATAAAATTGTCCCGCTGAATCAAATCGCCGGCGAAATCACGCGGCGCACGCAGTCGAGTCGGCCAATGATGGCTCACCAATAAAACTCATGGCCATCTCCAAACCTGATTTTGATTACATCGCGCAACTGGCCCGCAGCCAGGCGGCCATCGTGCTGGAGCCGGGCAAGGAATATCTGGTCGAGAACCGCCTCGCGCCGCTGGCCGAGCGGGAAGGATTTGCGTCGCTGGAATTATTCATCGGCAAGATGCGGTCACAGGTGGTCGTCAACGGGCTGCATCACAAAACGATTGATGCGCTGACGACCAATGAAACTTTTTTCTTCCGCGACTTCCATCCATTTGAAGCCTTGCGCAAACATATTTTGCCAAAACTCATCGAGCAGCGCGCGGCGGTGCGGCAACTGAGCATTTGGTCCGCCGCGTGTTCCACCGGCCAGGAGCCTTACACGCTGGCCATGCTCATCTGCGAACATTTTCCGCAGTTGCGCGATTGGAAGATCACCATCTACGCCACCGATCTTTCGCCGACAGTTTTGAAAACGGCGGAGGAAGGCTCCTATTCGCAGTTCGAGGTCAACCGCGGCCTGCCGGCGGCGTATCTCGTCAAGCATTTCACCAAGCAGGGCGACCGCTGGAACATCAAGCCCGAGCTGAAAAAAAATCTGCAGTTCCGCGCCATGAACCTCATCCAGCCCTGGCCGATGCTGCCGCCCTTCGATCTGGTATTCATCCGCAATGTGATGATTTATTTCGACGTGGACACCAAAAAAATGATCCTCAAGCGCATTCGCAATTGTCTCCTGCCCCATGGTTATCTGTTTCTGGGCACGGCCGAGACCACGGTGAATCTGGATCCTGAATACCAGCCGGTCACGTTTGATAAAACCGTCGCTTACAATCTCGCCAAAAAATAAATCCAAATATTATGGCCACTCACACCACTCCGCCCACCGGGCATGAAGTCATGTTCGCCGACGAGGACATCATCGTCAGCAAGACCGACCTGCGCGGCGTCATCACCTACGCCAATGACGTGTTTCTCAAAGTCGCCGGCTACACCGAGGCGGAAATTCTCGGCCAGCCGCACAACCTCATCCGCCACCCCGACATGCCGCGCTGTGTTTTCAAACTGCTTTGGGACCACCTTCAGGCGCAAAAAGAAATTTTCGCCTACGTTCTCAACAAGGCCAAAAACGGCGACCACTACTGGGTTTTTGCGCACGTCACGCCGAGTTACAATCCGCAGGGCCAGCACGTCGGCTACCATTCCAGTCGTCGCGTGCCTTATTCCGACGCCCTGCCCAAAGTGAAGGAACTTTACCAGCAATTGCGCCTGGAAGAAAAACGCCACGCCGATCCGCGCCTCGGCATGCAGGCCGGCACACGCAAACTGGAAGAACTTTTGCAGACCGGCAAAATTGATTACAGCCAGTTTGTCTTCCAACTTTCCCAACACACCACCCTCGATGCCGCCGTATGAAAACTGAAACCTTCACCCGGATGCCGGAAACAGAATTATCCAACCGCCCAAGCGCCGGTGCGGAAAATCAATCGGCGGTCATCGCCAAATTGATTGACGCCTGCGAACGCGCCTCGCACGGCGATTTGGAATCGCGGATCGTCGGGCTTGACCCGGATTCCGAATTTTGTCGGCTCGCCCACGCCATCAACCATCTGCTCGACATGTCCGATGCCTTCGTGCGCGAAGCCGCCGCCGCGATGGAAAATTGCAGCCATGACCGTTTTCACCGGCCCATTTTGCTGCGCGGCATGCACGGCTCCTACCGGCAAAGCGCCACCACCATCAATCGCGCCGGCCGCAAAATGCGCGAGAGCAGCGACCAGATCGCTTTCGTCGGCCGGCTCGCCGGTGAGACCGCCGCGAGCGTCGCCACCGTGGCGGCCGCGTGCGAGGAATTGAATTCCACCAGCGGGGAAATTTCCAAACAGGCCGACGAATCCGAACGCATCAGCCGGGACGCCGTCCAAGTTGTCGCCCAGGCCGAGCAGGCGGTGCAGCAGCTCAGCGAAGCCACGCGGAAAGTGGACAGCATTGTCACGCTCATCAATAAAATCGCCGGCCAAACGAATCTGCTGGCCTTGAACGCCACCATCGAGGCCGCGCGAGCCGGCGAGGCGGGCCGCGGTTTCGCCGTCGTTGCCACCGAGGTGAAGGATCTTTCGCGCAACACCGCCACCGCCACCGACGAAATCAGCCAGCAAGTCGAACGCATGCACGCCACTGTGAAAGGCGTCACCGATTTCATCCAGTCCATCAACGCCACCGTGTCACGCGTGTCGCAAAGCGCCGAGGCGATTTCCCATGCGGTTTCCGAACAGGTCACCGCAACCTCCGAAATCGCCAGCAACTTATCCGCCGTTTCCAAAAACAGCCGGCTGGTGTCCGAGCGCATCGGCGGCGTCAATGCCGTGGCTGCTTGAGCCGGAAACGGATTCAGCAAAGCGGCCGCAAAAGCAAATTGTGCGGCCGCCATTTTTGTTTTAAGCTGGCCGGATGTTCGATTCGTTAACCAGCAAGCTCCAGAACGCTTTTAAAAACCTGCGCGGCCTCGGCAAAATTTCCGAGGCCAACGCCGGCGACGCGTTGCGCGAAGTGCGGATGGCGCTGCTCGAGGCGGACGTGAATTTCAAGGTGGCGCGCGATTTCATCGAGCGCGTCAAAACCAAGGCGCTCGGCGCGGAAGTAATTGCCAGCGTCCAGCCCGGCCAGCAGATCATCAAAATCATTTCCGACGAACTCGTCGAATTGCTCGGCTCGGCCAACGCGGCGCTCAAGCTCGACGGCAATCCGAGCTGCATCATGATGGTCGGTTTGCACGGCGCGGGCAAAACAACTTCTTCGGGCAAGCTTGCAAAACTGCTGTTAAAACAGGGCCGCGCGCCGATACTCGTGGCGGCAGATGTGTATCGCCCGGCGGCGATGGACCAGCTCGAAACGCTCGGCAAACAGGTGGACGTTCCGGTGTTTCTCAAGCGCGGCGAGACCGATGTTTTGAAAATCGCGCGCGAAGCACTGGAATTTGCGAAAGCGAATAATCGCAGCACGATTATTTTCGATACCGCCGGTCGTTTGCAAATTGACGAGCCGCTGGTGCAGGAACTCGTGCGGTTGCGTGATTTGGTGAAGCCGACGGAAATTTTGCTCGTGCTCGACGCGGCGACTGGTCAGGAAGCCGTCAACGTCGCCACGCATTTTGATTCCGCGCTGAACATCACCGGTTCCATTTTGACCAAGCTCGACGGCGATGCGCGCGGCGGCGCGGCGTTGAGCATGAAAGCTGTGACCGGCAAGCCGATCAAGTTCATGGGTGTCGGCGAAAAACTGGACGAGTTTGAGCCGTTTCATCCCGAGCGCATGGCGTCGCGCATTTTGGGCATGGGCGACGTGGTGAGTCTGGTGGAACGCGCGGCCGACGCCGTCAATGAAGCGGATGCCAAGCGCATGGAAGAAAAAATGCGCAAAGGCGAATTCTCGCTGGAAGATTTTCTGGAGCAGTTGCGCGCGATGAAAAAACTCGGCTCGCTCGAAAGCATTGTAAAAATGCTGCCGGGCGGCGGCGATGCGCTGAAACAAATGGACATTGGTAAACAGGAAAAAGAATTCAAGCGCATGGAAGGCATGGTTTGCGCGATGACGTTGAAGGAACGGCGCAACCCGGTGATCCTGAATGCGAGTCGCCGGCGCCGCATCGCCGCCGGCAGCGGCGTGACGGTGACGGAGCTAAACACGATGCTGAACAAATTTTTTCAGATGCAGACGATGATGAAAAAGATGGGCAAGATGTCCAAGATGATGGGCAAAATGGGCGGCGCCATGCCGGGCATGATGCGCCGGTGAGAAGGCGCGCCAATTTTCCACCGGTTTTAGGCAAAAGCCGGTGATATTTTTTGTTTTTCTTTCCGCCGAAATTTTCTATAATCTTGGGCTGTCGGAGAAACCAGATGGGCGTCCGCCCGGAAAGAATTAAAATTTATGCCACTGACACATACCAAAGACCTGTTCGCCAAAGCGCTCAAAGGTAAATACGCCCTCGGCGCTTTCAACGTCAACAACATGGAACTCATCCAGGCGATCGTCGAAGCCTGTGAAGAGGAAAAAGCCCCGTTGATGCTGCAGATTTCCAAGGGCGCGCGTTCCTACGCCAACCCGGTTTATCTCAAAAAACTCATCGAAGCCGCCGTCAACCTGTCCAACATCCCGATCGCGGTTCACCTCGATCACGGCGACACGTTCGAGTTGTGCAAAGAGTGCATCGACGAAGGTTTCACCAGCGTGATGATTGACGCCTCGCACGAGCCGTTCGATAAAAACGTCGAGATTACCAAGAAGGTCGTCGAATACGCGCACAAATATAACTGCTCCGTCGAATCCGAGCTCGGCCATCTCGTCGGCGCGCAGTTTGACGAAGGTGAAGAAGGCGGCGCCCATTCCATGAGCGGCCATTACACCGTGCCGGAAGAAGCGGTGGAATTCGTCAAACAATCCGGCTGCGACTCGCTCGCCATCGCCATCGGAAATTCACACGGCGCTTACAAATTCAAGGGCGAACAGCATTTGGATTTGGAACGCTTGAAACTGATCAAGAAAGCTTTGATGGAAGCGAACCTCGGTGATTATCCGCTCGTGTTGCACGGCGCGTCCAGCGTGCCGAAGTATCTCGCGGACCAGATCAACAAATACGGCGGCAACATGCCCGACTCGCAAGGCGTGCCGGAAGCCGACATCGAAGTCGCGCGCCGCGTGGGTTGCACGAAGGTGAACATTGACACCGACCTGCGCATGGCCATGACCGCCGGCATCCGCAAAGTGTTCGCCGAAAAACCGGGTGAATTCGATCCGCGCAAATACATGGGCCCGGCCCGCCAGATGGTCAAAGACCTCGTCCGCCACAAAGTCAAAGACGTGCTGTGCTGCGCCGGTCACGCGTTTGACTGAAAATTATTTTGGAACAAAGCCCCGTGCGATTTTCGCGCGGGGCTTTTTTTTGTTGGAACCTCGACCGTGAAAATCATTCCACCCGCAAAATCTTCGCCGGCTGTTTCACTCCGCCGAAGGTGAGCTGCGGCTGGTCGCCGGTTTTCCGGCCCATGAGCTGGTCGCCGAGCGGCGATTGCGGGGTGATGACCAGGATTTCCTTCCGGTCATGCAAGATTTCTGTGCCACCGGCGCGCGGGCCGACAAAGTAAAGAGAGTTTTCACCGCCATGTTCCAGTTCAACCAGCGCGCCCACGGCAATGCCGTCGCCGGCCGCAAACTTGCGCGCGCCGAGCTTCTCAAACTCGGCGATGGCGGCTTCGAGTTCCGCCGCCTGCTTGGATTGGCCGCGGGCGAGGTAGGAGGCTTCGAGGCCGCGTGTGTCGTATTTGTTCTCGGCCTTGCTGGATTCGTGCGTGGCCTCGGTGCGCGAGGCGTGTGCCGCACGGAAATAAACTTCCAGCTCGGCCACGAGCTTGTCGGTGATCTTCTGGATGATGGCGCGTTTGTTCATGGCTTCTGATTTTTTGAAAGTTTTGAAATGAGAACATTTATTTCTTTCGCCAGCCAAAAACTTACGCCGGTTGCCACCAAAAAATTCGCGCCCAGCCTAAAACCGTAAGCGTCATAATTAAAGCCGTCAATTCCACACGCGCCTTCTATCGGCAAATAAAATCCAACCAACATGTTGCCAATAAGCACCATAAAAAAAAGAAATTCAGCGAAAAGCACGCTCCTCCTCAAACGGCCTTTGCCATCAAAAAGACCGAG
Organism: uncultured Verrucomicrobia subdivision 3 bacterium; assembly: GCA_903884535.1. Classification (GTDB taxonomy): domain Bacteria; phylum Verrucomicrobiota; class Verrucomicrobiia; order Limisphaerales; family UBA11358; genus UBA11358. Next base: position 18,899 of record CAISEZ010000096.1, read on the forward strand.
CATGACCACAGCCATGAAAATGGCGACTGGAATTTTGTCTGCCCATTCACTTTGAAAATACCATTTTGCGTGGTGGTGAAGCCATTTGTAAAACAGCAGCCGATAGATCCCAAGATCGCCAAACCAAACGGTTACATATCCCAACAAGAACATTGGAATTATCCAAGCAAGTTGTTTGAAATTTTTACCGGCGAAGCCGTAAAGAAGAAAAACTCCCAGTGCAACCGACAGCCAATAAGGCGCAGGCCACTGGCCTAACAAATTGCCGAATGGATTTCCTGCGACAAAATAAATCAGAATGATTAACAAAGTCCAAAGCACTCTGAAAAAACATGATAATGGCTTGTTGTCTATTGGCGCATCTGATTTCACGCCCGCGACTGTATTTTGCCGGTCCCTTTCCGTCGAGCGCACAATCATTTTGACGCAGGCAAATAAATGACATGCGTCGGCTGCGTCGCCGCGTAGGCGTTGCGGGCCGGGATTTCGGCGCGGTTGAACGGCCGGTAATTCTTGATTGCGCCGACGTGGCCGATGTGGACGTAGTTCCGCAACACGCCGTGGCCGTTTTTTGTCGAGTCGCTGAAATGCGCCTGGCCAAAACCAACGCCGTTGCCGGAAAGGTTGGAGGAAAAATATTTCAGGCCGACAATTTTGTTCGTTTCGTCGCGCAGCCAGCCGAGGAAAATCACCGAATGTCCGCCAGCCGGGGTGGAACTGTAACTCACGAAATCGCCGGGCCGCGCGTCCTCAAAATTTGTGATCATCGTGCCGAGACCGTAGCAAGTAATAGCCCGCGCCTCGGAATCGCCTTTGCCTTCGATATACCAAAGCTGCAGCGCATTGAAGAGATCATTGAACGTCATGCCATTGAAATCGTCGGGCTCGAGGCCGCTTTGAATGTTGCGCAATTTCATCGCGCGGATGAAAACTTCAAACGTGAAACCGCAGCAGTAGCTGCAGCGCGAGCCGTCGGGATACGCCTTGGCCACGACCATGCCGCGATACCATTGGTCCTGCGTCACGCCGTTGTAGATGTCGTATTCCCACGGCTTCCAACTGCAATGATATTGATACGAGCCGTCGAGCGGATAGCCGGTGATGACTTTCAGGACGAACGGATTCAGCGAACCCTCGGCGTCGTTGGCGACCAGGTCTTCGCGGGCGTAGGCTTTGGCGAGCGCCTTGTCCACCGGCGAAAAGCCGCGTTCGTCCACCGGATAAACGCGGGGAATGTAAGTGGATTTGCGCAGGCCGGGATCTTTCTCGCGTGGCGGAATGGAGCTGGTTGGAATGGATGCAACGGCTGCGGACTTGGTTGCGGCCATCGGCGCGTGAGCGCAGCCGGTGATCAGTAAAACCGCTGCCATGGCGAAAAGAGGTGAAATCATTTTCATAATCATCAACGATATTTTGTGGTCAGCGGCTTCACGACGTGAATATTTTGACTTTGCGACTGTATTGGGCCGGTCCGATTTCGTCCAGCGCGCATTTTATCCGCGTGCCGGAGTTGAATTTCGTTGACAGGATTTCCGTGAGCGCAAACCATTTGAAAAATTAGTATGGGATATTTTTTGATGTTTCAGACCAACCTAAACAAATCGCTGCCGCCGTCGCGGCACGCCCGGCCGGCCGTTTATTCTTCATTGTGAAAAACTACATTCTCGACACGAACGTTCTGCTGCACGATCCGCATTCGCTCCTTAACTTCAAAGAAAACCATGTGCTCGTGCCCATCGAGGTGATCGAGGAAATTGACCGGTTCAAACGCGAATCCACCGAGCTGGGCCGCAATGCGCGCACGGTGTCGCGGATGCTCGACAGTTTTCGCGGCGACGGCAGCCTGAGCGCCGGCGTGAAGTTGCCGAACGGTGGCAAGCTGGAAATCGCCTTTTACAAAAATGGCCACGGCGAGAATGGTCTTATCGGCAATTCCGTGGACAACCGCATTTTGGCCCTCGCGGCGAACATCCAAAAGGAGCACCCAAAAAAAACCACCATCCTCGTCTCCAAGGACATCAACCTCCGCATCAAGGCGGACGCACTCGGCTTGCAGGCGGAGGATTACGAGACGGATCATGTGCTGCTCTCCGACCTTTACACCGGCATGTCGGACCTCACGCTGTCGCCGGAAAAAATCACGGCGTTCCGCGCCAAAGGCGAAATGATGTTGGACGCCGGGAAAAAATATTGTCCGAATGAATATTTCACGCTGACTGACGAATCGAATCCGAAGAAGACCGTGTTGACGAAAGTGGACGCCACCGGCACCAAGCTGATTCCCATCGTGGACAGCCGTGAAGGCGTCTGGGGCATCAAGCCGCGCAACCGCGAACAGCATTTCGCGCTGGACGCGCTGCTCGATGACCGCGTGAAATTGGTCACGCTCATGGGCAAGGCCGGCACGGGCAAAACCTTGATCGCGATGGCCGCCGGTTTGAAACGCGTGATCAACGACCGCGAATTTCGCCGCCTGGTCGTCGCGCGGCCGACCATTTCGATGGGCAAGGAACTGGGTTTTCTGCCGGGCTCGCTCGACGAAAAACTCGCGCCGTGGATGCAGCCCATTCACGACGCGCTGGAGATGTTGAGCGACCTGAACATGGGGCACGAGCATCGCCGTGCGGCCGACCTCATGCGCAGCGGCAGCATTGTGGTGGAGGCGTTGAGCTACATCCGCGGCCGCAGCATCGCGAATCAGTTCATGATCATTGACGAGTCGCAGAACCTCACGCCGCTCGAAGCCAAGACTATCGTCACGCGCGTCGGCCAGGGCACGAAAATCATTTTCACCGGCGACCCGTATCAAATTGATAATCCCTATGTGGATAGTTCGTCGAACGGATTTAATTACATCATCAGCCGTTTTCGCGACCAAGCCATCGCCGCGCACATTGAATTGCAAAAAGGCGAACGTTCCGAATTAGCCGAGTTGGCGGCAAATATTCTTTGAACGGCCCGCCGGCTTTTTTCCTGCAGATGTGAATGATTTATAGGCAGTTTTCAGCTGCTTAGCAAAGATATGCCTAGGCCAGTGAACGGTTAGCAGTTGACAATTCAGCCAATTTGCCGAAATTTGAAGTGAAGAAGAATATGATATCAAACGAACGCCCATCACCTTACGGCCGGCAGCCTTATCAGAGCCACGGCCACAGCAGTTACGGTGCGCCAAAATACGGCCAGCCGAAACCGTTTGTTCAAGAAGACACATTGAAGACCGCCGAGGTCCAGATCGAACGCAAATTTTTTGTCTTCACGCTCAAGGAAAATCCGCGCGGCCGTTTTCTCCGCATCACGGAGGACGTGGGCGGTCGCCGCGACACCATCATCATCCCCTCGACCGGTCTGGCCGATTTCAAAAAGATTGTGGACGAAATGGTGAAGTTGTCCGAGGAAATACCGACAAAGACGCCGCCGCCGGAACAGCCTCCGCAGTAATGACGGTTGCGGGCCGCAGTTTTAGTTTCTGGTTTTAATCTTTGGTTCGCGCGTTGTTTTGGCTTTTGCCTTGGCGACCGCTTTCTTCTTCGGCTTCACCTTGGCCGCATCGCCCCAAAGACCTTCAAGATCATAGCGCGCGCGGGCTTCCGTGTGCATGACGTGGACAATCACGTCAAAGAAATCCAGCACCATCCATGCACCGGTCACCGGCCCGTCCGTGCGGGTCGGGCGGATGTCGTGTTCATCCCGCAGCCGGCTGGTGATTTCTTCCACAATGGCGCGCAGATGCGGCTGGCTTGTGCCGGAGGCGATGACAAAATAATCCGTCACCGACGACACATGCTGCACATTGAGCACGGCGATGTTTTCCGCCTTTTTATTGTCCGCCAGATCGCGGCACAGCAGTGCCAGTTTTTTAGAATCCATAATTACGGGGAGCATTAAACCACAGATGGCCACGGATGGACACGGATAAATTTCTAAACGTAAATCCGCGACCCCCAAATGGCCTCCGCCACGGCCGGCGGAACTAGGTGATCAATCGTCCGCCCCGCTTGCACGCGGGCGCGAATTTCCGAGGACGACACGGCCAAAGGATACCCATTCAACGTGCGCCCGCGAAACGGCAGCGGGAAAACTGCCGGTGCTCCGCCGGGTCGCGGCACGGCCACAAACTCGGCGAGTTGCGCCAGTGCCGCCGGTTCGCGCCAGGCGGTCAGCTTCGCCGCATTGTCCGCGCCGAGGAGATAAAATAATTTTGCGTTGGGAAATCGTTTGGCGTAATCGCAGAGCGTGTCCACCGTGTAGGAAATGCCGCCGCGCCGGATTTCCTGGTCGTCAATTTCACAATTCGTTTTGCCCGCCAATGCAAGCCGGAGCAATTGCAGTCGCACGGCGGCTGGTGCCGGTTTGGTTTCCGGCTTGAACGGCGACTGCGCCGCCGGAATAAAAAAAATCCGGTCCAGCCCAAGCTCCTCCACCGCCGCTTGCGCCACGAGCAGATGACCGAGATGCACGGGGTCGAATGAGCCGCCGAAAATTCCAATTTTAAGTTCTGCGTTCACAGTTCAGGGTTCAGGGTCGCAAAACCGCGCGCGGATTCCAACCCTGAACACTAAATCCGGAACCGTGAACCGGATCAGCAGCATCTACGCACGCCGTTGAATTTGGCTTCCGCGACTTGTGCAAAAACTTTCTGGGCGCAATGTTGCTCGCCAGCGCAGACTTGTTGTTTGGCGCGCTCAAACTGCGTTTCGCCGGACAACTCCTTGGCCAGGCCGATGGCCAGCGCCGCCGCGCCGGCGGCCGTGTGTAGGTTCGGCCCAGATTCTTTGAGGGCGTATTCCGGCAGATAAACCGGCTCGGTTTCATGTAGCACCGCCGGCTTGCGTTTGGACAAAAGCAAAAGCCATTCGCGGACGCTTAACATGATAATAACCGCAACAAGCACCAGGAATGTTCCGGCGACGACGGCGTCGAGCTGGTTGTTGAAGCGAAGCGTGCGATTGGCAGCAAAATCTTTTTCGGCGACTGCGACGGTTTGCTCTGCCACATTGTATTGCGCCTCAAACTTGGCGATCGTTTCCGAATCCTTGCCCCCGTTGAACTTGTAGGAACCTAAAGATCCGTATGCTTTCAATTTGGCAGCGCAAGCATTCAGCAAGTCGTTTTCCAATCCAGCAGCCTTTCCATGAAGTAACTCAGCTTGCGCCAGAAATCCAATCTTCGGGTCCGGGTGGAAAATTTTCTCCGCGCCAGCCGTGAACGTCACCGCCAGCAGCCAAACCAATGGAATCAAGGTGATCAGCGCCAGCGCCGGCCTTCCGACTTTGGGCTTTGGACTTTGGACTTTGGACTCCGCCGAAAACTGCATCTTCAAAATGATCGTCGTGCCGAGGCACAGCGCGATGGCGGCGAGCATTTGGTTGGCGATGCCGAAGAGCGGCCAGAGTGAGTTGATGCCGCCGAGCGGATCGCGCACGCCTTGAATCAGGAAATAGCCCCACGCGCCGACCATCAGCGCAGCGGCGATGGGCGCAGCGAAAAAGTTTTTTTTATTTCCGAGCGGCTTCCACATTTTGCCCAGCATGCCTTGAAATAAATATCTGCCCACGCGCGTGCCGGCGTCGAGCGTGGTCAAAATGAACAGCGCCTCGAACATCACGGCAAAGTGATACCAGAGATCGAGCCAGCGGCCGTTGACGGCTTTGGAAAAAATGTGCGCCATGCCGACCGCCAGCGTCGCCGCGCCGCCGGTGCGTCCGAACAAGGTTTTTTCACCGAGGTCGTGCGCGAGCGAGGTCATTTGACCCACGGTCACTGGAAAATTTAGCGCATTGATTTTAGCGATGGTGGCGGCCGGATCGCCTTTGACGTTCATTGCAAAATAAACGCCCGGGTCCAGCGTGCAGGCGGCGATGAGCGCCATGATGGCAACGAACGATTCAAAACACATCGCGCCATAGCCGATGGGGCGAGCGTAGTTTTCCCGCGTAATCAGCTTGGGCGTGGTGCCGCTGGCGATGAGCGAATGAAAACCGGAGATCGCGCCGCACGCGATGGTGATGAAACAGAACGGAAATAATTTCCCCGCAACAACGAGGCCGGAGCCGTCGGTGAACTGCGTGAGCGCGGGCATTTGCAGATGCGGCAGCGTGCAGAGAATTCCCAGCGCCAGCGCGAGAATCGTGCCGAGTTTCATGAACGTGCTGAGATAGTCGCGCGGCGCGAGCATCAGCCACACCGGCAGACTGCTGGAAATCACGCCGTAGCCGATGATGATCCACGCGAGCGAAATATCGCGCAGGCCGAAGACCTGCGACCAATGCGCGTTTTCGTAAACCAGTTTGCCGCCCCAAACCGCGAGCAGGAGCAAGGTGATGCCGATGGCGGTGGCTTCGAGAATTTTTCCGGTGCGCACAAATCGCATGTAGCCGCCCATGAACAGCGCGATTGGAATGGTCGCACCGACGGTGAAAACACCCCACGGACTTTCCGCCAGCGCGCGGACGACGACGAGCGCGAGCACGGCCAGCAGAATTGTCAGAATGGCGAGAATCGCGAACACGGCAATTGCACCGGCTGTGGAACTCAATTCCTCCTTCAAAATTTCCGCGAGCGATTTGCCATCGCGGCGCATGGAGGCGAATAAAATCACAAAATCCTGCACCGCGCCGCCGAGCACGACGCCGATCAAAATCCACAGTGCGCCCGGCAGATAGCCGAATTGCGCCGCCAGCACCGGGCCGACCAGCGGGCCGGGACCGGCAATCGCGGCGAAGTGGTGACCAAACAAAATAAATTTATTCGTGCGGACAAAATCTTTGCCGTCGTCGTGGACTTCGCACGGCGTGGCGCGGCGGTTATCCAGCACCAGCACGCGCAGCGCGATCCATTTGGAATAAAACCGGTAACCGATGACGTAGGTGCAAATGGCGGCGATGAGCAAAAATGCGGAGTTCACCGGTTCGCCGCGCGTGAAGGCGATGGTCGCGTAAGCCCACGCGCCCAGCAGCGCGAAAGCAAACCAAAACAGCGGGGCGAAAATTTTCTTCATCGGGTCGGCACTTGCTAATGGAATGGCTGCGCCGGCGCAAGTGTGAACACGCTCGACAAGCCGGTTTTTTCGGCGTAAATGAAATTCAGCCATGAATGCAAATACGTTCAAAGCGCCGTGGGGAAAGACGCTCCGCTGGATGTCGGCGTTCAGCGTCGTCGTGGTTCTCGCGGTGACGGTGCCGCTTTTTATCGCCATCAAATCGGAAACGGACCGCTGGGTGGCCGCGTGGTTGGTGGTGCTGCTGCCCGTTGCGGCGCTGTTCACCATCCGCAGCTTTGCGATTGAGCCGAACATGCTGGCCATCCAGCGGCTGCTGTGGACCACGCTGCTGCCGCTGTCGGGCTTGCAGTCCGCCGAATCTGTGCCGGGCGTGATGCGCGGCAGCCTGCGGTTGTTTGGCAATGGTGGCATGTTTTCCATCACCGGCCTGTATCGCAATCGCACGCTGGGCAACTACCGCGCTTTTGTCACCGACCAGACAAAAACCGTGGTGCTGCGGTTTCCCAAACGGACGGTGGTCGTCTCGCCGGAAAATCCGGAACAGTTCGTCGCCGAAATTTCCCAGTTCGCTTTTCGCACGGCCTGATTATCATCTGCCGCCATGACGCGCCATTGCCACAACTGCGGTGAACCTTGGACCATTTCCGGCAATCCCGGCCGCGGCGAGGTCTGCATGAAATGCCGCGCGGACCTGCGCGTCTGTCTGAACTGCCAAAGCTACGATCCCCATGTGGCCGAGCAGTGCCGCGAACGCCGTGCCGACTTGGTGCTAGAAAAGGTGGTGGGAAATTTCTGCGAATATTTTGAATTCGCCCGGCGCAAATGGGTGACCAAAGAAACCAAATTGTCCCGGGAGGAAGCGGCCCGGGCGCACCTGAAAAAATTGTTCGGCGATTGACGTCCGGCGCGGTAGCATCGCGGCATGAAAGTCAGCGGGTTCACCTTTTTGCGCAATGGCCAGCGGCTCGGCTATCCGTTCGTCGCGTCCATCCGCTCCATTTTGCCGCTGGTGGACGAATTCGTGATCGCGCTCGGCCCGTGCGACGACGATACGGAAAAAATGCTGCGCGACATCGGCGATCCGAAAATCCGCATCATTCCGACCACATGGAATGAAAAAATCCGCAGCGATTATTCGGTGAAGGGTTTTGTGTTCGGCCAGCAGAAATCCATCGCGCTCTTCAACTGCACGGGCGACTGGGCATTTTACCTCGAGGCTGACGAGGTGCTGCACGAAAACGATCTGCCGAAAATCCGCGCGGCGATGGAAAAACATCTGGCTGACGAGCGCGTTGAGGCGCTGGCGTTCGACTATCTGCATTTTTACGGCAATAAAAACACCATCGCCTGGTCGCCGGGCTGGTATCGCAGCGAAGTCCGCATCATCCGCAACACCATTCCGGCATGGTCCAGCGAGTCACTTTTTTTCAACGTGGTTGACGGCCACAAAAAATCGCGTTACCCGCGCGCGGCGCACACCGGCGTGACGATTTTTCATTACGGCTGGGTGCGCAGCGAAGCCCAGATGAATTTGAAGGCGGGCGCGACGCACAAATACTGGGAAAACGCGCCGGCGGCCAAGGTGGATTATTCAAAAATTGATCCCGGCGCTTTGAAATTGTTTTCCGGCACGCATCCTAAAATTGTTCAGGACTGGCTGCCAAACGCCGAAGGAATATTTCCGGCCGACCCGAATCATCTGCTCACGTCGCGGGAAAAAAAACACCGGCGAATGTTGTGGTTGGAAAAAAACTTCGGCTTGAATTTCAACAAGAAGCATTATCTGCCGGTAGATTGAGCACCTGACCGGTTTCGGCGATGACCGTTTCAATCGTGATGCCGGTGATCTTGCCCAATTCCGGCGGCACGACCGCCCACTCGGGGTGACCCAACGGCACCGAAGCGCCGGGATTTTTGTGCATCATCAGCATCACGACGCGTTTGTTTTGAGCCACGGCGAGGTGGCCCAGGCCGGTGTCGCCGCCGAGCGTGAGCGTGGCCAGTTTCACCAGTCCCGCCGAGACGAGCAACGGCAGTCCGGCTGCCACGCAAAATTTTTCGTTGCTCGCCGGTGCCAGCCGTTCGCGGTCCGCCGGTCCGCCGGCAAAAATCACCTGCACGCCGCGCTCCCGCCAGTGCCGGGCGACGGCGAGATAATTCTCCACCGGCCAGTTTTTTTGCGCGGAACTGGTGAACGGCTGAATGAGCAATATCGGTCGGCTGACGTCCAGCTTGTTTTCCGTGAAAAAATTTTGCGCGGCGGTCAACACATCGGCGGGCAATGAAAATTCATTTTTGTTCGCGCTGGATTTCACGCCGCAGCCGGCGAGTAATTCGAGGTTCCATTCCGCCGGATGAATTTTTTCCTGCCGGATCAAACCGCGCGTGTAGGCCCAGCGTCGGCCCGTGCCATAGATGCTGCCCCAGCGCTGCGGCGCGCCGGTGAGCCGCGCGAGCCAGGCGGTTTCGCCAAAGCCCTGAAAATCCACGACGAGGGAAAATTTCCCGGCGCGGATGCGGCGCAGCAGCCCGAAAAACTCCGCTCCCATTTTCAGCGGATGGCCGCTGCGCAGCGCGGCACGGTCGAGCGCGATGACCTCGTTGACTTCGCGGAAGCCGCGCAGCAGGGAGGCATTTTCCTTGGAAGTCAGAAAGGTGATTTTGGCGGCGGGGAAATTTTCACGCAGCGCGCCGACGGCGGGCAGCGTGAACACCACGTCGCCGATCGCCTTGAGGCGGATGAGCAGGATCTTTTCTGGGATGAACTTCATCGGGCCGGACATCTTTTTGGTTGGCAAATTTCAGTTCACGGTGTTGGGAACCTGGTTGTAGTCGAGCCAGTGGCCTTGAAAATCTTCGACGCGCCATTTTTTTGGCGGGGTCAGATTGGAATTAAAAAGGCTTTTGGACGAATCCAGGATTTTCGTCTGAATGCCGCACAAATCCAAAATAGAGTGCAGCACAAAATCCGTGGTGACCGGCGCGGCGGCATGTTCCCGCCCAAGGTTGAAGCGGGCCTTGTCGCTGGCGTCAGCCAAAAATGCCGGTGACGCCCAGGCGACACAAGCGGGCCGGTATTCCGGTTTGACAAAGGCCTGGCCCAGAAATTTTTCACCCGGGTCGCAGCAGGCCAGCCCGTGGTCGGACACATAAAACAAGACCGTTCGCCCGCCCTGGGCGAAAAGCTGGTTGATGACGGCGGCCAGAAAATCATCGGTCATGCGGATGGAATTGTCATAGCCGTTCCGGCTGGCCTCGGGCGTCCGGCTACCGCCCGCCATGCTGGGTCAGAAAAAATCATAAGTCAGCGGCAGCTTGCTCTCGAAGCCGGTGTGCGAACCCTGCGTGCTGATCACGACCAGCTTGGGACCGTTCGTCGCCAGCACCTGCCGGATGGTCGGCAACATCGCCGGGTCGGTTGATTTGTTCACGGAACCAGCCAAGCCGTTGATGACCGTATCCGCATCAAAAACAATGTTGGCCAGCGGATCGGTGCGGGTGGAATTTTGATCCAAATAAAACGAGACGAAGTAGGTGCTGTAGCCGGCTTCCTTGAACGCGGAAATAAATGATTTCTGCGTGGTCCAGTGGGAGGAATCACCCGGAACTTTTGGCGTGAAAATAAACGGCCAGGCGAGCACCGTGTTCGGGGCCAAAGACATCACGTTGGAAAAGCTGATCAAATTGTGAAACTCGGCAAGCTGCGGTGTGGTGGCGCGCCGGTAGCCGTTAATTTGCCAGTGATCCGCGCGCGCCGACTCGCCGACGACGAACACGACGGTGTCAATTTTTTCCGCGCTGGTCGCAGCATATTTGAATTGCGTCCGCAGGAGCGCCGCCTGTTGCTGGCCGTCGGCATCCAGTGCCGCCAGTGCTAGCGAAACCGGGAAACCCAAAGGTTGATAACGGCCGACATGCTGGACGAGCACACTCCCGAACAGCGTGTCGCCGTGCCACCGCAGTCGGTAAGAATCAATGCCCCAATTCAGCAAAAAACCGCCGGCGACGAGCCAACAAATCCAACGGATTTTTGCCGGTGTCCGGCGACGGGTGGAATGGCACAACGCCACATAGGCCAGCACCGGAACCAACAGCAGGGCATAGAATCCAAAATATCCCGGCGGAATGATTTGCAAAAAAGCTGATTTTTCGGACGTCGTGCATCCACGGATGGACGACAGCAAATCCAAATCTGCCGGGCCATAGTGCTGGCCGACAAAAATCAAAATCGGCGTCGCCAGATAAAACGGAATGAGTAGCAACACCGCCCACCGGCGGCAGCCAAAAATGGCCAGCCAGAGTGCCAGTTGAAACAGCGAGTGACGCCATTTGCCCGCCCAAAAATTCGGCAGGGTGAGCGGCAGAAAAGCCGCCACCAAAATCAGGGTGCCGACCCATTCGCTTTGCCACCAGTTGGAAACCGGCCGGTTATTTTGCGGCGCAGCGGCATCCGGATTTGCTGGCAAATTATTTTCCATGGGTTCAGCGGTGCCCGTCGAGTCCGTGTTCGCAGCGCGTGATTTTTTCGCGGATGGTTTTTTCCAATAGCCCGTCGTTGGCGGGCAACTGGCCACGGCTGGCCGGCGGATGCCACAAGTGAAAACACAGCGCGCGACCGCGCAAATCCAACCGGCGGACGCCGGCGTTCATCAACCGCGCCGCAAACTCCGAGTCTTCGCGGCCCCAGCCGGTGAAGGCTTCGTCATAGCCATTGACCCGCAGCATGTCTTCGCGCCACAGACTCAAATTGCAGCCGCGAATCCCGCGCAGATGATTTTTTTCCGAAACGATCGGCATCGGCCAGCGCCAGGCGTTTTTCCAGCCGGCCAGTTGCCCCTGCCACAAGGCTCGCCGGCGATCCGCCGCCAGTTCTCGCCGGCCAAACCAGGCGGCGGCCTTTTGCTCCACCAAAGCGCGATGCCCTTGAACAAAGGCGGCGAGCCGCGCTGACGCGCAATGGTCGGCGATAAAATGCGGATGCGGCACCATGTCGCCGTCGAGAAAAACAAGATATGTCGAGCTCGCCGCGGCGACCGCGCGGTTCAAAATATGCGCCTTGCGAAAACCGTCGTGCGCTTGCCAGATGTGCCGGCTCGCAAACGGCTGCTGCGCCGACCAGCGCGAAAAAATTTCCTTGGTTTCCTCGCCGGAGCCGTCGTCTGCCAACAGGATTTCCTGCGGCAACCGGCTTTGCCGGCTTACTGCGGCCAGCACGCGCCGCAGATAATCCGGCTGCTCAAACGTGCTGACGATGAGCGCAACTGTCGGCGGCTGACTCATTTTTTCTCGTCCGGTTGTTTCAGTTGTTCCGCTTCGAGCACCTTGACGTAACGGGTAACGGTGGAAAAGGCGTCCATCCACGCGATGAAGTAGCCGGGCCAGCCGTCGAGAAAACCGCGGCGCAAAAAATAGGCGCGGAAAAATTTCCAGAACGGCCGAATAGTCAGATCGGTCCAGCCAGTCCGGCGTTGTCGCGCCTGATACTGGCGCACAAAAATCGAACTGACCACGCTGATCTTGCTCAACAGTTGGTCAATGTTTTCGTTGCTGAAATGAAACAGGTTTGCGCGCAGCGGAACCACGTTGCCGCGCAAAACGAGTTTTTCGTGCGGATCGCCCTCCCATTGGCCGGCCTCTTTGCGCCAGAGACGAACCTTGCGGTCGGGATACCAGTTGCCGTGGCGTATCCAGCGTCCGCCAAAAAAAGAGAGGCGCGGAAAACTGTAAGCCGCCGGCAACGACGGCGGCTCTTGTTTTTGAAAGGCGGCGATGATTTCGGCGCGCAGCTCATCGGAGACAACTTCATCCGCGTCAATCGCCAGGAGCCACGGCTGCGTGGCGTGCGCCGAGGCGAAATTTCGGTGCGCCGCGTGGCCGCGCCACGGCTGGCTGAAAACTTTGGCGCCGTAGCTTTCCGCAATTTTTCCCGTGCCGTCCGTCACCTTGTCATCAATGGCCAGAATAATTTCGCTCGTCCAGCCGGCGACGCTGTCGAGCGTGCGGCGGATGCGGTGCGCTTCGTTGCTGGTGACGAGGCAAATGGAGATGGGCAGTTTTGGATCCATGAAATCAGGTGGCTAATTGGGCTGGCTGGCCGCGTCCGCAAGGCGGGTTAAATAAGCCGCCGCGGCGGAATTTTTGCCGCACCACAAGACATCTCCGTGCGATGGTTTGTCCGTTTGATCCACGGCAAAAAAACTCGCCCGCCCGCCGCCTTCGTAATCCCGTTGCAGCTGGACGATTTCCTGGCGCGGACGTTCCACGCCGGGAAAACCCACATAGCCGCGCGACGCCAGCAACTGGGACATCGCCGCCTGTTCGCGCGACATTTCAACATAAACGATGTCCACAAACGCGGGCCGCAAATATTCGCCCATTCCCTTCAACACCGCATAATCATTGCCTTCTGTGTCAATCTTCAAAAAATCAATTTTCGCCAGCTTTCTCTTTTCAATGAAGTCTTGCAGCGTTACGCAGGGCACCTTGCCGAGGGCGTTCATCGCTCCGGGCAGTTCCTGTCCCCAATCTTGATGAACGGAATGGGAACCATCGGACGTGGAATGTTCATAAAAGGTAAGTTCACCCGCCGCGTCCGAAACCGCTGCCTCGACCACTTCGCAGCCGGGATCAAAACTGTTCAGCTGGATGTTCGTGCGAATGGTTTCCGCAAGGCGGGGATGCGGCTCAAAAAATATCACGTTCGCCTGCCGATACTGCCGGGCCAACAAACCCATCAAACCGCAGTTGGCACCGCAATCAATAAACGTGCCGCCCACCGGCAGCAACTCGCGAACGGCCCAATACAGCCGGACATCCACATCGCCATCATGCCAGAAAATCGCGTTTTGATTTCCCTTCGTCATGTCCAGCGAAAGCTTCAAGCCGGAACGCAACTGGATTTCCTGATGCTGGCCGAGAAGCGGTCCCACCAGCCGCCGGATAAATGAATGACCAATGCGGACCCGGCCGTTCCGATAGTTCCGGAAAAAATGACGGGCTCGGTCGTTAAACGCTTTGCTCATAAAAAATTCAAGGCGTGGTTGTTTGGCTGACGCGGCGGCGGCGCAGCCACAGCCGGATTTTCCGGAACGGCAGTGCCAGATACATTTTCCGCAGCAGCTCGATTTTCTCCGCCAGCGAACTCATCTGGAAATCGCAGCCGCGCGGCACATACCAGTTGTTGATGCTGGTGCGCTTGACGAGCTTGTAGCCGCGTGATTTCAAAAAATGGTGCTTGGACAAATCGCGCACGCCGTCCTCGACCAGGATCAGTCCCGGCTGAAACCTTTCAAAGTCGAACCCGCGCATCACTTCGATTTCGTGGCCTTCAACGTCGAGCGAAAGAAAATCAATCTTGGCCACGCCCGCCGCCTGCAAAACCTTGTCGAGTGTGGTGACTTTGACGCGTTCCGTGCTGACAAAATTCGTGCCGTGCGTATCCCGTTGTTTTTGCAGCGTGGAGGAACCTTCCTCCTCGGCCACGAACAGATCCATTTCGCCTTCCATTTCCGGGCCGCTGCATGCGACCTGAAACACCTGCGAATTTTTCCGCTTGGCTCGCAGGCGCTCGCAGTGCGTTGACTGCGGTTCCACCAAAACTCCGCGCCAGCCGTTTTGTTCCAACAGCCACGTTTGCGAACCGTCCACCGGCTCGTTCGCGCCGACTTCCACAAAAATGCCGTCGCACTTCTGGCCGAAAAATTTCCAGACCAGCGCTTTTTCCTCGGCCTCCGCGTTGAGATGTTCGCTCATGAATCGGCTGATTCTATTTCAAGTCGCGGCGGAATTCAAAACCGATTGCGCGGCGGCCACGAGTTCATCCGTGGCGATGCGGCCAAGAAATTGCCCGCCCGGCTCGTTGGCGCCGACGATAATGCGATACGGCCCGCCGCTGGGCAGCCACTGGCGCAAACCGGGGTTGGGCCAAAACCACGCGACCGCCGGCGTGTTCGTCATCACGGCCAGATGGAACGGCCCGGTGTCGCCGCAGAAATGCAGCGCGCTGTGCTGGATGACCGCCGCGAGCTGCGTGAGCTTGAGATTGCCGGCGAGCACGCGCCACGGTTTCTGCGGCAGCAAGGCCAGGAGTTTTTCCATCTTTTCCAACTCCCGCTTCACCGGCGCGCAGGACAAAACGATTTTTTTGTCGGGGAAATTTTTAGCGAGTGCGTCCATTAGTTCCACGAGCTGCGTCGGCGGCAGTTCCTTGGAATCCGCCGTGGTGAACGGGCTGATGTGAAAATAATTTCCTTTGTCTGACGTCGAAATTTCCGCTGCGCGCAAATCTGCCGGATTCACCTGCGTGTGAAATTCCGGTTGCGTGAACGGGAAGCCCGCCTTCGCCAAAGCGCGGCAGCGCTGCTCGTAAACTGGTTCGTCTGTAAACGGATGGTAAACGTGCGCGGTGAACATCCGCTTCCAAAACGGCGGACCGCCATCGTCCGGCAGGCGGCCCAGGCGTTCGGGCGCACCGCTCAAAAACGTCAGCCAGCTCGAACGGTCGGAGCCGTTGAGGTTGATGACCACATCAAATTTTTCTTTCCGCAATCGCGCAACCATCTGGAAATTTTCGCGCAGCGTGGCGTGGCGCGGATAGCGCATGTAGCCCCACGTTTTGTTCACCCACGGCACACAGTCCATCAGCGAAGTGATGTGGGTGGAGACGGTGACGTGCAGTTCCGCCGACGGATATGCCTGCCGCACCATCCAGAGCGCGGGCAGCAGATGCACCGTGTCGCCCAGAAAGCCGAGGTCGAGCACCATGACTTTTTTCGCGGTGCGCGTGCGCAGAAGAAAATTTTCCGCGTCGGTGTTCGCCATGTTAGCGGACGGACTGCCAAATCGTGTTGCCCGCGATGGGCATCACCAGCCGGTAGCCCTGGCTTATGAGCCATTCGGATTTTTTCGCCTCTTTCGGTCCGTAATCCTCGGTGATGATTAGGCGCGGACGCCAGCGGGAAAAATCCAGCCCGAGCAGCACTTCGTAATCCATACCTTCCACGTCCACCGAAAGCAAGCCGCAGTCCGCCGGGATTTTTTGTTCCGCCAGCACGTCGCTCAAGGTTGCCACCTGCACTAAAATCGTTTCCTGCGTGCGCTTCAAGTCCGGCGCGTCGGACAAAGTGGAATTGCTCGGCGCGTCGCCATCCGAGCCGACGACCAGCGGCAACGTGCCTTTCACATTGGAACAGGCGAGGTTCAGGCACGTCACGCTCGCTTTACCCGCATGAAGTTTTTGCAGCTTCGCGAAAACTTTCGGATGCGGTTCGATGAGAATGGAACGCCAGCCGCGCGCGACGAACGGAAAAGAATTGGAGCCGTAAAAACCGTCGTTCGCGCCGACATCCACGACGATGCGCGGAAAATCCGGCGGCATCAGGCGGCGCAGCGCCGCGAATTCCCCACGATGGGTGGTGTCGCGCCAGAGCCAGTATTTGACGAATTGCCGCAAATTCATGCAACCAGTCTTGGACACGGCAACCGGAGCGTCAAGCCCGCAACCAAACAAACACGGTGAATCCGCAAAGAAAATTCTCGCCCGCAGTCATGGCCCAAGCATAAATTAAAACATTGTGACCGAATTTCTGCGCCAACTCTGGGTTTTTGTCCGGCCGTATCGCGGCCGTTTCTTTCTCGGGCTGCTCTGCGGGGTGGGTTACGGCCTCGTCAACGGCATCTTGCTCGGGGCGGTCAAGGTGGTCGTCCAATTGGTGTTCGACGGCGAAACCAATTTGCACCAGCAGCTCGAAAGTGCGCCCAAATGGATTCATCCGCTCTCGCACCGGTTGGCGGCGCTGGTGCCGGAGTTTCACGCGCCCAAGGCCAACGACACCGTCAGCTGGGTGCTGATTATCAGCGCGATCCCCGCCATCATGATTGCGCGGAATCTGCTCCAATACTTGAGCATCTACCTGACGAACTGGTCGGCGATGCATGCCATCGCGGACATCCGCACCAAACTATTCAGCCACCTGCAAAATCTGTCGCTCGGTTTTTTCAACCGCGCCAGCACCGGTGATCTAATTGCGCGCATTACCAACGATACGCAGGTGCTTTACGGCATCGTCGGCAGCTCGTTTTCTTCCGCGGTCAAAGATCCCATCACCATTTTCTGTCTGCTCGGTTATCAACTGGCGACGAATGCCACCTTAACTTTGATTTCCATCGTCGTGTTTCCCGTATGCATCGTGCCGATCATTATTTTTGGCCGTAAGGTCCGCAAATCCGCCCGCGCCGTGCAGGAATACAACGCCGAGCTGACCAACCTGATGCACGAATCGTTCACCGGCAACCGTGTCATCAAAGCCTATAACCTGGAAGAAACCGTCAGCGCCGAATTCCGCGCCACGACGAAAAAATATGTCGGGCAGTTGATGCGCGTGGTCCGCGCCAACGAAATTCCCAGCCAGCTCATGGAAGTATTTGGGGCCACCGGCATCGCGCTGGTTTTCTTTTTCATCCACCACAGCATGCAGTTTCTGCCGAAGGACCAGCAGCCGAAGGAATCCGACTTTCTCACCTTCGTCCTGACGATCGTGATGATCTATCCGCCCATCAAGGCGTTCACGCGGCTGCACAACCAGGTGCATCAGGCTCGCGCCGCCAGCGAACGCGTCTTTGAACTGTTGGCCACGAAAAATTCCGTGCCGGAACCCGCCGCACCGAAAATGCTCCACGCTTCCAACGCCGACATCGTCATTGAAAATGTGTCGTTCAATTACGGAGAAAAACCGGTGCTGCAAAACATCAACCTCACCGTTAAGGCCGGCCAGCTCGTCGCGCTGGTCGGTGCCAGCGGTTCCGGCAAAACGACATTGGCTAATCTGCTTTTGCGTTTTTACGATCCGGCGCGCGGCGCGGTGAAAATCGGCGGCGTGGATTTGCGCGAGGTTTCCACGCGCGACTTGCGGAACCAGATCGCCGTCGTCGCGCAGGAAAATATTTTGTTCAACGACACCATCCGCCGGAATATCGAGTTGGGCCGGCTCGGTGCGACGAGCGATGAAATTGTCGCCGCCGCCAAACACGCTTACGCCTTTGAATTCATTGAGCAGAAACCGGAAGGCTTTGACGCCGTCATCGGTGAAAAGGGTGTTTCGCTTTCCGGCGGCCAGCGCCAGCGGCTGGCCATCGCCCGCGCCGTTTTGAAGGACGCGCCGATCCTGATTTTGGACGAAGCCACCAGCGCGCTCGACACCGAATCTGAACGCGCCGTGCAGACCGCGCTCGATGAATTGATGAAGGGCCGCACCACGATTTGCATCGCCCACCGGCTTTCGACCGTTTTGCACGCCGACATGATTGTGGTTTTGGATCAGGGCCGCATCATCGAAACCGGCCGGCATGACGAGTTGGTCAAACGCGGCAGCATTTATCAAAAACTTTACGAACTGCAATTCGCCTCGTGACCCCGCGCCCCGAAAAAATTCTCGCACTGCAATTCAAATACTTCGGCGACGCCGTGCTGATGACGCCGGCGCTCCGCGCGCTCCGCGAAAAATTTCCGCAGGCGGAATTGCATCTGCTGGTGCCGGCGGAAATAGCGCCGCTGTTCCGACATTTGCCGTGGCTCACGCGCGTCTGGCCCATGCCGCGCCGCCGCGGCCGCGCGAACCTCGGAGCGACCTTGCCGCTCCTCCGCGCGCTGCGGCGCGAACGGTTCAGCCGTTCGGTGGATTTCGCCGGCAATGATCGCGGTGCCATTTTGAGTTTGCTCATCGGCGCACGGCAGCGCCTCGGCTGGGCGCAGCGCGGCGGATTTTTTGGCCGCAAGTTTTGTTACAACCGGCGCGTGGTGCTGGAGGAAAAAGTGGAACACGAGTCGGCGCGATTGGCGCATTTGCTTTCGTCGTGGGACATCAAACCGTCGTCGCTCGCCGCCGAAATCCGCGCCGATCCCGTGCTGGCCACGCTGGCGGAAAATATTTCCCCCGGACGCCCCATCCTTTGCCATGTCGCTTCCAGCCAGCCGCGGAAAGAATGGCCGCTGACGCATTGGGCGGAATTTTACCGGTTCGCCACGGCCGCCGGCCTGCGCGTCGCTTTCACCACCGCGACGGGCGAACGCGAGCAGTCGCTGATGGCCGGATTGAAGCAACTCGCGCCGGAGGCGCCGGTGCTGCCGGCGATTGCCGAACTGCCGCTGTTTCTGGCCGTGGTGAACCGCGCGGCGGTTTTCATTTCCGGCGACACCGGCCCGCTGCATTTCGCCGCCGGCCTGGGCGTGCCGACCATTTCACTATTTGGCCCGACGTTGCCCGCGCGCTGGGCACCGGTCGGCGCGCGGCACCAGATTCTCACCGGCGGCCCGTGCGGTTGCGAAGCCAATTCCGCCGTCTGCCAAAGCCCGCGCCACTGTCTCGCGGAAATTTCACCGGCCCAGGTTCTGGCCGCGCTGAAAAACGTGTCCATCACCGGATGAAACCCGGCGCTGAAAATAGAACGCAACGCAGCCCCCGGTTAGAATGGCTGTTGATTGTCATTTTTGCCGCGCTGCTGTGGCTACCCACGGTGGATTATTTCAGCGGCATTGACGTCACTCGGCCGACCAGCGAAAACCGGCTGCTCGCGCCCAAACCCCGGCTCATGCGGCTGGATTTTTCCGGCATGCACCAGTATGCGGTCGCGGCGGAAATTTACTTCAACGACCATTTCGGATTTCGCAAGCGGCTCATCCGCTGGTTCCAGCAGTGGAAGACGCGCCTGTTCCACGATCAGGGCGTAAGTATGAACCGGGTGATTCTGGGCCAGCACCACTGGATGTTTTATGCCGAATTTCAGATGGTGGAACATTATCTGGGCATCGCCAAATTCACGCCGGCGCAACTGGAGGCGTGGCAGAAGCTCTTGGAGAAACGCCGCGACTGGCTGGCGGCGCGCGGCATCAAATACCTCGTGGTCATCCCGCCGGACAAACACAACATCTATCCCGAAGAATTGCCGGCGTGGCTGGCGAACGCCGCGCCCGCCAACCGCGTGACAAAGCTTGACCAGTTGCTGGAATACATGCAGAAACATTCGACGGTGGAAATCCTCGATCTGCGCCCACCGCTGCTCGCGGCAAAAAATACAGCGCCCACTTATCTGCAAAACGACGCCCACTGGAATTTGTTCGGCGGTTTCGTGGCCTGCCAGGAAGTTGTCAAAAAACTATCGTTCTGGTTTCCGGATTTGCCGCCGTTGCGGCTGGAGGATTTTATTTGGACCAACGCCCCGGCCAACGGCGGCGACCTCGCCCTGATGCTGGGATCGGACGCGCCGGAAAAAAATTATTTTACGTTCCAGCCCGGCCCGAATCTGCCCGCGCTGCACACGAACGACATTCCCGCCTACCAGTCCAACTGGGGGCTAACGCCGGTATTCACCCGGGAAAATCCGGGGCCGCTGCGGCGGAAAGTGGTGATGTTTCGCGATTCCTTCGGCAAAACCTGGCAGCCGTTTCTCGGCCAGGTTTTCAAGTTGTCGGTGTTTGAAGCGGACGACCGCGAGTTCTGCCCGGCCCTGATCTCAGCCAACGCGCCGGATGTGGTGGTCAACGAAATTCTGGAACGGTTCGTCAATACGCTCGACCCTGAAGAAATGATAGCCAAGGATGCGCTGCCCTGAAATTGTTTTGTAGGTTGCGCCGATGAGCCGGGACTTTTAAGATACAGCCATGAGGTGCCAAAATTTATATGGTTTTTAGTTCGCCGTTATTTTTATTCCTATTTCTGCCCGTTGTCCTGACGGTTTATTTTTTGCTGCCAGGGTTACGCGCCCGCAATTCCTGGCTATTGCTGGTCAGCCTGATTTTTTACGCCTGGGGCGAAATTGGTTTCATCCTGTTGCTGCTCGTTTCCACGCTGGTCAACTTTGAGCTGGGGAAGTGGGTGGAACGCAGCGAGGCAATTGCCGAACGCAAAAAGGCCGTCGCCGTCGCCGTCGCCGTCAATGTCGGGTTCCTCGCATTTTTCAAATACGCCGGCTTGGTCGTGGCTTCGCTCAACCTGCCGCTGAAATGGTTTGGCCTCGCCGCTTTGCCTGTGCCGCACATCGCGCTGCCCATTGGCATCTCGTTTTTCACCTTCCACGCGTTGTCCTACATCATTGATATTTACCGGCGCAAATGGCGCGCCGCCCGTGATCCGCGCGACGTGGCGCTCTACATTTTCTTTTTCCCGCAGCTCGTCGCCGGTCCAATTTTGCGCTGGAACGCCATCGCGCCACAGTTGGAGCAGCGGCATTACAACCGCGCCAATTTTGCGGAAGGCGTGCGCCGCTTTGTGGGCGGGTTTGCCAAAAAAATGATCATCGCCAACGCCGTCGCCGTGCCGGCCGACCAGATTTTTTCGCTGCCGGCCAGCGAGCTTTCCACGCCGGTGGCCTGGCTCGGCGTCGCCTGCTACACCATTCAGATTTATTTCGATTTTTCCGGCTACTCAGACATGGCGGTTGGGCTGGGAAAAATGTTCGGCTTCCAGTTCCTGGAAAATTTCAATTTCCCCTACACCGCGCAATCCATCAAGGATTTCTGGCGGCGCTGGCACATCTCGCTATCGAGCTGGTTTCGCGACTACGTTTATATTCCGCTCGGCGGCAACCGCGTTTCCGCCGCGCGAAACCACGTTAATCTCGTCGCGGTTTTTTTCCTGTGCGGTCTGTGGCACGGCGCGAACTGGACGTTCGTGGCGTGGGGGCTGTTCCACGGAATATTTTTGGTGCTGGAAAAAACGCCGTGGGGTTTTGTTCTGGAAAAACTGCCGCGTCCGCTGCGGCATCTTTATGCGGTTTTTGTCGTGATGATGGGCTGGGTGCTGTTCCGCGCGGACACGTTTTCCGGCGCGGCAAACTTCTTCGCCGCGCTCTTTGGCGCCGGGCACGTCATTCAAGCCCAGCCGCTGCATCGCTACGCCGGCAACGAAGTCATTTGGGCGTTGTGTCTGGGCACCGCCTTCAGTCTGCCGTTGTGGGCGGCCGCCAAATCTGCCGGTGAAAAAATTGGCGAACGCCTTCCGGTGGCGGGCCGCGATTTTTATTTTGGGCTAGGTCAGGCGGTTGAAATCGTGCTCGTCGTCGCCTTGCTGCTGATCTCGTCCGCGTGGCTTGCGGGCGGCACTTACAATCCGTTCATCTATTTCCGCTTCTGACGCATGCACCCGGCGACCAACAGCATCAGGCCGCGCGGTTCCTGGGCCGACTGGATTTTGATCGCCGTTTTTTTATTGCTGCTCTGGGCGCCGATGGCGGACAAGATTTTTCATCTGGATCACTCCCGCGTTCCCGGGGAAAACCGGCTGCCGGCCCGGCGGCCCCAGTTGCGCGAACTGCGGTCCGGCCAGGTGCAGCAATTCCTGGCCGCCGGCGAAGCTTACTTCAACGACCATTTCGGTTTCCGCAAAAAGCTCATCCGCTGGTTTCAAAACTGGAAGCTCGGATTTTACCATGACCGCAGCGTTTACAAGGTGGTCACTGGGCCGAACCACTGGCTGTTCATCGGTGAAGAGCAGATGGTTGAACATTACCTCGGCCTGGAGAAATTTTCGCCGCAAAAACTGCAGGGCTGGCAGACGCTTTTGGAAAAACGCCGTGACTGGTTGGCGGCACGCGGCATCAAATATCTCTTTGTCATCCCGCCGGACAAGCAGACGATTTATCCCGAAGAACTGCCCGCGTGGCTCCGCAATGCGGCACCTGCCGAGCGGGAGACCAAGCTGGATCAGTTATTGAAATACATGCAGGCGCATTCCACCGTGCAAATCCTCGATTTGCGCCCGGTGCTGCTGGCCGCCAAGCAAACCGCGCCGACTTATCTGCAAACCGACACGCACTGGAATCTGTTTGGCTGCTTCGTGGCCTGCCAGGAGGTGATCAAAACCTTGTCGCCGCAGTTTCCGGATCTGCCGCCGCTGCGGCTGGAGGATTTCACGTGGACGAACACGCCTGCCCCGGGCGGTGACTTGGCGCAGATGTCCGGCGCGGACATCATTGAGAAAAATTTTTTCCAGTTTGTTCCGGGACCGGGCCTGCCCCGGCTGAACATTTTTTTGGCCACGAACATCATTTCCGTCTGGGATGCGCACAAGCCAAGCCGGATTTCGGAAACCACCGCGCCGCTGAAGGAAACCGCCGTGGTTTTTCATGATTCCTTCGGCGGGGCGTGGCAGGAAATTCTCGGCTACGACTTCAAAAAAATTGTGTTCATGTCGGACAATCGCGAGTTCAATGCCGCCGTCATTGGGGCCGCCAAGCCGGACGTGGTCATCAGCGAGATTCTGGAACGCTATTTCAACACGCAGAACCCGGACGAACTGCT
This sequence comes from uncultured Verrucomicrobia subdivision 3 bacterium, assembly GCA_903884535.1. Classification (GTDB taxonomy): domain Bacteria; phylum Verrucomicrobiota; class Verrucomicrobiia; order Limisphaerales; family UBA11358; genus UBA11358. The sequence goes on from CAISEZ010000096.1 coordinate 42,190, forward strand.
GGCCAAAGACGCGCTGCCTTGAGCTAAAGGGCCGCGCGAACCCACATTTCTTGTCCTCGACGTGGCAAAATCCGGCAAACAATTTCGCCAGTTTGTTCTGTCTCTAAACGGCTGGTTTCAGGAATAATACGGGCATCACCATTTCCAAAAAATGAAAGCCGCCCATCCCGCCAAAGACAACGCCACCAGCCGCTGGCTCTCCTACCGGGCTGAAATCAAGGTCGTGGACTGCACCATCCGCGACGGTGGCCTCATGAACAATCACCATTTCGAGGACGCGACCGTCAAGTTGGTTTACGAAACCTGCCTGGCCGCCGGCGTGGATTACATGGAAATTGGTTACAAATCGTCGCGCAAAGGCATCAAGGTGGGCGAACATGGCGATTGGAAATACTGCACCGAAGAAACCATCCGCCGCATCGTGGGTGACAACAAAACGGCACTCAAACTTTGCGTCATGGCCGACGCCGAGCGCAGTGATTATCACGAAGACATTCTGCCGAAAAAAGATTCCGTGCTGGACATGATCCGCGTTGCAACCTACATCCACCAGATTCCCACCGCGCTGGAAATGGTCAAGGACGCGCACGACAAAGGCTACGAAACCACGGTGAACCTCATGGCCGCTTCGACCATTCCCGACCGTGAATTGAATGAAGGCTTGGAAATGCTGGCGAAATCCGAGGCCAAGGCGATTTACGTCGTGGACAGTTTTGGCGCATTTTATAGCGAGCGGGTTCACGAACTGGTGAAAAAATATCTCGGCTACTGCAAATCCTCCGGCAAGGAAGTGGGCGTGCACATGCACAACAACATGCAACTCGCGTTCGCCAACACCATCGAGGGCATCATTGAAGGCGCGAATTTTCTCGACGCCACCATCGCCGGCCTCGGCCGCGGCGCAGGCAATTGCCCGATGGAATTGCTCCTCGCGTTTCTGCACAACCCGAAATACGAGCTACGCCCCGTGCTCGACCTCGTGCAAAATCACATCGAGCCGATGCGCGCGAAACTCCTCTGGGGCTACGACCTGCCGTATTTGCTCACCGGCATGTTGAACCAGCATCCGCGGACCGCCATCAAATTCAAGGAAGCCGAATTAAAGGGCGAAAAAGGCGACATCCTGAAATTCCACGACGCGGTCACGGATCAGGAATAAGCGGAGAGTCATCGCGGAGTGTGAACATCTGCGGCTTGCCCCGTGTCGGCAGGGAACGGTAACTTGTGGCCATGTCGCACGCTGATTTTGTCCATTTGCATTTGCACACCGAGTATTCATTACTCGATGGCGCTTGTCGGCTGGACAAATTGATGGAGCGGGCGCACGCGTTAAAGTTTTCCTCGCTGGCCATCACCGACCACGGCGCGATGCACGGTGCTATTGAATTTTACCAAGCCGCGCGTGCCAAAGGCATCAAGCCGATCATCGGTTGCGAGGTTTATGTCGCACCCGGCTCGCGATTGGAAAAAAAGAAAAGTGACGGCGAAAAATATTATCATCTTGGCCTGCTCGCGAAGGACGAGGCCGGTTACAAAAATTTAATCAAGCTCACAACTGAGGCGCATTTGGACGGCTATTATTACAAGCCCCGCATTGACAAAGAAATTTTGGCAAAATACAGCAACGGCTTGATCGCGCTATCCGGCTGCCTGGCCAGCGAGATTCCCGACTGGATCATGAAGGACCAGTTGGACAAGGCGCGCGACGCAGTGGATTATTTCAAGCAGACGCTCGGCGCGGAGAATTTTTTCCTCGAGCTGCAGAACCACGGCATTCCCGAACAGGCCAAAGTTAATAAGCATTTAATCCAATGGTCGAAGGAGTTCGGCCTGAAACTCGTCGCGACGAATGATGTGCATTACATCGAAAAAAGCCATTCGCACGCGCACGATTGCCTCGTCTGCATCGGCACGCAATCGCAGTTGAGCGATCCGAAGCGCATGAGCGCCGGCTATGTGCCGGAACAATTTTATCTGCGCAGCGCGGATGAAATGAAGGCACGCTTCGCCGAGGTGCCCGAAGCGGTGCTGAACACGATGGAGGTCGCCGAGAAGTGTAATCTTGAAATTCCCTTTCCCAAAGCGGGCGACACGCGTTTTTATCCGGTGTTTAATCCGCCGGAACATTTCACCCGCGACGGCTATCTGCGACACCTGTTGGCAGAAGGATTGTTTCGCCGCTACACCATTCATGCAAAGGCAGAGGGCAAAGAATTCATCGTCACCGGCATTGATGATCCGAAACGGTTGCCGACCTATGATCCAAATCAGCCCAACGCGGACCTGGCCATCAAGGCGGTTATTGACCGCCTGCAGACCGAACTCAAGATCATCGAGATGCAGGGCTACATTTCGTATTTCCTCATCGTCGCCGACTTCGTGCAATACGGCCGCAGCAAGGGCATTTCCTGCGTGGCGCGCGGTAGCGCCGCCGGTTCCGTCGTCACCTATCTGCTGGAGATCGCGAACGTGGATCCGATCCGTTACGCCCTGCTGTTTGAACGCTTCCTGAATCCGGAGCGTGTCAGCCCGCCGGATATCGACATCGACTTCGCCGACGATCGCCGCGCGGACGTCATCGAATATGTCCGCGAAAAATACGGGCGCGACGCGGTGGCCCAGATCATCACGTTTGGCACGATGGGCGCCAAATCCGTTGTCCGCGACGTGGGTCGCGTGATGGGTCTGCCGTATGGCGATGGCGACCGGCTGGCCAAATTAATTCCCGCAGAATTGAAAATGACGCTGGAAAAAGCGCTCAAGCAGGTGCCGGAACTCAAGGAGGCTTACGAAAGTGAGGACGTCACGCGGGAGCTGATGGACACCGCGTTTATTCTTGAAGACCTCACGCGTAACGCCAGTGTTCACGCGGCGGGCGTCGTCATCGGGCCGGAGCCGCTGGTGAATTTGCTGCCGCTGAAATTGGACGACAGCGGCACGCTTGTCACACAATACGCGATGAATCCCGTCGGCGAACTGGGTTTGCTGAAGATGGATTTTCTCGGGCTGAAAACGCTGACCGTCATCCGCAACACCTGCGAAATGGTCCAACGCACGCAGGGTATCACCGTGGACATTGACCGGCTGCCGCTCGACGACAAAAAAACCTACGACCTGCTCAACCGCGCGGAAACGCTGGGCGTGTTCCAATTGGAATCCGGCGGGATGCGCGACCTGTGCAAAAAATTCCAGATCAGTTCGGTTGAGCACATCACGGCGCTCGTCGCGCTGTATCGCCCGGGGCCGATGGATCTGATTCCGGATTTCATTAAGCGTCGGCACGGCGAGATCAAAGTGGAATATGAGCATCCGTTGCTCGAGCAGATTTCCAAGGAGACCTACGGGATTCTGATTTATCAGGAGCAGGTGATGCAGGCCACGCAGTTGCTGGCCGGCTACACGCTCGGCGGCGCGGATTTGTTGCGCCGCGCGATGGGCAAGAAGAAGGTCGAGGAAATGCAGAAGCAGCGCGAAACTTTTGTCAAAGGCTGCCACGAGAAAAATAATATTCCGAAGACCAAGGCGAATCAGATTTTTGATTTGCTCGAAAAATTCGCCGGCTACGGTTTCAATAAGTCGCACGCCGCCGCGTATGCCATCGTGGCGTATCAAACCGCGTATCTGAAGGCGAATTTTCCGGTGGAATTTTTCTGTGCGATGATGACGAACGATGTCGCAGACACGGACAAATTGGGCGCCTACATCGCCGAGGCGCGCGCGTTTGGCATCGAGGTGCTGGGGCCGGATGTCAACGAAAGCGGCGTTTATTTTGCGCCGGCGAAGGAGGGTAAAGCGATTCGCTTCGGCCTCGCGGCCATCAAGGGCGTCGGCGAAGGCGCGGTGGAAACCATTTTAAAAGCGCGCCAGGAAAGCGGCAAATTCAAAACACTGGCGGAATTATGCGAGCGGGTGGACGGCCGCACGCTGACGCGTAAACCATTGGAAGCCTTGATCAAAACCGGTGCGTGCGATGTTTTTGGCCAGTCGCGTTCGACGTTGTTTGTGCAGATCGAGCGCACGCTCGCCCGTGCCGCGAGTATTTTGTCCGATAAACAAAAAGGCCAGAGTTCGCTGTTCGGCGCGCTGGAAGAAAAAGCGCCGCCGATGCCGGAGGCGATTTCCAATCTGCCCGAATGGCCGCAGCACGAACTGCTCGCGCATGAAAAAGAGCTGCTCGGTTTTTACGTCACCGGCCATCCGCTGACGCCGCTGGTGCCGTTGCTCGAAAAGTATTCGCTCGCAAACACGGCTGCGTTGGCCGCGTTGCCGAACCGGTCGCTCACGCGCATCGGCGGCATGATCGCGGCGGTGCAGCACGGCGTTTCCAAAAAATCCGGCAAGCCGTATGCGATGGTGACGCTGGAGGATTTGGAAGGCTCGGTGCAAATCCTGGTGATGAACGATTACGACAAATTCCGGCCGCTGCTGGAAGCGAACAAGGCGCTGCTCGTCACCGGCGAAGTCAGCACGGGCGAGGATCGGCCGAAAATTTTCCCGCAGGAAATCCTGCCGCTGGAAGACGCGCCGAAAAAATACACCAAACAGGTGCATTTCCGCCTGAACGCCGCGCATCTGACGGACGCGATTCTGGAACAAATCCACCGTCTGGTTTCGGCGCACGCCGGCAAATGTCCACTGTTCCTTTGCTTCCGGCAGCCGGCGGGCGAACTGGTTTTTGTTTCCACCCACGAAAAGTTTTTTGTCATGCCGTCACTCGCGCTGGAAACGGCGGTGAATCATTTGCTCGGCGAGGAAACGTATTACGCCAAGGTGGACACCAGCCTGCCGGAAAAAGCCAAACGCAGTTGGGAAAAGAAAAATGGCAACGGCGGCGGCGGTGAGGAGTGAGCATGAAGAACACGCGGCGAGAATTTTTCAAATCCGCGGCCTCCCTCGGTGTGCTTGGAGCCGCCGGTCTGCCGCTGGCGCAGGCGGCGGAAACTAAATTGTCAGCCGCGACCGGAGAAGAGGACCGTCGTTATTGGGTTTCAACGCTGGAAAGAATCGCGCGGCCGGTGCTGGAAAATCTGGCCCGGCGCGAGCTGAAGCGAAACATGCCGGTGGAACAGCAGCTCGGTGCGAAGCGCGAAGCGGTGACGCATCTCGAAGCCTTCGGCCGGCTTTTGTGCGGAATAGCTCCGTGGCTCGCGGTGCAAAATCTCGCCGGCGAAGAGTTGAAATTGCAGCAAAAGTTTGCACAGCTGGCGCAAGCATCCCTCGACGCAGCAACGGACACACAGTCGCCAGACTTCATGAATTTCTCCGAAGGCGGCCAGCCGCTGGTGGACACGGCGTTTCTCGCGCAGGGAATGTTGCGCGCGCCGAAAGTTTTGTGGGAGCCGCTGGAACCGCGTGTGAAAACACAAATCCTCACCGCATTGAAATCTTCGCGCAAAATTCCCACGCCGGATCGCAACAACTGGGTGATGTTTTCGGCAATGATCGAGGTAGCGCTGCTGACATTTGGTGAGCCGACACTTGAAGCACGCCTCGAATATTGCATTCGCAAAATGCTCGGTTGGTATGTCGGTGACGGCGGTTACGGCGACGGTGAGTTTTTCCATTTTGATTATTACAACAGCTTCGTCATCCAGCCGATGCTCGTGGAGGCATTGCAAACATTAGTAAAATACGATGCAGCCTTTTCGCCTGCACAGGCGATGGTTTTGAAACGGGCCACCCGTTATGCGGAAATCCAGGAACGGCTCATCGCGCCGGACGGAACTTTCCCTTCGCTCGGCCGCTCGACGGCGTATCGCTTTGGCGCCTTTCAGTCGCTGGCACAGATCAGTCTGCGGCGCGAGTTACCAGAATCGCTGAAGCCGGCACAGGTTCGCTGCGCGTTGACGGCAGTGATCCGCAAGATGATCGCCGCGCCGGGAACGTTTGATGCGAACGGCTGGCTGCAAATTGGATTTTGCGGACATCAGCCGGCGTTGGGCGAAAATTATATTTCCACCGGCAGTTTGTATCTTTGCACCGCGGGGCTGCTGCCGCTGGGTTTGCCGCCGGCGGACGAATTTTGGAGCGCGCCAGCGGAACGCTGGTCGGCGCAGAAACTCTGGGCTGGCGAAAATCTGCCGGCCGATCACGCCCTCGCCGACCGGAAACCGGTCGAAGTGCCAACCTTGAAACGGACCGGCGCGTGAAGTTTTTAGCGTGACGAACGCACTGAATCGGGCATCTTTTCCGCGAACCAAAATTAAAATGAATCATCGCATGAAAAACTTTAATGTTCTCATTCTGGCCAGTTGTGTGACTGCCGGGCTTTCTGCCACCGCTGCCCCAGTGGATTGGAGCAAGCTGCCGCCGGCTGCCACCACCAGCGGCGTGACTTTCGCCACCGACATCCAGCCGTTGTTCAAAGCCTCCTGCGTCCGCTGCCACGGCGCGGAAAGGCCTCGGGCGCAACTGCGTTTGGACACATTGGACGGTGTGCTGAAGGGCGCAAAAAAAGGCCCCGTCCTGACGGTCGGCGACAGCGCCAACAGTTTAATCGTAAAATCCATTTCACAACTGGACCCGGAAAGTGCGATGCCGCCGAAACGTGGTCCGCGCGGGCCGCGGGGCCCCGGTGGACCGGATGGCCAGCGCGGAACCAATGCCCCCGCCCTGCGTGATCATCCAGACGGACCGGGAGGTGGTCCGGGTGGTGAGCATCCGCAGTTTGGTGGTGGTCCGGGCGAGCAACCGCCCGGCGGCCCGCAAGGCACCAATGCGCCGGGTATGCGCCCGCGCAATTTTGGTCCGCCGGCGAAACCATTGACCGCCGAGCAAGTCGGCTTGGTGCGGGCGTGGATTGACCAGGGCGCGAAATAATTTGATTTCCGAAAAGCAAAACGCCGCGTTGAAATTAAATTCAACGCGGCGTTTTTTTGAGTCTTTTTATTTCACTGCGGCCCAGACGCGGTGGACATCGTCGTGTTCGTCGAGCGTGTGGAGAAATTCGCCGACCTCGGTTTGCTGCGCCTCGGTGAGTTCGGGAAATTGTTTTGGCACAAAACCGATTTCGCTGGTCACCACGGTCCAGCCATTCGCCGCCAGCCATTTGGAAACGGTCGCCACGGCGGTGCGTTCGCAAATGAATTTCGCCCCGGCGGCTTCGGCGGGAATATCGTCGTTTTGTTCGTGCGTGAGCGTTTCGAAATCATTCGCGCCGGCTTCGATGGCGGCGGCTTCGCGATCAATGTTGGCATCGGGATGATGCGCCTCGACGAGGCCGACGTGGTCGAACAAAAACTTGTTGCTGCCGGCGGTGCCGAGCAGGCCTTTTTTGAAGAGCACGCGGATTTCCGGCGCGGTGCGGTTCACGTTGTCGGTGTAAACTTCGACAATCAGAGGGACTTTGTGCGGCGCGTAACCTTCATACACGACGTGCTCCATGATGAGCTTTTCGTCGCCGATGCCCGCGCCTTTGTTGATGGCGCGCTGGATGGCATCCTTCGTCACGCTTTCCTTCTTGGCTTTTTCCACGGCGGTGAAAAGCCGCGCATTCGCGCCGAGATCGGCCCCGCCCATTTTGGCGGCGACGGAAATTTCGCGAACAAGTTTGCCGGTCGTGCGACCTTTTTTCAGGCCGGCGACCAGACGTTTGGCATGTAACCATTGGCGTCCCATGCGCGCAGTCTAACCGATGTCCCCGGGAAAATTCAATCCACGGTTCTGAACTTTTTCAATGACAGTCATGGGGCCGGCAAAATTTAAATTTCAAACGGATGCCCTCTTCATTTGTGCTCGCGAATGGTAGCGTTGATTCGCTCGAGCGTGGACGTCACAGCGCGCATTGCTGCCAGAGCAAGCTTCCGGCAAAGCCGTAATCTCCGCAGTTTGTGCTTTTCAACCAAGCGGGTTGCCGTTAATTTTTCCGGCATGAACCCCTCCGAGAAAAATCCGCCGCCCGGGTGGAATCGCCGTAATTTTTTGAAAGCGTCCACGCTCGCCACCGGCGCGCTGGCGTTCGGCGTGCCGACGCTGTTGCGCGGCCAGAATCTCAATAGCAAATTAAACATCGCGTCCATCGGCGTGATGGGTAAGGGCCAGAGCGACACGGATCACTGCAGCAGCGAAAACATTGTCGCACTGTGCGATGTGGATTCCAAGCGCTGCGCGCCACAGTTAAAAAAATATCCCGCCGCGAAGTTCTACCAGGATTTTCGCAAGATGTTTGATGAAATGGGCAAGGGCATTGACGCCGTCACCGTTTCCACGCCGGATCATTTTCACGCCATCGCCGCGACGGCCGCGCTTAAATTGGGCAAACACGTTTATTGCCAAAAACCGCTGACGCAGACGATTTATGAGGCGCGTTATTTGCGCAATCTTGCCGCTGAAACCAAGCTCGTCACGCAGATGGGCAATCAAGGCAGCGCGGCGGATGGTTTGCGGCGCGGCGTCGAGTGCATCCAGGCCGGACTCATCGGCCAGGTCCGCGAAGTGCATGTTTGGACCAACCGCCCGATCTGGCCGCAAGGCGGCACACGGCCCGCTGGTGCGGATCCGATTCCCACCGGTCTCGATTGGGACATCTGGCTTGGACCGGCACCGGTGCGGCCGTTTAAAAATGATGTTTATCATCCGTTCAAATGGCGCGGCTGGAAAGATTTTGGCACCGGCGCGCTGGGCGACATGGCCTGTCACACCGTCAACCTGCCGTTCCGTGCGCTGCGGCTCGGCCATCCGACGGAAATCTCGGCGGAAGTTTTCGGCCTCAACGACGAAATGTATCCGCTCGGCTCGAAAATTCGGTTTGAATTTCCCGCGCGTAAATTCACGGCCTCCGCCGCGCATCCCACTTTTTTCCACCACCACGACACGACCGAACAAGCGGCGGCCACTTTTTTCTGGTATGACGGTGGCAAGCCGTCCTCGGATCCAAAGGCACGCGGAGGCCACGACGGCAGCAACAAGCCGCCGCGCGAACTGACCTCGGACATGGAGGAAATGCTCGGCGAGATTCCGGGCAGCGGCTGCCTGCTCATCGGTGACAAAGGCCGGATATTTTCCCCGGACGATTATGGCGAACAATTTTTTGTGAAGCTCACGGGCGAGAAAAAATTCGTCCACTACAAAAAAAATCCCGCCGTCGCGCCCATTCCGGAACGCATTCCGCGCAACGCCTTCACCGGCGATAGCGACCACCGGCATCATTTGGAATGGATCGCGGCCATCAAGGCCAACAAACCGGAAGATTGTTACTCGCGGTTTGCCATCGGCGGACAGCTGGCGGAAATCATGTTGCTCGGCTGCGTCGCCGTGCGCACCGGCAAAAAAATCGAGTGGGACGGCCCGAACCTGCGCGCCAAAAATTGTCCCGAAGCCGCGCCGTTCATCCGGCGCGAGAACCGCGCGCCGTGGCACCTGGCCTGAGCGGCGTTGAACGTCAGGCCATCGCGGATCGGACTATGTCCATAGCTGACGGTCGAGCGAGCGGTATTGGATCGCTTCCGAAATGTGTTCGCCGGAAATTTTATCCGCGCCCGCGAGATCCGCAATCGTCCGCGCCACCTTTACGATCCGGTCGTAGGCCCGCGCGCTGAAATTCAATTCTGTCATCGCCAGCTTCAGCAATTCCTTCGGCTCGTCGTCCAGCGCGCAAAACTCTTTCAGCTCCTTCGATCCCATCCGCGCATTGCAGGTGATTTTAGGTTTGTGCGTGAACCGCGTTTGCTGGCGTTGCCGCGCGGCGATGACGCGGGCGCGGATTTCCGCCGAGGTTTCGCCGGTTTTTTCGCCGGCCATCTCGCGAAATTTCACCGCCGGCACCTCGACGTGCAGATCAATCCGATCGAGCAGCGGCCCGGAAATGCGGCCGAGATAATTCTGGATTTCGCGCGGCGAGCTTTTGGACTCACCGGGCATTTTCCCGTCCGGCGTGCGCGATGTTGCCATTTTGCGACCGCAGAATAACCGTCGCTCGTAAGGATGTTGCGCCGGTTTGGACGCGGAGTTGGCCAATTGCCAAGGAGCCAACAACTTTAGGTGAGCACCTTAAGAAAAAACGATTCATGGCAGGGTTAAGGCAGGCTCAAATAGCCCGAAAATTGGGGGTTAGCGGTCGAACCCTCAGTCTATGGGAGTGCGACCGGATTTACCCCACATGGGCATTTCAGCCGCGTTTAATTGCATATCTTGGATACGATCCTTTCACCGAAACTGGCCTTCCAAACAGCAAAGGCAACGAACTGTTAGGTGTTGCCTATTTTTCGAAGAATGTCCCCGTATCAATCGGTCAGAAAATTCGCCGCTTCCGATTCAAATCAAGGAAAACACGCATTCAATTGGCGGCGGAATGGGGCATCAGCCCGAAGTCACTTTGGAGTTGGGAAGCAGGAATCCGGGAACCGAGTTCTCTGCTAAAAAAACGGATTGGAGGCGTTTTGTTGACGTAAGTAACCTTACAAATTTGTCATAATTTCTGGTAACGCTTAACCAGACAGTAGACGGGTCAGCTGTTGGGTATTGCACAGAGAATGACGGTGGTTCCATTTGATAATTCCAAGCAGAAATATAGCGTCCGAAAGGTGATTCCAGTCAATCCAAAAACATTGGGCGATCATCTGCTGTTGAAACGCATTGAAGCAAA
>CAISEZ010000097.1 GCA_903884535.1 uncultured Verrucomicrobia subdivision 3 bacterium
ACCAATTCAAAACTTATTTCGCTTCCACAAACACCGCGCAGACCGGCGTGCCGATGGCGAGGGTTTGCCCGGTCGGTTGCAGTTTGCCGGTGGCGGCATCCACCGTAAAGACGACGACAGAGTCGGACGCCTGATTTTCCGCGAGCAGCCAGTGGCCGGTCGGATCAATGGCGAAGCAGCGGGGCAGGTGGCCGCGCGTGGATTGATGTTCGATGAAAGTAAGCCGGCCGGTTTTGGGATCCACCGCAAAGACGGCGAGGTTGTCGTGGCCACGATTCGAGGCGTAGAGAAATTTTCCGTTCGGGTGCAGCACGATTTCTGCGGCCGTGTTGTTGCCGGAAAAATCCGGCGGCAGCGTGGAAACGGTCTGCAGTTCTTTTATCGCCGCACTTTTGGCGGCGAAGCTGAAAGCGGTGATGCTGCTGCCCATTTCGTTGACGACGTAAATGAATTTGCCGTCGCGCGAAAAAGTCAGATGCCGCGGGCCGGCTCCGGGCGCAACCATCGCGAACGGTGGATCGGCGGGGGTAAGTTTCGCCGTCGCCGGATCGAGCCGATAAATAAAAATTTTGTCCAGCCCAAGATCGCAGTTCAGGACGAAGCGGTTGTCCGGCGAGGGATAAACGGAATGTGCGTGCGGCCCGGCCTGCCGCGCGGGATTCGGCCCGGTGCCGGAATGTTGGATCATGGTCACCGCGTCGCCGAGTTGGCCGTCCGCCAGGACCGGCAACGCGGCGAGGCTGCCGGTGCCGTAGTTGGCGACGAACAGGCAGCGGCCGGTGGCGTCCACGGCGAGATGGCAGGGCGAGCTGTTGCCACCTGAATTTTTTTGGTTCAGCGGCGTAAGTTGGCCGGTTGTGTTGTTGATCGCGAAGGCACGGACCGCGCCGGAAATCTTCGGACTGTTCGTGTCCGTGCCGGCGTAGAGAAAATGGCCAATGGGCGACACGGCCAGAAAACTGGGATTATTTATTTTAGCCGCCAGTTCCGGTGCGGACAGCCGGCCGGTGTCGGTATCCAAGCGTGAAACGTAAATGCCCTGGCTGTCGGGGGCGGTGTAAGTGCCGAAATAAACCAGGAACTCGCGGGCGAAGCCGGCCGCCGGCCAGAGCAGCCAGAGGCAGAGGCAAAGATGTTTCATGCCGCCAAAAACCACAAATTGTCGCGCAAGGCAAGACGGCGCAAAGCCGGCCGATGGGTGCGGCCCCGGTCCCGGGGCTAGGTTGGCCTCGAAGCTAATGAAGTTCGTTGCAAAAATTTATTGCCCGACGTTTTTTTTCGCGTATATTTTTCATTCCTTTTGTTCGCATCGGCGGAAATTCATGTGGATTTTCCGTGGTCGGTGCGACAAGCGGATTATTTTATATGCAAGCAGCCACCGACGCAGCCCAATCACCGAATTCGCCCCATCGTGAATACACGTTGGAGCGCACGCGCAACATCGGCATCGCCGCGCACATTGACGCCGGCAAAACGACGACCACCGAGCGTATTTTGTTTTACACCGGTTTGATCCACAAGATCGGCGACGTGGATGACGGCAACACCGTGACCGACTGGATGGAGCAGGAAAAGGAACGCGGCATCACGATCACGTCCGCTGCTGTCACCTGCTTCTGGACCCAGAAAACCGCCAAGGCCGGCGAAGATAAGATTTACAAGGCGTTCAACAACGTGCCGCACCGCGTCAACATCATTGACACGCCCGGTCACGTGGATTTCACCGCCGAGGTCGAACGTTCCATGCGCGTGCTCGACGGCGCGGTCGCCGTGTTCTGCGGCGTCGCCGGCGTGCAGCCGCAATCCGAAACCGTCTGGCGCCAGGCCACGAAGTATAATGTTCCGCGCATTGCGTTCGTCAACAAGATGGACCGCACGGGCGCGAATTTTGAAAATGCGCTCAACGACATGCGCACGAAACTGCGCGCGTATGCGTTCCCGGTTTTCCTGCCGCTGGGCCAGGGGCCGACCGAAGCCGAAGGCAAGCCGGTCACCGGCGGTTTTGAAGGCGTGATTGACGTCGTCAATCAGAAGACGATTTATTGGGGTCCGACCGAGGCGAACGAAGGTCTCAATTATGAGATCAAGGAAATCGCGCCGGAAGACAAGGACCGCGCCGAAGCCGCGCTTGCGGAATTGATTGATGCCGTCTCCAACAAGGACGACGAGATTGCCAATCTGGTGCTGGAAGAAAAGCCCATCACCGCGCCGGTGCTCAAGGCGGCCATCCGCCGGCTCACCTGCAAGATTGAACTCGTGCCCGTGCTCTGCGGCTCGGCGTTCAAGAAAAAAGGCGTGCAAGTCCTCGTGGATGCCGTCATTGATTATCTGCCCAGCCCGCTGGACATTCCGCCGGCCGAAGGCCATGAACTCGGCACCGACGTCGTCGTCAAAGTGCCGACGACCGATCACGCGAAATTCTGTTCGCTCGCGTTCAAGCTCTGGACCGATCCTTACGCGGGCAAGTTGGTGTTCTTCCGCGTATATTCCGGCCACCTCAAGAAAGGCGACAACATTTACAATCCGCGCACCCGCAAACGCGAGCGCGTCAGCCGCCTCATGGTCATTCAAGGCAGCGAACGCAAGGACATCAACGAGGTTTATGCCGGCGACATCGCCGCGCTCGTCGGGTTGCGCAACATCACCACCGGCGACACGCTGGCCGATGAAGATTTCGACGTGACCCTCGAACCGCCGACCTTCCCGGAACCCGTCATCTCGATGGCGGTGGAACCGAAGACCAAGCAGGACCGCGACAAATTATCCGAAGGTCTGCAACGGCTCGCCGAAGAAGATCCGACGTTCCGCTGCTTCACCAATGAAGAAACCAGCCAGCTCATCATCGCCGGGATGGGTGAGCTGCACTTGGAAATCATCATTGACCGCCTCAAACGCGAATTCAAGGTGGAGGCCAACACCGGCGCACCGCAGATCGCGTATCGCGAAACCATCACCAAGAAAGCCGAGGGCGAAGGCAAGTTCATCCGTCAATCCGGCGGCAAGGGCCAATACGGCCATGCCTGCATCACTGTCGAGCCGCAGGAAACCGGCAAGGGCGTGGAAGTCGTGGACGAAATCGTCGGCGGCACCATCCCCAAGGAATACATTCCGGCCGTCATCAACGGCATTGAAGAAGCCATCAAGGGCGGCGTCTATGCCGGCTATCAGGTCATTGACATCAAAGTCGAAGTCGTGGACGGCAGCTTCCATGAAGTCGATTCCAACGAACTCGCGTTCCGCATGGCCGGTATTTTCGCGTTGAAAGACGCCTTCAAGAAAGCCGGCCCCATCCTGCTCGAACCGCTGATGAAGGTCGAGTGCACGACGCCGGACGAATACCAGGGCGATCTGCTCGGCGACATCAACCGTCGTCGCGGCACGATTGTCAGCATCGAGGCCAAGAACGGCCAGACCGTGCTCAACGCGCAGGTGCCGCTCGCGGAAATGTTCGGCTACGCCACGGCCATCCGCTCGCTGTCCAAGGGCCGCGCGAGCTACTCCATGGAACCGCTGTCCTTCGCGCAGGTGCCGAACAGCGTGCTGACCACGATTCTGGACGCCGCGTCCAAGAAGCCAGCCGCGCGCACCTAGTCGAACCGTTTCAAAGTTTCACGAGCCGGAAGGGCAACCTTCCGGCTCTTTTTTTATCTGGCCGCGTTGGTATTTTAACTGATGAGAAAGAGAGTAACGATCGTGTAGCCTATCCTCGTATTAGGCCACATGGTCATCTCCAAAATAATGTCTGAAAAATGCTGGCTTCTGGCCATCAAGAAATGGGCCGACACTGAATGTCACCGAGCCTTGCTCAAACTCTCGCAACCAGAAATCGCGTGACTCCTCACCGCTGCCTCGCACGCAAAATCGCGCCTCTGGAAACCTGACGGAAATGCGACTCATCAAACCCTCGATGTCTGAAGACTCCATCCGATTAAACTCGGCGCTACCTTCCGTCCAGCCACGGCGCAACTCCGAAATGATGTCATCTACTGCAAACTGCTCCGCATCAAAATGAGCGCGCACACATTCCGCGACTGCATCGAAATCTGGAACGTCGGCCTCGAACAGAAACTCAACTCTTGTGAAATAACTCATAGTGCGAATGTGGCCTAACGAAAAAAGCTGAGCCACGTGGGAACTGTGACGTGGTAAATCCCAACGGTCTTGGGTGAACCTGAATCGGCCAACCACGTTGGCTCCGGCGACTTCCATGAGAAGGCAGTCAAGTTATTATTTAGCGGCACATTGTTTTTTTAGTCGGTAACGGATCTTTTAGCAAGACCGGAAAGGATCACGCTTCCATCCGAACTCACTGTTGCCAGCGGTCCATGA
>CAISEZ010000098.1 GCA_903884535.1 uncultured Verrucomicrobia subdivision 3 bacterium
AATCGCCGAAGAAGAATCACTCCATTTTGACCACATCAGAGCCTTTGAATTGGGTGGCCGAAGTGAACTCGATAACATCGCGCCGATGTGCGAGCATCATAACAAAGCGAAAGGGATGCTGCCGCTGGAAGATTTTCGGGTCAAACTTCAGCTTCAAGAATTCTTTGCAACTGGAGATAGACTAACTCTAAAGAATCTTTTGTTGTTCCTAAAGAGTCGGAACCAAATTCCGGGTTTCGGCGCGCATTGCGTAATCACGCAGAATGACGGCAAAGTAAAATTGGAGTCGGCACTTGGAATTTTTACCTACGACCTCGTTCAGTGTCCGACGACTGGATGGAAGTATTTTTATGCAACATTGCCGGTAGAACTCATTGACAGTGATGACGACGAGGATCACCAGTTTGGTCTGCAACCACGGTTCTTGATTTTTGACAAGGTTTTCGACTTGTTCCGCCATTTTCTCAATCATCCTGTGCTTCAACCGTCAATCGGTCGAATCGCTGACGGCAAGGTGGTGTTGTTTGACGGACAGCACAAAGCTGCGGCACTACTTTGGGTGGGACGGAAAAAGTTTGAGTGCAAAGTCTATATTGATCCCGACCTTCGCGTTCTAAACCAAACAAACATTTCAGCGCATGACAAGTTTGCACAAACGCGCTTTTTTGCGTCAGTGATGGTGCTAAAACTCGGCGGGCAGTTCGGAAAAGATTTTGAAGATTACAAAAACAGGGAAGACCAAGAGATAAAAAGCGAGTCGGGCTTTTTGGCGTATTTGGAGCGAGTGCAAGACCCAACAATGACTCGTGCGGAGCGCAACAAAAGATTCCGCAGCTATTTGTTTAATGCGATTTTGGAAGACGGCGACAACCGGATGGCAAAACTGATTTCCACTGGCAATCGTGGTTCAAATGAACGTCCGCTAACCGTGGATATGATTTCAAAGTCGTTCTTTGCGAATTTTCTCAATGACGAACCAGTCGGCGATAATCTTGCGTCATCGGCCTACAAACGAGATCACGAGATTAACAACAACATCCGGTTGATGAATCTTTTTTACGACCTTTCTCTTTCCAGTTGGAATCCAACCGCGTCTGCAAATGACCAAACCCGGATTAAACTCGAACGAATTTATTCGTCAAAGTCCATTATGGCATGGTCAGAAATTTTCAAGTCTGCGGTTTGCGCGAAACTTGACATAATTGACGAAGACGATCGGACGCGGCCTTTTTATCGGGAATTGTCCGAAGCCGAATGGGAAAAGATTAAGACGATGACAAGCCGGTTGCTGACTTGGACACAGTGGTCGTCGCCGCCAAATTCTGAAATTGATTCTCAACTTTCAACAAGCAAGACCGTGTTGAAAGCTTGGTTTAGAGAAAAAGGGTTGACCCCAGGTTATTTGATGGGAGCAGCAGAATGAAATACGAAAATTTACCCTGGCTGATTTTGTTCCTGCCGCTGCTGTCAGCGGCGGTGATAACGCTTTTTACTTTGCGGAGCAAAACCGTCAGCAGCCTCATCTCCATCGGCGCGGTCGCGGCGGGCTTCGTGATGACCTGCCTGTTCGTCAACGCCAACGGAATTCATTACAGCGGTGAATCGTCCGTCAACTGGCTTACCATCGGCGGTTTGAATGTGGATTTCGGCCTCAAGCTCGATGCGTTAAGCATGATGATGTTGTTCGTCGTCACCGGCGTCGGCGGCTTGATCCACATTTATTCCTACAGCTACATGGACGAAGATGCGGGCAAGTCGCGCTTTTTCGCGTTCTTGAGTTTGTTCACGTTCTCTATGCTCGGCATCGTGCTCGCGAATAATTTCCTGATGACCTTCATTTTCTGGGAACTCGTCGGTGTATCCAGCTACCTGCTCATCGGATTCTGGTTTGAAAAACCCAGCGCCGGTGACGCCGCAAAAAAAGCCTTCATCACGAATCGCCTCGGCGACTTCGGTTTTCTCGCGGGCATTTTGATGGTTTGGGGTTTGCTTGGTTCGCTGAATTTTTCTGCGTTACAAAATGCCATGGTCTCAAATCCCGCCGCGCTCGGAGCCAGTGCGACCATTGCGGGTCTTTTAATTTTCTGCGGTGCGGCTGGCAAATCCGCCCAGTTCCCGCTGCACGTCTGGTTGCCGGATGCGATGGAAGGCCCGACGCCCGTGTCCGCCTTGATCCACGCCGCGACGATGGTGGCCGCCGGTGTTTACATGCTTTGCCGCACGCTCTTTTTATACAATGCCGACGCGCTCCACGTGATCGCCTACATCGGCGGTTTCACCGCGCTGCTTGCGGCACTGATGGCGGTTCAGCAAAACGACATCAAGCGCATCATCGCCTACTCGACGCTGTCACAACTCGGCTACATGGTCATGGCGGTCGGCTTGAGCGGCCCGACGCCCGCGATGTTTCATTTGACCACGCACGCTTTTTTCAAAGCGTTGCTGTTCTTGAGCGCCGGCTCCGTCATCATCGGCATGCATCACGAGCAGGACATCTGGCACATGGGCGGACTGAAAAAGAAAATGCCCGTCACGTTCTGGACCTTCACCATCGGCGCGTTGGCCCTGAGCGGCATTCCGCCGTTTGCCGGTTTTTATTCGAAGGATTCCATTCTCGCGCAATGCCTGGAACAAAAAAATTATCTACTGTTCGCCGTCGCCGTGTTCGTCGCCGGGTTGACCGCCTTCTACACGTTCCGTCTGTTCTTCGTTGTTTTCTTCGGCAAGGAAAAAACCGACCACGCCAAGCACGCGCACGAATCGCCGCTGATCATCACCGCGCCGCTGGTGATTCTGGCCATCTTCGCGACCATCGGCGGTTTCATCGGCATCACGAACAACTACGGTTCGCAATTTGCCGCCGACCACGAAACGCTTTCACTCTCGCAACAGTTGCTCGAACCGCTGCACACGCCCGTCCCGATGTTGGTCGGTATCGGCGTTGCGCTCGCCGGCATTTTTCTGGCGTTATCACTTTACAAAAATGCCGCGACCGATCCGCTGCCCAAGAAACTCGGCGGCCTGGCGACGGCGATGAAAAACAAATTTTACTTCGACGAACTTTACGAAGCCACTTTCATTCGCTTCCACGATTTTCTCGCCGCCGTGGCCGACTGGCTGGACCGCTGGATTTTGGAAGGCGCGATCATCGGCGCGATCCGCGGCGGCACGGATTTGAGCGGACGCGCGTTGCGCCTGGCGCAAACCGGCAACCTCCAGACCTACGCCTTCCTGTTCGTGCTCGGCGTGGCGCTGTTGCTCTATTTCGTGCTTGGAAAATGAAAATTATTTTTAACCGCAGAGGCGCAAAGGCGCAGAGAAAAATGAAGACAGAATTTACAAAATTAACGGAATTGGAAATTTCAGAAAATAATTCTGAAAATTCTGTTAATTCTGTCTTTTCAACTCTGCGTCTCCGCGTCTCGGCGGTTCGGAAAAATTAAAGATGTCCATACTGACTTACATCGCAGGTTGGCCGCTGCTGGCGGCGTTGGCGCTCATCGTCGTGCCGCGCAATTACCGCGTCATCATCCGCGCCATCGCGGTGTTAGCCACGCTCATCTCGGCGGTGCTGGCGGTGAAGATGTTCGCGCAGTTCGTGCCCGGCGCGAACGGCTTCCAGTTTGAGCAGCAAATCCCCTGGGTCGAATCGCTCGGCATCAGCTATCACGTCGGCGTGGACGGCTTGAACGTCGGTTTGATTTTGATGGGCGCAATCGTCGCCTTCGCCGCCGCGCTCTGCTCGTTTGAAATCCAGACGCGTGAAAAAGAATTTTACATCCTGCTGCTCGTGATGACCGGCGGCATCCTCGGCGCATTCGCGTCGCTGGACTTGTTCTTCTTTTATTTCCTGCACGAACTCGCGCTGGTGCCGACCTTCATCATGATCGGCGTCTGGGGCCGTGGCGAAAAGAAGAACTACGCGACGTTCCAGATCACGCTTTATTTGAGCATCGGCGCACTCATCGCGCTCATCGGCCTCATCGCGCTTTATCTGCAATGCGGCGCCAACACGTTCGACATCCCGAAGATCATCGAACACGCCAAGACCAATCCGCTCGCGGTCAACGCGCAGAATTTCATCTTCCCGCTGCTGCTGTTCGGCTTCGGCATTCTGGTATCGCTCTGGCCGTTTCACTCCTGGGCGCCGCTGGGTTACGGCGTTGCGCCTTCGCCCACCGCCATGCTTCACGCCGGCGTGCTGAAGAAATTCGGTCTCTACGGTTTGATCCGCATAGCGTTGCCGCTGCTGCCGCAAGCTGCGCAAAGCTGGGCGCACGTTATCGCGTGGCTCTGCGTTGGAAACATTTTGTATGTCGGCTGGGTCGCGATGCGCCAAAAAGATTTGAACCTGCTCATCGGTAATTCCAGCGTGGCGCACATGGGTTTCATTTTCCTCGGGATCGCCAGCCTGAACCTCATCGGCATCACCGGCGCGGTGCTGATCATGGTCGCGCACGGTTTCCTCGCGGCGCTGACCTTCGCGTTGAGCGGCTACATTTACAAGCAGACCGGCACGCTGGAAATCAGCGCGCTCGGCGGCCTCTGCCGCAAACTCCCGTTCATCGGCACAGCGCTCTTGATGGCCGCGATGGCCGGCTGCGGTTTGCCCGGTTTTGCGAATTTTGTCGGTGAAGCCACAGTCTTTTTCGGCGCGTGGAAAATGTTCCCGGCAGTCACGATCATCGCGCTCTGGGGTGCGCTTGTCATCGGCGGCATCTACATGACACGCGCTATCCGCAACGTGTTGCACGGACCGCTGCCGGAAAAATGGAATTCCCTCTCCGACGCGAATCTCTGGCGCAAGCTGCCCTACGCGCTGCTGCTGGTGAGCCTGCTGGTGTTCGGTTTCCTGCCGAAGCTGCTGACGGAAAAAATCAATCCTGACGCGCAGAAAATTGTCGCCATGGCTGTGGCTGGAAAAAATGCGGACGTGGTGAGCTCGCCGCGTAGCAGCGGACGTGAGTCCGCTCCATATTCGCTGGCTGAAAATCAGAGCCGACTCACGTCGGCTGCTACGAAATAAGAATGAATTCCTCCCTGATAATGCTGGAAATTTCGGTGATCGGCCTCGGCCTCGTGCTGATGTTGGCTGATTTGTTCGTGCCCGCCGAGCGCCGCCGCTTCATTGGCTACGCGGCTATCTTGGCGCTGGGCGGGTTGCTGGTCGTGAGCTTGAGCGGCAACGGCAGTTGCGGTCAGTTCGGCACCGCCTTCGGCGGCATGTTCGTCAACGACGCGTTGTCCTTGTTCTTCAAACAACTGTTCATCGTCGCGGCGATTCTGGTTCTGTTCATGGCTGCGGAATTTTCCGACAAACTCGCGGCCGGCAGCGTGGCGGAATATTATTCGCTCATCGTCTTCGCCTTGGCCGGTATGTTGTTCGCCGCGTCTTCCAATGATTTCACGATGCTGTTCGTTTCCATCGAACTCATAACGATTACATTCTACGTGCTCGTCAGTTTTCAGCGCAACAAACTCCAGTCGCTCGAAGCGGGCGTGAAGT
Organism: uncultured Verrucomicrobia subdivision 3 bacterium; assembly: GCA_903884535.1. Classification (GTDB taxonomy): domain Bacteria; phylum Verrucomicrobiota; class Verrucomicrobiia; order Limisphaerales; family UBA11358; genus UBA11358. The sequence goes on from CAISEZ010000098.1 coordinate 5,507, forward strand.
ATCTGATCCTGGGTGCGCTGTCCTCGTCGTTCATGGTGTTCGGCATCGCGCTGATCTGGGGAACGACCGGTGAACTCAACTTCACCAAACTCGCCGCCGTCGCGCCGCAATTTGCCGACAGCCGCATCTTCCTGCTCGGCGTGCTGCTGGTTCTCGTAGGACTCGGCTTCAAGATCGCCGCGTTTCCGTTCCAGATTTGGGCCCCGGACGTTTATCAAGGTGCGCCGACGCCGACCACCGCGTTTCTCGCCATCGGCTCCAAAGCCGCCGGATTTGTTTTGCTCCTACGCGTGCTGTTCACCGCCGTGCCGAGCGTGACCGCGCATTGGGCGAACCTGCTCATCGTCATTTCCGGCATCACGATTCTTTACGGTAACCTCTGCGCGATTCCGCAACGCAACCTGAAACGCCTGCTCGGCTATTCCAGCATCGCGCACGCCGGTTATTTGCTGCTGGGTGTCGCAGCGTTGAGCGCGAGCGGCCAATCGGCGCTGATGTATTATCTCGCCGGCTATGTTTTCACCGTGATGGCTGGATTTTTCGTCATCACGCTCGTCCTGCGCCATCTGGCGACCGAAGACATTTCGGGTCTTGCCGGTTTGAATCAACGTTCGCCTCTGCTGGCAGCCACGCTGACCATCGCGATGGTTTCGCTGGCCGGCATTCCGCCGCTCGCGGGTTTCTTCGGAAAATTTGTCCTGCTCAAAGCGGTCATCGAAGCGGCGCAGGCCACCGGCAACCACGGCTACTATTGCCTCGCGTTCACCGCGCTCGCCGGTGTGATTATTTCACTCTATTATTATTTTGGCGTCATCCGCGCGATTTACTGGAGCAAAGATCCGACGGATTTGTCGCCGATTGAACTTTCATCGCCGGCCAAGCTTTCCCTCTGGGCGTGCCTCGCCGGCATTTTCTGGCTGGGTCTGTTCCCGAACACGGTCTTGAACATGACCAACCTCGCGGCGGCGGTCTTCAAATAATCCTATTGCAATTGCAGCCGGTAGAAATTCTGCGGCAAGCCCGTGCCCGCGTTGGTGGTGAAATTAAAATTTCCGGAGCCGTCAAACTGGTTCGTCAGCAGCCGCGTCCAATTGCTCGCCGGCGTGGCCAGGTTCGTTGCGCCGAGCAAAATATACTTCCCATTGCCGACGCCGCCGGTGCCGCTCAAGCCCACGCCGTTTCCGGAAATGGAGATCGCGCCGATGACCGGCGTGGTGTTCAGCGCGACAGAAATAGTGCCGGCGGTGTTCAGCAAATTGGTATTCCAGATTAAACCCACCGGCAGCGACGGCAGTTGGACGCTGGAAAATGCGCCGCTGTAGCTCGCCGCGTTGAACACGTTGAACGTGTCGCCCGCCGCGAGTTGCGTGCCGCCAATGTTGGTGATGATGAGGGTGCCGCCATTGGTCAGCGCGCCGAAAATGACGGCAGAGTCGTTGGTGAGCGGCGAGTGGCTGATTTCAAAAATGTTGGTGCTGCCGGCGGCAAACGTGAGGGAATTGCTGAAAGTGACCGTGCCAATGGAGTTGCTGCCCGGCGCCAGGATCGTGGTGCCGCCAATGGTCACATTCCCTTTTACTGATCCATTGCCCCAAAGCATCCGGTGGTTGTCGCAGACCCAGCCGAGGGTGGAATACTCTCCCGCGTCCAGAACGGCACCGGCACCGACATAAATGCTGGGCGAAGCTGAGATCGAATAAGTGCCGGCGTTGGCGTAAATCGTGAGCGTGCCGGCGTTGATGAGGGTTGGTCCGGTGTAAGTGCAGAAATTGGTCAGCGTCAAAGTGCCGGTTCCCAATTTGGTCAGGCCACCGTCCGCCGTTGTGCCGAGCGCCGGATCGTGCGTCAACGCCGCAAGAATGCTGATGGCATAGCCGCCATCGTCAATAATCATGCCGCCGGCCTGCACCAGATTCGTGGAAAAATTAAACGCGGGAAGAAACGCCGCGTTGTTTGCGCCGGCTTTCAGCACACCGCCGTTGAACGCGATGGAATTGGTCTGGCTGGTTTTGGTTTTTGTAAAGCCGCCCACGATGAACGTGCCGCCGTTGAGCCGGATGAAGGTTTGCGCCGTCGTGCGGTTCACGTTTTGCACGTCGAAATTGTTCGCGCCGCAGGCAAGCACGGCGTTGTTTTGGATGGTCAGCGTGCTGTTGCCGCCGGCCTGCCCGCCGCCCATGTTGCAGACGCCGTAGGTCACCGTCGCATTGTCCCGGATGGTGACGGAAGTGCTGCGGTTGCCGCCCGTGGTGTCGCGGCCAAAAGCCGTGGCCCCGCCCGTGGCGGCAATCACGGCGTTGCCGGCAAATTGCACCGCGCCGCGCGGCACGATCAGGTTGCGCGCGCCGATGAGGGCGTTGCCGACAAAAACCAAAGTGCCGCCGTCCGCGCCGGGCCGCCACTGCGCGCTGCTTTGCAGGTTGGTGACGTTGCCCGCCCAGGTGCAGGTGCCGTTGGTCGCGGCCATGCAGAGGTCAATCGCGCTGGCGCCGGAGATGGAATAATCGTTCGTCACCGTCACGCCGCCGGTGAGCCAGACGTTGCCGTTCGTGTAAACCAGCACGCCGGAACCGAGCGCGTTGCTGTTCGCAATGTATAAGGTTCCCGCCTGGTTGGTGAAGTTGCCGGTGAAGGTGTTGGCGTTGCTCAAGATCAGCGTGCCGCCAATCAGCGCCACGTTGCCCGGCCCGCTGATGGTGTTGCTGTAAATCTGCGCGGACGACGGCGAAAGTTTTAAGATGCCGTTGTTCGTGATGTCGCTCGGTGGCAACGTGCCGCTGATGGTCAACGTGCCGGCGTTGACAGTGGTGAGGCCGGTGTAAGTTTGCGTGCCGCTCAAGGTCACCGCGCCGGGACCGGTTTCCGTCACCGTGCCGGAGCCGCTGATGTTCACCGCGCTGGTCAATGTTCCCGGTGTCGAATAAATCAAAGTGTCGTTATTGGTCACGTTGCCGGCCAGCCCGCCGTTGAACGAAACGCCGTCGCCGACCTGCACCACACCTTCATTGATGGTGACGCCGCCGGTGGCGGTGTTGGTGGTGTCGAGCGTAAGTTGGCCGGAGCCGGTCTTGAACAGCGCCGCACCGCCGGAGAGAAATCCGCTGCCGCCAAAAGTGTAATCCTGCTGCGCCAGCACATAAACCGTTCCCGCAGGCAACGCGCCGGTGAGATTGATCGCGGGCGTGTTCGAGCCGGTGTCGTCGAAGGTCACATTGTCGCCAGAGTTGAACGCGACGAGATTGACGCCGTTGAGCCAGTTCACGCCGCTGCCGTTGCCCCACAGGTTGGTGGTGCCGTCTCCCTGCCAGATCAAATTGCTCGGCGGCGTGACGGGCGACATCAAGACGGCCACGTTGTTCGTCCACGTCGTGCCGTCGTTGCCGGTGACGGTGAATCGCAGCGCGCCCATGCCGGAGAAATTCGGAGGCGGAACAAAGTGCGCGATGTGTCCGCTGTTCAACGTGACCACGCCGTTGCTCAAACCGGTGACAGTGTAAGTCGGTGCCGCATTGGTGAAGCCGCTGGTGTATTGCCAGAGGTCAATGTCCACGGGCGTGTTGGTCACGGTGAACGCGTGCGGGTCGGCGAGCCAGTTGAGGTAGCGCTCAATGTTCGCGTAGCCGTCTGCACCAATCGTCATTGCGTCGCTCGACGAATTAAAATTCAGTCCCATCGCTTTTTCCCAGTAATCCGGCATGCCGTCGTTGTCCGTGTCGATCGCCGCGATGCCGCTGTTGATGACGCCGTAGCCGTTGTTGCCCAAACCGGTTTGCGTCTGGCTCGTATAAAAACCGCTGCCGGGGCCGGCGGTTCCCGCCCCATAGCCGGTCGTGCCGTTGCCCAGAGTTTTGACCTGACTGATCACGAGATCGTCAATCTGGTCGCGCGGAAACGCGCCCGCTTGGGACACACAAAGACGATACGCTGTCGTCGCGCTGTAATTTGTCAGCGCGGGCGTGAGCGCGGACCACGGTGCGGTGAGGATTGTGCCCGTGCCGGAATACCAGTAAGGCGTGTTGGGCGTGCCATTGAGCGTGCCGTCGCGGTCGCCGTCGAAGAGATTGCCGACGTAGTAGAGGCTCTGGTTGGAGTCTAATTGAAAGAAGGGAAAATCCGCACTGCCGCCATCGCCTGGGCCGCTGATGAAATAGTTGTTCACGAGGTCGTGGCTGAACGAGGTGCTGGTGTGTGTGGTATAGCCGGCACCGCAGTTGTAGAGGACATTGTTGACGAAAATGTCGTTGATCTTCGAGAGCGGATTCCGGTTGTGAGAATTGGCCAGAATGGTGTTGAACCACGACATCGTGCTGCTCACGGATTCCGTGTGCGCGCCAAACTGCTGGCCGGTGGGATCGGCGTCGAGACAGTTTTGAAACGTCACCTCGGTGACGGGCGTCGTCTGCCAGGAGCTGCTGACGGCGTCAATGTTGTTCCATGGGCCGAACTCGACGGAGCAGTGGTCGAAAATCATCGTGCGTCCGTCCGCAAAGGCCAGGGCGTCGTCAGTGGAACTCGTGGTTTCGCTGCCGGGCCGAATGCGGATGTAGCGACAGATAATATTGCTGCGGCTCGAAAAAGAAATCTCCCCACCGCGAAACCCGATGCCGCCGCCCGGCGCGGTCTGACCGGCGATGGTGAGGTCGCCGCTGCACGAAACGGCCGAGTTCAATTTGATGTAGCCGCCAACGTCAAAGACAATGATGCGATGGCTGTGCGCAACAGCGTCGCGGAATGACCCGGTGCCGCTGTCGGCGAGCGTCGTGACGTGATACACCGTGCCGCCGCGTCCGCCGGTGACATTCGCGCCAAAACCGAGCGCGCCGGGAAATGCCGGAGTTTGGGCTTGGACACCTTGGTTCAGAAACCAGGCGGTCAAAAAAAACAAACCGCAAAAGCGGAAACAAAAACTGCTTTTACCGGGCAGCGCAATGGGATTCATACCCCCATTCTACGCCACAAATTGCGCCCGTCACCATCCACTGTAATGGTGACAGTGCAATTTTATTTGAAATTTGCGCCCAGCCCCGGTGCCGCCTAAACCGTCCGCATCTGCACGGCGTCCACGATTTCGGTGCCGACGGAAATGGCCCCGATGATGACGACCGTGTCGCCTTTTTTCAACCGGCCCTGTTCGGCCAGGGATTTCAGCGAATTCTCAATGGTGTTCTGCGGGTTGATGAAATCAAACTCGGTGACGAAGGGCGTGACGCCCCAGCACAAGGCCAGTTCGTTGGCGGTCTTCTCGTTGTCACACAGCGCCAGAACCGGCGAGTAGCGCGGGCGCATCCACGAGGCGTAGGCGGCCATGTGGCCGTGCCGCGTGAACGCTAGAATCGCCGCCGCCTTGAGTTCGTTGGCCATGACCACGGCGCTTTTCACGAGCTTCTGCCGCGCGGTGGTCAACTCGGCGGCGTCGTGAAATTGCGCGCTGCCGCTGCGTTCGATGCGCGTGGCGATCTTGTCGAACACCTCGATGCACTTGAGCGGATATTTGCCGACGGTGGTTTCGCCGCTCAACATAATCGCGTCGGCCTCCTCAAAAATCGCGTTGGCCACGTCGGTGACTTCGGCGCGCGTGGGCATCGGCGATTCGATCATACTTTCGAGCATGTGCGTGGCGACGATGACCGGCCGGCCGATGCGCAGGCACATTTTGACAATGCGGCGCTGGACGATGGGCAGTTCTTCGTAGGGAATTTCAATGCCCAAATCGCCGCGCGCCACCATGATGCCGTCGGATTCAAGCACGATGGCTTCCAAATTTTTGAGGGCTTCCTGATCCTCGATTTTGGCGATGACTAGCGGATGCGGTTTGCCTTCTTCAAACATTTCCTTGAGCTGGAGCAAATCGCGAGATTCGCGCACGAAGGACAGCGCGATGAAATCCACGTTCAATTCCAGGCCGAGCTTCACGTCCTTGATGTCCTTGGCGGTGAGCGCCGGCAGGCTGACTTTGACGCCGGGCAAATTGATGTGCCGGCGGCTGCCGAGCTTGCCTTCGGTGAGGACTTCGCACTGGACCTTGTTGCCGTTTTTGGCGAGCACTTTCATCTGGATGGTGCCGTTGTCCATGAGCACCACGTCGCCGACGCTGATGTCGTTGATGAAATTCTCGTAGTTTACGTCCACCGAATGTTCCTCCTCGGATTTTTCGCCGCGCACGGTCAGCGTAAATTTTTGCCCCGGCTTCAAATCCAGTGGCACGCTCAAGTCGCCGGTGCGGATGGCCGGGCCTTGGGTGTCCATGAGGATGCCGGTATGCCGGTTGCGCTTCAGGGACTCGGCGCGGATGTCGGCGAACACGCGGCGCACCCAGTCGTGTGGCGCGTGCGACATGTTGAGGCGGAAAATATTCACGCCCGCGTCCATCAGCTTGCCGATCATGGCGGCGGAATCAGTGGCGGGGCCCAGAGTGGAAATGATTTTGGTGCGGCGAACGGTTCCTCGTAACATGGCTAGAAAATAATCACCGGCCCGCCGATGAAAAGCTTTTAATCAATGCTTGCAATGCAAATCGGACTTGCCACCGGGCCGTCCGCAGGCCATAATGCCAACCTAACTTAACTAAACTACTTTATGGCTGACGCAGCGAATAAATACCCCGAAAACGCCCCCGGCAAATACTACGTGGACAACCAGTGCATTGATTGCGACTTGTGCCGCGAAACCGCCCCGGACAACTACAAGCGCAACGACGACGGCGGCTACTCCTTCGTCTATAAACAACCGGGCACGCCCGAGGAGGAGGCCCGCTGCAAGGAAGCCAAAGAAGGTTGTCCCGTGGAAGCCATCGGCGACAACGGCGCGTAGTTTTCACCCGCGCAATTTTTAAACAGCGAAACCCGCCGGAATTTTCCTGCGGGTTTTGTTTTGCACCAAAAAGTCAGTTGGTGCCTGCCGGCGGGCTGGCCAGCGGCAGTGAAACGCGGACGAGGCCCGCGGGCGACGGCACAATCTCCAGCTTGCCGTGATGCGTCTCGATGATTTTCCGGCTGACGGCCAGACCGAGGCCGAGGCCAACATTCCGCGTCGTGAAAAAAGGCGTGGCCCCGCGTTTGACCGCCTCGGCACTGAATCCCACGCCGGTGTCCTGCACCTCGATGGTCAGCGCGCGTTCGCCGTTGTGGCCGGTGGTGAGCAGTTTCACCGCGATCTGCGGATTTTTCAAATTCGCCTGGAGCGCGTTGAGCATGATTTCCGCGAGCGCGTGCTTCAACGCCGCGCGGTCGCCGATGATATTAAACGGCTTACCGCCATTGTCTATTTTCAACGTCGCGCCTTCGACCGGCTGCTGTCGCCGGGCTTCCTGATACGCCTCTTCCACCAATTTTTCGACCGCGAATGACTCCTCGTGGACGTGGCCTTCGCGCGCGAGAAATCGCATCTGGTTGATCAGCCGCGTGACGCGTTTGACGCCGTCGGCCAGCGCATGGTCGAGCGACTCCCGGAATTCCGCGTCATCCAATTTTTCGGCGAGCAACTGCTGGTGCGTCGAGAGCGGCACCATCGCGTTGCCGATTTCATGCGCCAGCCGATCGGCCATCGTGCGGACCAGGCGCAGGTTTGCGGCCTCCAGTTCGAGCGCGTGCAACTGCTCGCTTTGCGTAAGGTCGTCGGCGGTGAGCAGCGCTGAGCCGGGCACGGCGGAATGGCCGCGCTGGAACGGCACCACGCTGACGCTGTAAATCGTGCCCGGTGAATTTTCCGGCTCGTAGCGGAATGGTTCCAACGCCGAACCGGTTTTCAATACCTGATAAATTTTCGCGCCCAGCAGCTGTGGCAGGTCGCTAAATTCCAGTCCGCCGCCGCGCTCGTTTTTGCGGCCGAAATGCCGCCGCGCCGCCTTGTTCGCATGTAGCACTTTCAAATCACGCCCCACGACGACGCAGGCGCTGCTCAATTCGCGCAGCACCTCGGTCATCATCTCGTGATTGCCGGCGAGCTGGTCGTGCAACCAGATGTTGCCGAGCGCCAGCCCAACCTGTTCGAGTAGATGAAAAACCAATTCCAGTTCACCGTTCACCAGCGGCTCGCCGGTGATGCGGCGGTCAAACACCGCCACGCCGATCAGGCAATCGCGGCTGGTGATTGGCACGGCCACCTGCGCGCCCAGCAGTTCAAATTCCTTCTGCGCCTCGCCGTCGGCGCGGGCCTCGTCGCTGTCGCGCCGCAAAATCCGGCCGAGGTGCGAGAGCTGCGCGCCGATGCCGGAATCCAGCGAGAGTTCAAAATGTTCCAGCAGGCCGGCCGAAAGGCCGATGGCCGCCGCCGACCGCAACCGGCGCGCGTCTTCCGGCGCGGGCAGATCCGTGCCCGGCGCGCCCGGCCGGTTCAAAAAAATGGCCGCGCGATTGAGGCTTAATTTTTCGCGGAGAAACTGTAAAAACTTTTTCAGCATCGCCTCGGCATCGAGCGAATGCGTGAGGATGGACGAGAAATCGCGAAGGACATCCAGCGTCTGGCCGGCATTGTCGGCGGCACGGACGGCTGGGTCTTGACTGCGGCTGGTCATCGCCGGTGGCTGAACGGGCGGCATAACCGGCCGCGGCGCGATAGCCGATTGGATCAGCCGGTCCAGCACCGAATTCAGCAACCGCTGCCGGACTGGTTTGGTCAGAATTTGTGTGGCACCGCGCAACAGCGCCTCCTCCTCCCAGTCGGCCTGCACGAATTCGGTGTAGGCGAGCAGCGGGATTTTGGCGTTCCGCTGCCGGAGCCGTTCAATGAGCCAGACACTTTCCACGCCCAGCAGGTCTGCGTCGAGAATGCACGCGCTAGCCAGGCTGTGGACGAGCAGCGGTTCGCTTTCCTCGGCGTTGAGCCGGTGGACCACGCGAAAATGTTCCGGGTTGAGGCTGGTGCGGACGGCTTCGGCGAAATCAGGATGCGACGACAAAACCAGAATTGTTTTCATGGCGTTCCAGAAAAAAAATGGTTGGGCGCAGTCACTCGCGCGTTATCTTCCCCCGCCTCGGCTTGCAGGTCAATGGGGAAACGTGTAAAGCTGTTTTCAACCCAATAATTTTAGAAAAATCGTTTTTATGTTTTTTATTTTTCTCAATTAAGACCTGGAATCGTCCTGCTTTCTGAGTTCAAATAGTCGCTCCCAGCGGTATCCAAGTCGTCAATTTTACTGCGTTCTCCCAAATTTTTTCTCCAGTTCGCGGTAGTTCATTTCAATCAGCGTCGGGCGGCCATGGGGACAGGTGTAGGGCATTGCGCAGCGGCGTAAATCCTCGACGAGATTTTCCAGTTCCGCGCCCCGGAGCGGGTCGTTGGCCTTCACCGCGTGGCGGCAGACGGTCTTGGCCACGGTGTGCTCGCCGAGCCGCGCCAGGTTCACCTCGCGGCCGGCGGCGCGCAGTTCGTCCACGAGATCAAACACAAACCGCCGCGTGTCCGGCACCTTCACAAACGGCGGCAGCGCATCCAGTAAAAATGTGCGCTCGCCGAATTCGCTCAAGCCCACACCGAGCCGCGTGAGCGCCACGAGCTGCTCGCGCAAAAACTGCGCATCGCGCGGCGGCAGTTCAATCGTCTCCGGCAGCAATAATTTTTGCGACGGCGTGGAACCGTTTTGCTCCAGCCGCGTCAGCATTTGCTCATATAAAATCCGCTCGTGCGCCGCGTGCTGGTCGAGCAGCACGAGGCCGCGGTCGGATTCCAACAGCACATACAATTTGCCAACCACGCCGATGAGCCGCAGCGGCACGTTGAGCAGCGGCGTGGGCAATTGCGGATTGCGGATTGCGGATTGCGGATTGGTTTCAATTACCGGCTGAACTTCCGGCGCGGGCGATGCTGGCTCTGCTTTCGCCACTGTCGGCGATGAAAAGCCCATTTTCAATGGCGTTTGCGAAGCTAGAGAAATTTGTGCCGGCGCGGGCAGCGACGGTTTAAATTTTTCCGGAAAAATCGGCAGCGCGGGCGCCGAAGGTTCAGGTGCAAATTTTAATTCACTTGGCGCACTTGGCGACTTGGCGGTTGAAACTGTTTTGGCCGGCTCGGAGTGAAACACCAGCAGCGCGTTGTGCACCGCCTGCGCGGCATATTTTCTCACTTCAAACTCGCGGTGAAATTTCACCTCGCGCTTGGCGGGGTGGATGTTCACGTCCACGGCGGCGGGATCCATTTCGAGGAACAAACAGCAGACCGGATAGCGGCCTTTCATCAGCGAATTGTGGTAGCCTTCGATGAGCGCGTAATTAACGCCGCGATTTTCCACCGGCCGGCGGTTCACAAAAATAAACTGGCCGTCGCGCGTCGCGCGCGAGACGCCGGGCGAGCCGATCAAACCCCAAATGCGGATTTCAGATTTTTTGTTGCGGATTTCAGGCTTCTCCGGCGAGGCGGTTTCAAAAATGTCCGTTTCGTCCGGCACGGGCGAGTTGCCATCCTCGTCGAGCGCGGCGGAAAAATTCACAGGCAGCAATTTTTCATCGCCGAGCAGCGCGCGGAGACGTTCGCGCAAGGCCTCGATTCGGCTCGAAGTTGCCGCGCCGGATTTCACCGCCGGCAATTGCCAGACGTTGCGACCGTCTTTGACAAACGTGAACGCCACTTCGGGAAACGCCAGCGCGGCGAGCGTGAGATAATGCTGGATGTGCGCAGCCTCGGTTTCTTCCGTGCGCATGAATTTCCGGCGCGCGGGCAGGTTAAAAAATAATTGTCGCACCTCGACGCTGGTGCCGGGCGCGCTGCCGGCGGCTTTGACCTCGGCAATCGTGCCGCCGTTGATGAGGATTTGCGTGCCTTCGGGCGAAGTCGTTTCGCGTTCGCGCGTGGTGAGCGTGAACCGGCTGACGCTGGCGATGCTCGGCACGGCTTCGCCGCGAAAACCCATCGTGGCGATGGACGCGAGGTCTTCGGCCTTCTGGATTTTGCTGGTGGCGTGACGTTCCAGGCACAACAGCGCGTCATCGCGGCTCATGCCAAAACCGTCGTCGGTCACGCGGACGAGGCTGCGGCCGCCCGCGCCGATTTCGACGGTGATTTTTTTGGCGTCGGCGTCGAGGGAATTTTCCACGAGTTCCTTGACGACGCTGGCAGGCCGTTCGACCACTTCGCCGGCGGCGATCTGGTTGGCGACCTGTTCGGAAAGAAGCCGGATGCGGTTCACAGCGGAAATTTTGAAGGCCGAATTCGGAATGTCGAATTCAATTTGCGCCGGGCGGGCAAATTATTTCACCAGCGGCAGCGTAAAACGGAAAATCGCGCCACGGCCGGCCGCGCTGTGCGCTTCAATCGTTCCGCCATGGTCCTCAATAATTTTTTTGCAGATCGACAGACCGAGTCCGGTGCCTTTGGTCTTGCCGTGCGTGGCGAACGGCTGGAACAGCTTGCCGGCGAGCTCCGGCGGGATGCCGGGCCCGCTGTCCTCGATTTCGGTGATGATTTCGTTTTCGGCGAGCTTGAAACGCAGGAAAATTTTCCCGCCGTTGAGCATGATGTCCGTGGCATTGCCGACGAGGTTGAAGAAAACGCGGCTCAACCGGCGCGGGTCAAACCGCACGGCGACGGCGGGCGGAACATTTTCCATTTCGACTTGCGCGGCCTTCAGCTCGGCCTCGGCGCGCAGGTCGCCCACCAGTTCGAGCACGAAGGAGCGATAGTCGCCGGCCTTCAGCTCGCCGTCTTTTTTGGCACCTTGGGTGAAGATGAGAATGTCGCCGACCATGTCGCTGATGCGCTCGACTTGTTTGCGGATGCGAAGCTGGGATTTGGCGCGGATTTCCGGATTGATCCCGGGCATGTCGAACATCTCGGAGGACAGGCTGATGATGCTCAACGGATTTTTAAGGTCGTGAACAATGCCCTGCGCGAACCGACCGATGACCGCGAGACTCTCGGCTTGCACCAGTTCGCGGACGTGCAACTGGTTGAACTCACGGAGACGGTGGCTGATCTGCTGCAACAGGGCAAACGCCAGGCCGGGCGAATGCTGGATGATCGAAAGCATTTCACCGCGCGGCAAAAAATAAATTTCCGAAGGCTGCACGGCCGACGCGGTGGCCGAACGCGGCCGATGTTCGATGACCGACATTTCGCCGAAAATTTCCCCCGGCCCGAGCTGGGAAAAAAGGCGGCGGCCGTCGCCGGACCCGGCGGAAATTTCCACCAACCCACTTTTCACGAAATAAACTCCGTCGCCGGGCGCACCCTCGCGGAAAATTTCCTGACCGGCGGCAAACCGTTGCTCCTGGGCGATGAGCCGCAACGCCTGAAGCTCGGTGCGATTCAGTTGGCGGAACAGGGGAATGGATTCCAGCGCGACCACACCGCAGCTTCAGGGAAAACATTGCGCGCGTAAAGCCGGGAATGGCGGTCGCGCCAAGTGAATTGCCCGGCCGTCGCCAAAAGATTGACAAATCGTTTCCAAACTGTAATATTGCTGTATTCGGGTAGCAGCACGTTTCTTCAGCGGGGTTCCCCACCCCCACCTCCTTGGCGTCTGCTGCCCGGATTTTTTCAAACACGAATTCCCCAACCAAACCTTGACGCTGCGCCATAATTTTTTTATTGTCTCACTCCCCATCGCGGGGGCGTAGCTCAATTGGTTAGAGCGCTGCCCTGTCACGGCAGAGGTTACGGGTTCGAGCCCCGCCGCTCCCGCCAT
>CAISEZ010000099.1 GCA_903884535.1 uncultured Verrucomicrobia subdivision 3 bacterium
CAAGAATGCCTTGTTGGATGTGTCCTGGACCAGCCTCGGCTCGCCGGTGACAAACAGCGCGGCCAACTCATCCTACATCGACACCACGGCCGCGGGTGCCACACGATTCTATCGGGTCATCAGCCAATAATAGCAGCTTAACGCTTCCCGCCGTCGGCCGATCCCTGACGGCGGGAACTTTTTAATCATGGAAAAAATAAATAGGCGAAGTTTCCTCGGCAAAAGCGCGCTGGCAACTTTGGCGGCGGGAACTTTCTCATCACCGTTTATTCGAAGCGTTCGCGCGGGCGAACCGGGCGCGAATGACAAAATTCGGCTTGGCATCATCGGCTGTGGCGGGATGGGTTGCGGCCTGCCATCCGGCGGCGATCTGGCCTGTTTTTTTCTGAACCCGGAAGTGGATTGCGTCGTTGCCTGTGACATTGACGATGCGCGCCTGGCACAAGCGCTCAAAGTCTGCGAAAACCACGCCCGACCCAAGCCTGACACGGTGAAAGATTTTCGCCGCGTGCTCGACCGCAAAGATGTGGACTTCGTTCTTATCGCGACACCGGATCACTGGCACGCATTGCCGACGGTAATGGCGGCGCAGGCAGGCAAGGATATTTACGTTGAGAAGCCGCTCGCCAAGACAATTGACGAAGGCCGTGCGATGGTTGAGGCGGTGAAAAAACACAACCGGGTTGCACAGATGGGATCGCAGTGGCGCAGCGCGGCGCACATCATCGAGGCGGCGGAAATCGTCAAGTCCGGCAAACTCGGCAAGGTCAGTCTCGCCCGCGCGTGGGCTTTTTTGGACTGGCTGCCAAGCATCGGCCACGTCAAGGACGGCCCCGTGCCTGCGGGTGTGGATTATGACATGTGGCTTGGTCCCGCGCCCTTGCACGCCTTCAACCAAAACCATTTTCACTTCAACTTCCGTTGGTTTTGGGATTACGCGGGTGGTTTGATGACCGACTGGGGTGTTCATTTGCTGAACATCGCCTCAATGGGTTTGCCGCCGCATAATCCCAAGTCCGTGACGGCGGCCGGCGGAAAATTTATTTTGGACGACGATTCCGAAACGCCCGATTCGCTCGTTACGGTTTATGATTTTCCCACCTGCCAGTTGATTTGGGAACATCGCGCCGGCTTGAACAACGGCCTGAACAATCGTTCGTGGGGCATCGAGTGGCACGGCACCGAAGGCAACATCATTGTGAACGACTCCGGTTACGAACTTGTCACCGAGCCGAAAAAGGCAAACATCCCGTCGCACAAACAAAAAGGTCAGGGCGATCCGCGACCCGCGCACGTGCGCAATTTCCTCGATTGCGTGAAGTCGCGCCAGCCGCCCGCGCTGAATCTCGAAGTCGGCCACCGCGTTTCAACGCTCGCGCATCTTGGCAACATTGCCTATCGCACCGGTCAAAAAATTGTCTGGGACGACGTCGCGGAAAAGGTCGTGGACGGCCACGCGGCGGACCAGTTGGTCAGCGTGAAATACCGCAAACCGTGGCATTTGCCAGGCCTGCGGCGCGGCTAGGAATAACTAAAATGAAAAACTCTAACTATCTCCGTCGCCGCGAATTCCTCCAACTATCCGCGTTGGGGCTGGCGGGTGCGTCACTTGGCCTCGCTGGCTGCGCGACGAACAAATCGTGCTGCTGCGTGAAAAAGAAAATTTCCATCGGCGTGCAGTTGTATTCCGTGCGCGAAGACTGCAAAAAAGATTTTCCCGGCACGATTGCCGCCATCGCCAAGATGGGCTACGCGGGGGTTGAGTTTGCCGGTTATTGGAATCGCTCTGCGACGGAAATTAAAAAAATGCTGGATGACAACGGCATTGTCGCCTGCGGCTCGCACACGCCGAGTGAAAACGTCCAGCCGGACAAACTCGCGGCGACGATTGAGTTCAACCAGATCATCGGCAACAAGTTCATCATCGTCCCCGACATGAGCGGCAAGACAAGGCAGGTCTGGCTCGACAAGGCGAAACAGTTCAGCGAGATCGCCGCGCAATTGAAGCCGCTCGGACTTTCCATCGGCTACCATTCGCACTTCCATGATTTTCATCCGGTCGAGGGCGAAGCCCCGTGGGAGATTTTTGGCGAGAACACCAGCCCTGATGTGATTTTGCAGCTGGACACGAGCAACGCGTGCGATGGCGGGGCCGATCCGCTCGCTGAGTTAAAGAAATTCCCAGGCCGCACACATAGCATCCACATCAAGCCCAATGGCGGCGGTCCTGAAGCGATCATTGGCGAGGACAAAATTGACTGGTCCGGCGTTTTTGACTGGTGCGAAAGCAAGGGCAGCACGCAATGGTATGTCGTCGAACACGAATCCAGCAAGCAGCCGCTTGACACGGTGGCGCGCACGTTCACCGTGCTGAAAAAACTCGGCAAAGTCTGAGCGTTTGCCGCCGCTGATTTTGGAAACCGTGACGACCAAAAGTTCCAGCGCCGTTTCCACCAATCGCGCGCTGGCGCTCGACGCTCTGCGTGGACTGGCAATTTTGGCGATGCTGTTGTCGGGCCAGATGCCATTCAACGAACACGCTCTTCCCAGTTGGATGTATCACGCGCAGGAGCCGCCCCCGCATTACGAGTGGATCGGCACGCTGCCGGGCATTTCGTGGGTGGACTTGGTCTTTCCATTTTTTTTGTTCGCCATGGGCGCAGCGTTTCCGCTCGCGCTGTCGCGGCGGATGGAAAATAAAAACCCTCCATGGAAGCTGGGATTTTTCATTTTGGAACGCGGATTTCTGCTGGGCTTTTTCGCACTCTTTGTCCAAGCCATCCGGCCATACACATTATCCAACCACCCAACCACCGGCATCTGGCTTGTTGCGCTGCTGGGCTTTTTCATTTTCTTCCCGATTCTCGCGCGCCTACCCGACGCGTGGCCGCGAATCCTGAAAATTTTCATTCGCGCCGCCGGCTGGCTTGCGGCAATGCTTTTTTTTGCTCTGGCCAAATACCCCGACGGCTCCGGGTCTTCTCTTGGCCGCAGCGACATCATCATCATTGTGCTGACGAATATGGCCGTGTTCGGCTCGATCGTCTGGATGCTGACGCGCGAAAATCTTCTGCCGCGCCTTGGCGTGATCGGCCTCCTGCTCGCCATCCGCCTCTCCAACATGCCGACTCCGACCGAAGGCTGGGTGCATGATCTTTGGAAGTCGTCGCCGTTGCCGTGGATCTATCAGCTCTATTATTTGCAATACCTTTGCATCGTCATTCCCGGCACCATCGCGGGTGATTTAATTTTGCAATGGACGCGCCGTGCCGCGCCGCAGGATCAAGTTTCCACGCCAAGTTGGCCGTTCGCGCAATATGTTTCGATTTTTTTGACGCTCCTGACGCTGCTACTTGTCGTGCTGATCGGCTTGAAAGCTCGCTGGCTGATTGAAACAACCTTGCTGGCATTCGCGCTGTGTTTCATCGGCTGGATGCTGCTGCAAAATCCGTTGAACGAAACCGAACGGCTGTTTAATAAACTTTTTAATTGGGCGATTTATTGGCTCGTGCTCGGCTTGATTTTTGAACCCTACGAAGGCGGCATCAAAAAGGATCATCCGACCTTGAGCTATTATTTCGTCACGTCCGGGCTGGCGATTTGCGTCCTCATCGGCTTTTCGATTTTGATTGATGTGTTTTCACAGAAACGCTGGCTCCGGCTCCTGATTGACAACGGTCAGAACCCGATGATCGCCTACGCCGGCATTAACAATTTCATCACGCCGGTTCTCGCACTTGTCGGTGCAGACAAGTTGCTGACGCATTTTGCCACGACGCCGTGGCGCGGTTTTTGGAAAGGTGCGATCATTACTTTGCTGATGGCGCTCACGGTCAGTTTTCTGACCCGGCGAAAAATTTTCTGGCGGACATAACATGAAGAATTCTGCAAACCAAATCGGCCGCCGCGACTTTTTGAAAACGGTCGGACTAGCTGCGCCGCTCATGTTTACTGCGACGAATGCCGTGATTGCGGGGGAAACCAATTCTGTGCCGCTGAACATGGTGTCTTCGCGTCCCAAAGAATTGTCAGCGGATCTCGTGATCATCGGCGGAGGACTCGGCGGTTGCGCGGCGACCCTCGCGGCGGTGCGCAATGGTTTAAACGTCATTTTGACCGAGGAAACCGATTGGATCGGCGGGCAAATCACACAACAAGCCGTGCCCCCGGATGAGAACAAGTGGATTGAAACTTTCGGCGGCACGCGCAGCTACCAGAAATTCCGCACCGGCATCCGCGAATTTTACCGGCGCAATTATCCGCTCACCGAAAAAGCGCGGGCCGACAAATATTTTAATCCCGGCAACTGTTGGGTTTCCAAAATCGGCTGCGAGCCGCGCGTGGCGCTGGCCGTGCTCTACGAAATGCTCGCGCCATTTATTGGCAATGGCCAGGTGCAAATTTTGTTGAAGCACAAAGCCGTCAGCGCCGCAACCACCGGCGACCGCGTGGAAGCCGTGCGTGTGCTGGATTTGGATTCCGGCAGCGAAACCCTTTTGCACGCGCCGTTTTTTGCGGACGCCACCGAGCAGGGCGATTTGCTGCCGTTGACGAAAACGGAATACGCGCTGGGGGCCGAGGCGGCCTCCGAGACCGGCGAGCCGCACGCGAAGGAAAAGGCCGAACCGGGCAATCTGCAAGGCTTCACGTTCTGTTTCGCGATGGATTATCTGGCCGGTGAAGACCACACGATTGACCGGCCGCGGGATTATGCCTACTGGCATGATTTCTCGATGACCACTTCGGCGCAAAAAAATTACCGTTTTTTAAGCTTTGACGAAGCGGATTCAAAAAAAATCGGCTTCGATCCCGAAGCGCGCAAAGGATTCTGGACCTATCGCCGCATCGCCGACCGGGATTTGTTTGCGCCGGGATTTTATCGCGGCGACCTGACCGTCGTGAACTGGCCGCAGAATGATTACTCCTTCGGCCTGATTTGCGACGTGAGCGAGGCCGAGGCGAAAAAACAGCTCGACCGCGCAAAGCAGTTGAGCCTGTCACTTTTTTATTGGCTGCAAACGGAAGCGCCGAGACCGGACGGCGGCACGGGCTGGAAAGGTTTGCGGCTGCGCACGGATGTTGTCGGCACATCGGACGGATTGGCGAAGTATCCCTACATCCGAGAAGGCCGACGCATCAAGGCCGATTTTACCGTTCTTGAGCAGCACGTCACCACCGCCATGCGGATGAAGGAAACTGGCTTGAGCAAGAATGCCGTGCGCGCAACCCAGTTCGCGGACTCCGTCGGCATCGGCAGCTACCACATGGATTTGCACATCACGACGACCGGCGACCATTCGCAATTTGGCAGCACGCTGCCGTTTCAGATTCCGCTCGGCGCGCTCATTCCGCGGCGCGTGGAAAATCTTCTGCCCGCTTGCAAAAATCTTGGGGTAACGCATCTGACGAATGGCTGTTTCCGACTGCATCCAGTCGAATGGAACATCGGCGAGGCGACGGGCGCACTGGTCGCGTTTTGCGTCGCGCAGAAAAGATCACCGCGCGAAGTGCGGAACAAGACGGAACTGCTGGCCGATTTCCAAAAACTGCTGCGCAACGACGGCGTGCGGCTGGAATGGCCGCCGGAAGCCGGGGCGATTTGAAAATGAAAATCCGTTTTCCATCGGCTAGAGTATTTTTCGCCGCGGTTGGGCTTTTGTTCTGGGCGAATAATCTCTCGGCTTCGTCGGCATTAATCACCTCCGACGTTTGCGTGTATGGCGGCACTTCCGGCGGCGCGATTGCGGCCGTGGCGGCGGCGCGACTCGGGAAAAATGTATCGCTGGTGATGGTCAACAATCACGTTGGCGGCATGACTTCCAGCGGTCTGGGCGTGACGGATGTTGGCACGTATCCATCATCCATCGGCGGTTTCGCGGCGGAATTTTATTCGCGCGTCGGTGCGGCTTACGGCTCGACGAATCCAGTTTACTGGTTCGAGCCGCACGTCGCGGAACAGGTATTTTTGCAGATGCTCAACAGCGCCGGCGTTGCCATTTTTACGAACCAACAACTTGCCTCAGTGACGCTGTCGAATTTGACGATCATGCAGATCACCATGCAGGACGGGACGATTTATCGCGCGAAGGAGTTTATTGACGCGACTTACGAGGGCGATTTGATGGCGCAGTCCGGCGTGAGTTTTACCTGGGGACGCGAGAGTTCCAGCACTTATGGCGAGTCGCTTGCGGGCGTATTCGTGAATTCGGTGGGGTATCGCTGCGATCCGTATGTCACTCCCGGAAATTCAGCGAGCGGTTTGCTGCCGCTGATTCAATCCGGCACGCCGGCCGCCGCCGGATCAGGCGATGCCAAGATGCAGACCTACAATTTTCGCCTATGCCTGACCCAAGTCGCCACAAATCAAATTCCCATAACCGCGCCGACTAATTATTCCGAGGCAACGTATGAATTGTTGCATCGCTACATCACTGCCTACGTTGCCACAAACGGCTCGATTCCGCTGAACCGCATCATTGACGTTCAGCAGTTGATCCCGAATGGCAAGACGGACATCAATGCTTACGCCGATGTTTCGACCGATTTCATTGGTTATAATTACACCTATCCAACGAATACTTATGCCGGACGACAGGCCGTCTGGCAGGCACACAAAGATTATATTTCCGGTTTGCTTTATTATTTAGCGACGAGCACAAACGTTCCGATCAACGTGCGCACCAACATGCAATCATGGGGCTACGCAAAGGATGAATTCCAGGACAACGGCGGTTGGCCGTATGTGATGTATATCCGCGAGGCGCGGCGCATGATCAGCGATTACGTCATGTTGCAACAGGACGCGCAGGGTTATCGCGCAGCGACCGATTCCATTTCACTTGCAAGCTATACGCTAGACTGCCATCCCGCCGCGCGCCAGGTGGTGAATGGCATTGCCAATTGGGAGGGCAGCATTGGCACCAGCGTGCCGCAGCCGTATCCAGTGAGCTACCATTCAATTGTGCCGGGCGTCGGGCAGTGCAAAAATTTATTTTGCACGTTCGCGCTGTCCGCGAGCCATGTGGGCTTTGCGTCCGTGCGGATGGAGCCGGTGTTCATGATGACAAGCCATTCTGCAGGCGATGCGGCGGCGTTTGCGATTGACGACAGTGTGCCGGTGCAATCGGTGAACTATCAAAAGCTCGCGGCGCAACTGCTTGCGGATGGACAAATCCTGATCTGGGGCAGCGTTCAAAGCGTCAGCACCAACGGGATTATCATGACCATCAGCACCACACCCGGTGTCACAGCGGGCGGCACTTGGACGACCGGTTCCAACGCCGGCGGCTGGCCGTTGCCCAATGGCCCGTATTGGCATGACGGCAGCACCGGCACCGGCAAGTATGTCCGCTTCAACCCGACGATTTCCACGAACGGTTATTACGATGTGTATATCTGGTGGGTTTACGCCTCCAACCGTGCGAACAACACGCCGGTGATTGTGAGGAGCGCCAGCGCTACCAACACCGTTTATGTGAATCAGCAAATCAACTGCACCAACTGGGTCAAAATAGCTTCAAGCAATTATTTCAACATCGGCACGAGCGGCAGCGTGACCATCACCAACGGGGGAGCCAATGGCTACGTCATCGCCAATGCGGTGCGCTTCATGCCGCTCGGCAACATTGCGCCGAACCCGCAGGGCGCTGTGCCGTTGGTCGAGATTGTCGCGAGCGACGCGGTGGCTGGAGAATTTGGCACGAACAGCGCGCGCTTCACCATGGTTTGCCCCAGCGGCGCGAATGGCGCGCCGCTGACCGTGAATTATTCCGTCAGCGGCACGGCGACGCCGGGTATGGATTACGCGGCGTTGCCGGGCAGCGTGACTTTGGCTGCCGGTTCCATCGCCACGAATATTTTCATCACGCCGTTGGGCGATAATCTGCCCAGCAACCAGGTTGCGGTCACGGTTAGCCTCACCGCCTCGACAAATTACGCGCTGACGAATCTGTCATCCGCGACTGCGATGATTCAAGACCGGCCCATCAACCTCTGGTTGCGCGCGAATTTTACGGCGGCACAACTGACCGATACGACAATCAGCGGCGATACGGCGGATCCTGCCAGTGACGGCCTGCCCAACTTGATGAAATATGCGCTCGGCCTGAACCCCAATACCGCCGACGCGAATCCATTTGGACCGGTCATCACGAACGGAATTCTCACGTTGAGTTATCCGCTTTCGAAATCGGCGGTGGATGTGTCGCTGATAACGCTCTGGTCCACAAACCTGACAACGTGGCTGCCGGCGACAAATTATTTTCAGGTCGTGAACGTGGCCGACCAAGTCACCAATCAAATCATTACCATCCAACCGACGGCCCCGGCCGCTTCAGGCTTTTTCCGCTTTGGAGCCATGCGACGCTGAATACAAACGCGATAATAAATGTTTGTTGAACACCGAACAATTCCTATTCGAGTCCGGAACAGTTTTCTGGTTTTGTGTCTGGCGGGTTCAACTTTTTTCCGGCGATCTCCAACTGGGCTGCGCCGCTGCCGGTGAACGAAGCGCTGCCGCTGGTCGGCACGGGCGAGCACGGCCATGCTTATCCGGGCGCAACGGTCCATTTGGTTTTGTGCAGCCAAGCCCCGACACGCGCACGGAAGGCTGGGACGCCTGCGCCGGTTATCATTTTGACGACACAAACATCCTCGGATTTGCCACACGCACACCTTCTGGCCTTTGTGCAACTCTCGAACTTTCTTTTTAGCCTCTTTATGGGCCGCGCCATAAGTTGAAAACGTCAACATCCGGCGCTTACCATCCACGACGAACACGACACGATAAAACGCAAATCCCTTGGCAGGCTTATAGATTTTAGCCACCTGACGCTTGAATACAACTATGACAGGGAAGGTCACTGGCTTGCGAGAATCAGGGCCATTTTTCTGTGCAAATTCTGTGCAAACAGAGGGGGACCATCAATTTCCAAAGAAAGAATGGTGCGCATAGCAGGACTTGAACCTGCACACCTTGCGGCACTACCACCTCAAAGTAGCGTGTCTGCCAATTCCACCATATGCGCACAACAAGGGTTTTCATATTGCCCGATGCGCGCGCGAACGCAAGTGATTTCAGCGGCCCAGCAGCCAATTCCAACCGCGCCAGCGTCCGGGTTGGGCCGGGCTGAAGTTGTTGCCGTGCGGTTTATCCAGGTCGAACTGGAGCAGAAAATTGATGCTGTTGGCACCCCGCCCGGACGACCGAATGGCGTCAATGCCATACGCGTAGCCGACAATGATTTTAAATTTATCCGACGGCGAACGATACAAAAGGCCCGCGCCCACGCCGCTGACCCAGTTGCCGGCTTGTTCGGTGCCGGACAAATAATCCATGCTGGCGGTGGCGGCGTTGAATTGCAAATTCCAGCGCTCGTTCGGCGCGATCGGCAGCAGATAGTTGGCGTTGACCAGGGCGAATTGCCGCGCGCTGAATTCCTGGAAATAATATCCGGGCAGCGAGAGCGGATATTCCGCCGAGAGCGGCAAAAATCCACCGAGGCGAAAGGCGCTCAAGCGGTCGGCTTTCAGGCTGGTGCCGGCGACGACGCGCACGAAGAAATTCTGTTTGCTCTCGGGCAGCGTGTAGGACAAGGCCGCCGTGCCCCAGAACAAATGCGTGCCGGGTTCAACTTCCCGGTCGCCATTGAAGCCGTAAGTTCCGGATTCGGCGCGGAAGACCCCTTCATACCAGCCGGAAATTTCCATCGCGAGTTCGGGAAACAGCGTCGGTTCGATGCCGCCCCAGCGCAGGCCGGTGCGGACGTTGAAGGTCGTGCCGTCGTCTGGCAGTTGGAAATCGGGCGCCGTGTTGTCGTTGCGTTCGTATTCGGAATAGTGCGCTGCGCCACGCAAAACAAAATTTAACGGGATCAAATCACCGGGGTTAATTAAATGAAAAATGCTGGCAGACAATTCCGCGCAGTTGCCGTCAAAGGATTCAGTCTCGATCCATTTGCCATTGCGAATTTCATTGTAGCCGTCGGCGAAACCGCCGCCGGCCACGCCGATGGCAAAATCCGTGTTCGCCCCCAGCGCGTGATTGAAGCCAAGCTCGGAATCGAGATACACCGGCGCGAGCGCCAGCCGCAGCGTGAGGTTGGTGCGCAAAAAATCCGGCTGGTTGTGATAATAAAACGCGTAGCCCGCCAGCGGCGCGCGGCCTTCGAGCGGCTGGTTGTAGCCGAACTGGATGAGGTCGCGCTTGATCGGGTCAATCTGTGCACAGGCGATGGCCGGTGCCAGGAGCGCCAGCCAGAGCAGTCCGCATTGTAATTGTCGCCTGATGACTGATGTCATAAGGCAATCCAGACGCGACAGCAAGCGTGTTTGTTTCATACTTTCGGGACAGGTGGAAAATTTCGGCTTACCATCGCGAATATAATTTTACTGGATGTCACCACTGAAGACTGAAAACCCCGTCCACGCCAAGTCGCTCGGATTTTCCGGCCGGCCAATGGCGCATCCCGCCGGTCGCTGGATAGCCGTGTTGCGGCGCGGCGCAAGCGGGTGGGTCCGCCGGTTCCGAACTTTCGCCATGTTGGCAGGAGAGCCGGCGAACAGATTTAGCCCTTCCCTTTAGTTACGAACTGGGCATAGACTCCGAATGTGGATCCAAAACCGCATTTTCACTGCGACATCCGCGCGAGCTTTGCGACGGCGTTCAGCACCTGGCGACGGAAGCACAATATGCCGCTGAAGAAAGTCGCCAAGGATTTGGGCCTGTCGGTGGCCACCATTAATTCCTGGGAACTCGGCAAGCGGTTTCCCACCGCCTGCAACTTCGAGATGCTGACGAGTTATACCGGACTGCCGCCCTGCAAACTCTTCTGCGTGATGGCGGATAAGTGCGTGCCGACCGATTGTCTGCTGGCGATGGTCAAAAAGCCGTAAGCGCTGCCTCCGCCCCGCCCGCCGAATACACTTTAAGTGTAAACTGTCTGGTTGCTTCTTTGCGAACAAGGATTCATTGTCGTTATATCTCCCATAAGATCAGGCGACCGTTGGTCGGCCAACGCGGCTATATTGCGCGTGCCTGCCACCCCCGACCGATCTTGGAGGATGAAGGAAACTCGGATCAGATGATTAAGAGAAAGATACTGCCATGAATATTCGTTTACTCTCCACCCTCGTTTCCACCCTCGTTTTGTCCACGGCACCCGGCTTCGGGGCCAACTTCACGCTAAACATCCCAACCGGGAGCAGCGCGATTGGTGATCCACTCGACAATGGCGGTGGCAACTGGCCCAGCCAATTAAATCCGACCGGTGCGCTGGATTTTAGTCTTTTCTACAAATGGAATTGCAGCGGCTGGACGATTTACACAATAGACTCGACCATGTCCACCGGCTTTGCGGATCAGGGCGATAATTATGCTGTTCCCGCACCGGTCATGTCGCCGGGCGAAGGGGCTTTTTTCAATAATAATTCAGGTGCCGATGCCTCGGTGATTTTAACGGGAACACTCGCCACTCCGGTGTTGCCGGTGCCGCTGCCTTGCGGCTGCGGCCATTTTAACCTACTAACACTTCAGACTCTTGGCGCAGGCACTTACCAAAACATTACCGGCTTGTCACCCCAAACAGGGGCGCAAGTGCAGCAGTGGAATGGATCGCAATGGACCACCACCACCTTCTCCAATGGAGTTTGGTCACCGGTAACACCATCCCTGACCAACGGCGTGGCCGCTTTTTTTTACGTTCCTTGCCCCTGCATTACCCTGACCAGCTTCAGTAATAAATCGCTTTTGTGCAGCACGAATTGGAATTTTGATGCGCCGACGAATATCGTTGACCTCTGCTGCACCAACTTCAATCTCGCCGTCAGCACCTTCACCAACAATGCGCCGTGTCCCTTGGTGGTCACCCGCACCTGGTGGATCAGCGATATTTGCGGCAACAGCAACAGCTGTAGCCAGACGGTCACAGTGAATTGCTGCACCAACTATGGCACCAACTGCTGCGCCAACTGCACCTCGAACAATTATGTCAGCTTCACCAACACGGTTTATCCCGGAGACAATTTCCTCGCCAACAACCTTTGTCAGGGGACGAATGACAGTGTGAACAGCATCCTAACTGGCCTGGTGAGCGATCCGAACGGCGTTATGAATACGGTGTTGTGGATATGGAATTCCCAAGGATACTATGACAGTTACACTTACTTCACAGCGGCGGATGCGGCAACCTATTTTGGCATGTCTGCCGGATCCGGGTGGTATGATCCGTCCGGTAACCTCACCTCGGCGACACTCTCGCCCGGAGACGGCTTTGTGCTCCAAAACAACTCTGGCGCTTCTTATCCCGTGGTTATTCGCGGCTGCCCGCCCACTTGCCCACCGCCGTGCGAGCCTACGAATGGCGTGTCGCCGGTTCTGGTTGGCCGGCTCGGCGTCGGCACCGCCACCTGGACTGACCTTTTCAGTTGCCCGCCACCGTGCGGCGCACAGATGTTGATTTGGAATGTCACCAAACAGGCCTTCACCGAATACGACTACGCCAGTGGCGTCTGGACACCCTTCGTGCCGGTGCTCGCGGCGGGCCAATCCGCCTTTGTCTCCGTGCATCCGAACACCAATTGCCTTCCCTGCACCAATAACTTGGTCGTCAATGGCAGCTTTGAACAAACCAGCCCCGCCGTGGCGCCTAACAGCACCAGTTATCTGACTCTCCCAAGCGGTTTGCCAGGCTGGACGACCACGACGGGCAATACCCTTGAAGTCTGGGGGAACACGTTGCTCGGCATTCCCGCCGCCGCCGGCACCAACCACATGGAGATTAACTCACAAAGCAACGACCAGACGGTGTGGCAAGTGTTGACCAACTTGGACACGAATTGTCTGGCCACGTTTTTCTTCAACTATACCGGGCGCTTTGGAATCGTGAGTAACACCTATAACAATGATTTTACGGTCACCCTCAGCACCGGCAATACGGTTTCAGGAGACTTGCTGTCCGTGGACTTGGATCCTGCCACCTACTCGGTCGGCGGCTGGACTAACTTCACCTTTGGCTTCTATCCCCCACCGACAGTCACCATCGGGTTCCGCGGACACCCGCATTATGTCAATAGCATTTACACCCAGGGTGGCGCGCACATTGACAATGTCCTGTTCGCGCAATGCTGCCACACAAATCCGTGCATCACGATGACCTGCGCCGGCGATAAGGCGGTGCCGTGCGGCACCAATTGGGTGTTTGATGCGCCGATGAATATTGTTGATAACTGCTGTGCCAACTATAGCGTCGCCTTCAGTGCCGTCACCAACAGCGGCCCGTGTCCTCTGGTGATCACCGGCACCTGGCTGATCAGCGACGCCTGCGGGAACAGTAACACCTGCAGCCAGACGGTGACGGTCGTGGACACGGTGCCGCCGACAATTACTTGTCCGTCGAATATCGTGGTCACGACTTGCGGCACCAATGCCGTAGTCACTTACTCCGTGACTGCGACCGATAACTGTTGCACCAATGTT
Source organism: uncultured Verrucomicrobia subdivision 3 bacterium (assembly GCA_903884535.1). GTDB lineage: Bacteria > Verrucomicrobiota > Verrucomicrobiia > Limisphaerales > UBA11358 > UBA11358. The sequence goes on from CAISEZ010000099.1 coordinate 13,475, forward strand.
ATGATCGGATGCAATCCGCCGTCGGGATACTCCTTCCCGCTGGGAAGCACGACCGTGAGTTGCACCGCGACCGATTGCTGCGGCAACGTCGCCTATTGCGGCTTCACCGTGATGGTGGTTCAGGCTCCGGCGGTGATCATCACCTGCCCGCCGTCTATATTCACCAACATCTGCGGCTCCAATGTCGTGGTATATTATCCCATCCCGACCGTCACCAACGGCACGCTCCAGAACTGCGTCCCGGCCAGCGGCAGCGTCTTCCCGCTCGGCACGACCGTCGTGACCTGCACGGCGACCAACGCCTGCGGCACCAACGCCTGCACTTTCAACGTGACGGTGACCGGCTTGCTGCCGCCGCAAAGTTGGACGCCTGAAGCTTCGATGCAAACGAACCGTTATGCGGCGGCCGCCGAACTGTTGCCTTCGGGCCGAGTGCTCGTGGCCGGCGGAATTACGCCCGGCGTATTATTTTCAACAATGGCGGAGGTTTTTGACCCCATGCTCAACGGATGGGCGAATGGGATTCCCGCGCTGCCGCAACCGCACCGGCTCACCTCAGCGCGTCTCGCCGACGGTCGGGTGTTGGTGGCCGGCGACGATGCCAGCCTAAACTTCACTGCCTACCTATACGATGAGGGCCTCAATCAATGGATTTCGGCGGGCATTCCAAACTCTCTGCACGTCAACACAACCCTCACCCGGTTGAACTCGGGCCATGTTCTGATGGTTGGCGGATACTGTGGCGGCAGCTGTGCGACCTACAGCACGGCCGAAATCTTTCAATTGCCGAGCACATGGACTACGACCGTCTCTATGGCAACCACGCGCCACGGCCACACCGCCACGCTTCTCCCATCGGGTCAGGTTCTTGTTGCGGGCGGCGCGCAGCGTTGGCCCGTTATAGTCCGAAACAGTTGTGAATTGTTCACCGAAGGCTCCCCGAACACATGGTCTTTGGCGGCGACGATGAACCAACCTCGCGTGGCGCACACGGCCACGCTGCTCCCCAATGGCAAGGTGCTCGTGGTCGGCGGCATCACGGGAGCAAGCGCGACGGATCCGTATTCCTTTGGGCCAACCACCGCGACTGCGGAGATTTATGATCCAGCATTGAACACTTGGACGCCAGCCGCTTCCATGAGCACACCGCGCAATCACCACACCGCCACCCTCCTGGCCTGCGGCAAGCTGTTGATCGCCGGCGGACAGAATGACAATGGACCGCTCAACTCGTGCGAAATATACGACTATGTGAACAACTCCTGGAGTTATACCGCTCCTATGTCCGTCGCCCGTGCTGTGCATACCGCCACCTTGCTCCCCTCGGGTCAAGTCTTTGTCGCTGGCGGCTTGAGCATCGGCGGCATTTATCTGGCCAGTTCGGAGCTTTACACTCCCGGCTGCTGCTGTGGCTCGACTAACAAGACCGTGGCGTGTGGCACGGCGTGGTCGTTCGATGTGCCATCCTCGGCCAATATGTGCGACGGTTACAGCACCAATCCGGTGGTTTTCAGCACGGTGACCAATGGCTTGTGTCCGCAGGTCATGACCCGAACATGGGTATTCACTAATGCCTGTGGCTATAGCAATTTCTGCAGTCAGACAGTGACCGTGGCATCCTGCGTGCCGCCGCCGTCCGGCATGGTTTCATGGTGGCCGGGCGACGGAAATGGCAGCGACATCATCGATGCCAACAATGGCACCCTGATGACCGGCGTCTCGTTTGTGCCAGGAGAAGTAGGCCAGGCATTCAGCTTCGATGGAACGACCAGTGGTTATGTGGCAATTCCAGATTCTGCCAGTCTGAACCTATCGTATGGCAATACCATAGATTTATGGGTAAAGGTAGCTGCCTACCCGCCCAATGGGGCTGGGGCTGGAATTATTATTAACAAGTGGGCAAGCGCACAGGAAGATAAATTGCTGATGATTGATTCGACGGGAAAGGTCTATTATTATCTGTTCAATTGTTTTGGTGGAACCCCGCTTCCTTCCAGCACCGCTCTTGCCATCGGAACTTGGTATCACATAGCAGCCACATACGATGGGGTAACAGCGAAAATTTACATCAATGGCGTGTTGAATTCCAGTAAACCTGCAAGCGGCACCGTAGGTAATGCCCATGGCAAACTATACCTCGGCTATAATCCCAGCCGCACTATGGAAGGCATGAGTTCCTTTACTGGACTAGCTGATGAGATTGAGTGGTTCAACCGTGCGCTTACGACGAATGAAATCACCGCCATCTATCTTGCCGGCCCCGCCGGGAAGTGCAAGTCGCCCGAACTGGTTTGCGCCACCAACAAGGTTGTGCCGTGCGGCAGCAATTGGTCGTTTGATCCGCCGGTGGTGAACACTCCGTGCAACGACACGACGCCACCGATCTTCACCACCTATTGCGCGACGAACCACTATATGATTGGTGGGAACAACTTCACCAGTCCGGTGGCGGCCACACCCAGCGCGAACCTGCTGGCACGCTTGCACGCAGCAGGCATCCAGAGTTTCAAGAACTTTGATGAATGCAAGGTGAACAGTTTCCTCGCGCAGACGTTCGGCAATCTGCCGCCATGCATCACTTCGGCCACGCTCACCTTCCTGGCCAAGCCGTGCGGCGACGTCTGCATCAATGATTCCGTCGGCCTGTCCTTCACCGGCGCGGGCGGGATATTGTCCAGCAACAGTTGGGGTCGCTACCTTGGTGGCGGCAATTCCAGCGCCGGCCTAGTGACCAATAACTGGTGCAGCTATACGGGCGGCCAGATGTTCACGCTGGATCTTTCTGCGCTGCCGCAACCGAACAATGCGCCATCGGTGAACTTCATTCCCGCGCTGAACGCCAACGGTTTCCTGGATTTCACCTTGCAGGATGACAGTGGCGTGGATTACGCCATTCTCGACGTGGTTTCCTGCTGTTGTGCGACGAACAAATTCGTCGCCTACGGCACGCCTTGGTCGTTTGATCAACCTACTGCTTACGACGCCGTCTCGGGCACGAACGTGACGATTACTTACACCACTTATACGAACAGCCTATGCCCGTTGGTGGTCACGCGCACTTGGACCGCGACCGATCCGTGCGGCAACAGTTCTATCTGCAGCCAGACGGTCATCGTTGGCCAGTCCGGCCCCTGCCAGATATTCAACACCGGCATGACCGGCACGAACGGCAACATCCCGGTCGCGGCTGGCTTGCCTGATCCGAACTTCGTCCTACTCTCCTCGCCTGGAGCCGGCAACAATTGTGTCGTGGTGGGAACCCTGCCGACTTCGTGGGTTACAAATACTGCGACTTCACAGTGGGTTGGGCCGACCATTAATCCGGGGAACAGCTCGGCTGGCATCTATCATTACCAACTGGTATTCATCCTTTGCTGCACTAACAACGCTCAGTTGACCGGACGCATGGCCGTGGACGACAGCGCCGGACTCTATCTCAATGGCAGCCCGGCAGGTTCAGTGACTGGCTTCTCCAGTTATACGCCAATCAACCTCATCAATGGATTTGTGCCGGGACTCAATGTCCTCGACATCTATGTCACCAACGGAATTCTCGCCACCGGTTTGCGGGCGGAACTCACGGTCTGCGCCGGCGGCCTGATTGTGATTTGTCCGACCAACAAGGTGGTTGACTGTGGCAGCAAGTGGAGTTTCGATGTGCCGACGGCCTCATCGTGTTGCAGCAACAACATTTCCATAACCTTAATTAGCGCCGGAACGAATGGCATCTGTCCCAAGATTGCCACCAATATGTGGCGCATCACCGACGGTTGCGGCAACACCAACCTCTGCACGCAAATAGTCACCATCCGTGACACTGTGCCGCCAGTGGTGTTCTGTCCGACTAATAAGATCATCGTGGCGCTGGACAGCAACTGCATGGTTCACATCCCATTAATCCATCCGCAGTCCTCGGACAACTGCACGCCGGCCAGCCAGTTGATCTATGTTCAAAATCCGCCGGTGGGGTCAGCCTTGCCCGGACCTTGTCAGATGGTCACGGTCAATGTTACCGATGCCTGCGGCAATTCAACGTCCTGCCAAGTTATGGTCTGCGGTCAGGACAAGACGCCGCCCACCGTCAACTACCCGAAGTCTATCACGGTATCGAATTGTGTCGTGCCCAACGTGCTGCCTTTCGTGAGTGCGAGCGACAACTGCACGCCGTCGAACTTGCTCTCCTTCACGCAATCGCCGGTTGCCGGCACGCCGATCGCGGCCGGTGGAAACATCATTACCGTCACCGTGACGGATTTGGCGGGGAACACCACCACTATCATCATCTCGCTGGCCACCCATGGGGCTAATTCCTTCCTGAACGTGTTGTATAATACCGCCGTCAATGGCAGCAAGGCTGTCTTGCCGGGTGGCTTCGTTGATCCTCACTATACGCTTGGCCCCATTCCTGGCGGCATCCTGACTGGTGCGGGCTACTACAACGTGGCCAATGCCGTCGTCGTGTCTAACTTCTGGGGACTACCTCCGTTCACCATGTCGGCGTGGATTGATCCCGGTGTCAATGTCTGGTCTTATCCGTTCGGATTCTATACTTATACGAATCAATTCACGCTGCCGTTTGGTGCCAATCCGCTGACGGCCTCCATCTCCGGCCGTTGGGCAGCTGACGATGGCGCGACGATGTATCTCAACGGCCTGGCACTCGCGAACAAGGTCTCGAGCATCGCACCTTCCGGCTCCTTTGGATTCAACCATTGGACGCCGTTCACCATCAGCAGCGGCATCCTTGGAAACCCGACGGTGAACAAGTTATACTTCGTCGTCACCAACGCGGCAGCTTATGGAAACTCGCCCTCGGGCTTGCGGGTTGAGTTCACCAACGCCGTGGTCAATTGCTACACCTGCACGCCGCCCGGCATTGTCTCGATGACGGCGAACCAGTCGCGACCGCTCAACAGCACCGTAGTCTTCAACGCCAACGTTTCCGGCACGCCGCCGCTGACTTATCAGTGGTATTACAACAATGTTCCGCTCGTGAATAACAGCCAATACTCCGGCGTCACTACGCCGACGCTGACTATCTCCGGGATCGGTTACACCAATGCGGGAACGTATTATGTCTGCATCGGTAATCCTTGCGGCGGCATCTGCAGCGTGCCGAAGAAACTCACCATCTCCCATGGCTGGCCGTGGTGGTGGGCGTGGTGGAACTTCGCGCAAATCGGCAATCCGCTGGCTGCCACGGTCGGGCCGGATCTGATCCTGACTGGCACGAATACCTTCGGCATCTCGTCTGGTTCGACCGCCGACTTCGGCCTGCCGAATATTGGCGGACAGGTTGCGAACGTGATCAACGTCCAGCCGTTGGCGGGAGATACGTTTATACAACTCCCATTCATTGGGCCGCCGACCAACACCTCGGTGAGCAGCTACACGGTCCTCATGGATGTCTTGATGCCGACCAATGGGATCGGGACCAATACCATCTTCGAGATTGGCAGCAGCGGACAGGACAGCTTGGCGCTTCGCGCAATTGAGGGCGTTAGCACGACGCAGTTTACAGAATCAGGCACCGTTGGCGGTGTGCCGGTGAATGCTTTTACGTATACCGTTTCTGCCAATCCTTCATTTACCCGCGTGGCGTTGGTCATGGATCAGCCGGACGACAACGCGGCGGGCGATGCGACGATGACCCTGTATGTGAACGGCACCTACGCCAGCAGCTATACCTTCTATGGAACTCCGCATGTGCCGGTGCTGCCCATGAGTTATCTCGCGGACGTTCCGGCCACGCTGTTGAGTTCGCCGGAAGGAACGAGCGGCGAGACCTACGCGGCGAGCATCCAGTTCCATGCCGTGGCCATGACGGCGGAAATGATCGCCGGCCTCGGCGGCCCCGACACCACTCCGATGCCCGCCAACGACACGTCGGTCGGCGTGCAACCGGTGCTCTCCGCCACCACGTCGAACGGCGTCGTCAGCCTGTCGTGGACCGGCAGCGGCTATGTGCTCCAGGAAGCCACCGACTTGAGCCGAAGCTCGTCCTTCTTCGATGTCTGGCTGGATTGCATGCTGCCTTTCACCGAGAGCCAGGTCGGGAGCGACATTCTGACCGTGGCCCACCCGTATCCGCAGGACGGACCGGCGAAATTCTATCGCCTGATTTTCGCGCCTTGAAATATGGCGGGGCACCCCGCGGCCAAGAAATTGCGTCACGCATAAAACGCACAGGCCGGAGAGAAATCTCCGGCCTGTTTTTTGTCCGCATGCCAGACTTGCCAGTTCCTTTGCAATCAGTCTTACTATGCAGGATTTTGACCGCCTCTTTGCACGCATGAACGTAGAACAATTAGCCAAAGCCAAGTCGCTCGGATTTTCCGACCGGCAGATCGCCCATTTGACCGGCACGACCGAGGACGCCATCCGCGCCGAGCGCAAACGCATCGGCCTCGTCCCGAGCTACCGCCTCGTGGACACCTGCGCCGCCGAGTTCGAGGCTTACACGCCGTATTATTATTCCACCTACGATCGCGGTGACGACGAAGTCAAAGGCAACACCGCGAAGAAAGTCATGATTCTCGGCGGCGGGCCGAACCGCATCGGGCAAGGGATTGAATTTGATTATTGCTGCGTCCATGCCGCGTTTGCGCTCAAGGAAGATGGTTATGAAACCATCATGGTCAACTCGAATCCGGAAACGGTTTCGACGGATTACGACACGAGCGACAAATTATTTTTCGAGCCGCTCACGCTCGAGGACGTGCTGCACATTTACGAACGCGAGAAATGCTGGGGCGCGATCGCGCAGTTCGGCGGCCAGACGCCGCTGAACCTCGCGCTCGGCCTGCAAAAGAACGGCGTCAACATCATCGGCACTTCGCCGCAGAGCATCGAGATCGCCGAAGACCGCAAGCTGTTCGCGGCGATGTTAAACAAGCTGAACATTCCGCAGCCGCCAAATGGTCTCGCCACGAATGCCGAGGAAGCGCTCGTCATTTCCAAGCGCTTGACCTATCCCGTGCTGGTGCGGCCGAGTTTCGTGCTCGGTGGCCGCGCGATGCAAATCGTTTATTCTGACAGCGAGCTTTCGCATTACATGAAGTTCGCCGTCGAGGCTTCCCCGGAACGCCCGGTGCTCGTGGACAAATTTCTCGAAGACGCGACGGAAGTGGACGTGGACTGCATTACCGACGTCGGCCATTTCAAAAATCCGAGCGAAGGCACGATCGTCATCGGCGGGATGTTGGAGCACATTGAATTTGCCGGCGTCCATTCCGGCGACGCCGCGATGGTGCTGCCGCCGCACACGCTTTCCGAAAAAGTCATCGGCATCATCCGCGATTACACCCACGCCATGGCGCGCGAACTGAAAGTCATCGGCCTGATGAACGTGCAATACGCCGTCAAAGGCGACACCGTTTATGTTCTCGAAGTGAACCCGCGCGCCTCGCGCACCGTGCCGTTTGTTTCCAAGGCCATCGGCAAACCGCTGGCCAAAATCGCGGCCAAAGTCATGGCCGGAAAAACCCTGAAAGAATTAAATTTCACCGAAGAAATCTGGACGAAGTATTGGGCCGTGAAGGAATCCGTTTTTCCGTTCAACAAATTCGTCGGCCAGGACATTTTGCTCTCGCCGGAAATGCGTTCCACCGGCGAAGTCATGGGCCTCGACGCCGATCTCGGCGTGGCCTACGCGAAATCGCAGATGGCCGCAAATTCGCCGCTGCCGCTGGCCGGCAAAGTTTTCATCAGCGTCAGCGACGCGCACAAAAACGAAGTCGCGGCGGTCGCCAAATTATTTTCCGATCTCGGCTTTGAACTGGTTGCCACGAGCGGCACCGCCGCCGTTTTGGAAAAAGCCGGCTTGAAAGTGCAGCGCATTCTTAAATTGCTTGAAGGCCGGCCGAACGTGATTGATCTGCTGAAGAACAAGGAAATTCAGCTCGTCATCAACACGCCCGCCGGCCAGTCGCCACGCGAGGACGAGGTGAAAATCCGCACGACCGCTGTTTACACTGGCACACCGATCATGACCACGTTGAGCGGCGCGAAGGCCGCCGCCCTCGGCATCGCTGCGCTGAAAAAATCCGGCTACGGGGTGAAGACCGTGCAGGAATATCATTGAGCGGCGCTGAATCCGGGGTCCAACTCAAAAACATTCTGGACAGACGCGGCAGCTGTCCTACTTTGACCATTGTGAAATCTGCCGCTCCAGAATTGCTCCCGCTGCTGAAGCGCTATTTCGGTTTCACCTCGTTCCGTCCGCTCCAGAAAGAAATCATCCGCGACTCGCTGGACGGCAAGGACGTTTTCGCGCTGCTGCCGACGGGTGGCGGCAAATCGCTTTGCTTCCAGCTTCCCGCGCTCGCCCGGGACGGCTTGACCGTCGTCGTCTCGCCATTGATTGCGCTGATGAAAGACCAGGTGGACGCGCTGCAAGCCGCCGGTGTTCCAGCTACATTTCTGAACTCATCGTTGGTGGCGGGTGAAGGGCGCGAACGCCTGCGTGGCTTGCACAACGGCGAATTTCGCCTGCTCTACGTCGCACCGGAGCGGCTCATGCTGTCGGGGTTTCTCGAAGATTTAAAACGATGGAATGTGCAGCTCATCGCCATTGACGAGGCGCATTGCATCAGCGAATGGGGCCACGATTTTCGGCCCGAATACCGCCAGATTTCCGAGCTGCGAAAACATTTTCCAAAGGTTCCGTTCATGGCGCTCACGGCCACTGCCACGGGGCGCGTTCGCGAGGACATCATCAATCACTTGCAATTGCGCGAGCCGAAATGTTACGTCGCCAGTTTCAACCGGCCAAACCTGACTTATCGCGTTATCGCCAAAAACAAACCGTTTGATCAACTGTTTGAATTTTTGCGCGCGCGGCCTAAAGAAAGCGGCATCGTGTATTGCCTCTCGCGCAAGGCAACCGAAAGCGTGGCGGAACGACTGAACGAAAACGGTATCAAGGCCAAACCGTATCACGCCGGCCTCACGCCAAAAGAGCGCAGCGACCATCAGGAACTTTTTCTGCGCGATAATATCCGTGTGGTCTGCGCCACCATCGCGTTCGGCATGGGCATCAACAAGCCAAACGTGCGCTTCGTCGTGCATTACGACCTGCCGAAAAACATCGAAGGCTATTATCAGGAAACCGGTCGCGCGGGCCGCGACGGTTTGCCGGGCGAATGTGTGCTGCTGTTCAGTCCCGGCGACGCGGTGAAGCAGACGACATTCATTGACGAAAAGCCAAATCCGCAGGAACGCGAGATCGCCCGGAAACAATTGCAGCAGATGGTGCATTATGCCGAGTGCGCCGCGTGCCGGCGGACGGAATTGCTGGCATATTTCGGCGAGGAATTTTCCGCCGCCGATTGCGGTGCCTGCGACAACTGCATCTCGCCGCGCGCCACTTTCGATGGCACATTGGCCGCGCAAAAATTTCTGTCATGCGTCTATCGCATCCACGAGAAAAACGGTTTTGGTGTCGGCTTGAATCATGTGGTCGAAGTCCTCACCGGCGCGGACACGGAAAAGATTCGCAAATGGGATCACACGGAGCTTTCGACTTACGGCATCGGCAAGGAACACAGCCGCTCCGAATGGGCCGCGATCGGGCGTGAATTGATCCGCCTTGGTTTTCTCCGGCAGACGGCGGAAAAATTCAGCGTGCTGGAAATCACCAACGAAGGCCGCGCCGCGCTCAAGGAACGCAAAAAAATCACGCTTACCAAACCCGTCACCGCGCCGGCAACCAAAACGCATCATGTCGGCGAAATCACCTGTGACGAAGCACTGTTCGAGCGGCTGCGCGATCTGCGCAAGCGGCTGGCTGACGAGCGCGACGTGCCCGCTTACATCGTTTTCTCGGATGTGGCGTTGCGTCAGATGGCGCGCAATTATCCTGAGAACGAGCGTGATTTTGCGCGCATCAGCGGCGTTGGTGAGAAGAAATTGCGCGAGTATGGCGACGTTTTTCTCAATGAAATCGCTTTGCATCTGGCGACGAATCCGCGCCAGATTTTTGCCGAGGACTCCTTCGTCGTGCCCGTCGCGCAGCGTTCCAGTTTGGGCGACACCGCCCGGGAAACGCTCCGCCGTTTTCGCGCGGGCGATTCACCGCAGGAAATCGCCGCCGCGCGCGGGCTGGTGATCGGCACGATTTACGGCCATCTCGCCACGGCGATTGAAGCTGGCGAGGCGATTGACTTGGCACAGCTCATCAGCGCCGAGGCGCAGGCGGAAATCACCGCCGCGTTCAAGCGCACCGGCTGGGGCAACCTTGTCGGCGCGCGCACATTGCTCGGCGAGAAATATGACTACGGCCTGCTCCGAATTTTCCGCGCGACGGCAAATGTGAAACGGTAAGGCGGCGAATTGAAAGATTGCCGTCAAAATGACCTTAAGAGACGCGCCACAGAAATTTGGCAGACGGCCAAATCCAATCTTCGGCTGTCACAAACAGCCGGTCATAAACATGAAAATGGCGGGAGCGGCGGGGCTCGAACGTGCTTTTCTCATCACGCTTACCTTGGAAATAAACGCACAGACCACTGTTGCCGAGTTCAAAGAACTCAAAAACCCTCTGGTGGTTCAAAAGACCGATTTAGAGCAACAAATTGTTGCTCTTGAGGGGAGCAAGTTGAAGCGGCTCGAACCGCTCAGAAAGTGGGTTTTAGAGGCAAATGAGGCCAAAAATGGAGTGGTTTCGGACGGCTGGTTAAAAATGAAGTCATTTCTTGAGATAACCGGCACGGACCGCTTTTTACGCGCTCAGACCTTAACTGTTTCCTTCAAAAACCCTTTGATTCATTGGCTGAAACCGTGGTCGCCGTCCGCAACTTGCCGGACGTCAACTCACGATGTTCAAGGTGGTGGAGGCGGCGGGAATTGAACCCGCGTCCCAAGCAAGCCTACCAGCCGCGACTACATGCTTATTCCGGATAATGTTTTCTGCTATGCGATACTGTCCGGACTCAAGTCGCACTGCCTAGTCCGCATGAAAAGATCTCGGTTAACAACGCGCGGTCTCCGCCGTCAACCATGCCTGCTGTTGCGTTCATCCACCGTAGCAGGTGTCCAGTGACGAACGTCGGGGCCTTAGGCCGCGAGAGCTAGTTCTTGATTAGCTGTTTTGTTTTGATGCGATTATTTGCGAGGCCAACGCATCGTCCTCGGCATGCCGCCTCTGGCGTGTTCACATGGTCGAAACCAGTGCGCCCCCATCCAAACCAACCCTACTATCATCGGCCAATGTCCGGCGGCGGTCAAATAAAGAAATCGGTCAGGGTTTTGGCGGCGCGAGCAATGCCAGACAAATCGTGGTCTCGCGTTTGAGGTGGTCGCGTTCTTCTGGGTTCAAACCGTGCGGGTCGAAGCGGTGCCGGTAGTGCAGTTGTAATAATTGGTGCAACGGTGCGCGCAATTCCGCGAGTGCGGGTGCGGTCAAAGCGCGTTCCAGCCAGTCGGTGAGCGGTTCGCTAGGCTGGCGGGGAACGCCGCGCGCGGCCAGCCGGTTTTCCAGCCGGTAAAATTCCGAGTCGAGTCCGGGCCAGGTTTCCGGCACCGCGGAGTTTTTCTTATCCCGGATATTGCGCGTTTTTTTCCGGTGGCGGAAAATAATGTGATACAGCAGCACCACCATCACCGGGACGAGCGCCCAAAAAATGTATTGTTGCAAATCAGCTTGTCGCCAGCGGAATTTTGAGATTTGAAAACCGATCCAGGATTTGAGGTCGGAAACCCATTCAAGCCACGACGCGCGGCCGCTCTCAATCGCCACCCAGGACGGCGGCGTGGTGTCGAAGTCTTCCCATGACTGGGTGGCGGCATTCCACGCCAGACACCAGGCATGAGCGTCGCGTTCGCGGACGATGTAGCCGGTGCCGCTGGGTTCATGGACGGCGTAACCGACGGCGTAGCGCGCGGGAATGTCCAGTTCCCGCAACAGCAGCACGGTGGCGGTGGCGAAGTATTCGCAGTGG
>CAISEZ010000100.1 GCA_903884535.1 uncultured Verrucomicrobia subdivision 3 bacterium
GAATGCCGAATGGCAGCGGTTGCCCGCCGCCGTCACCGGAATGTGGGACGACTTGAACGATTCCGGTTTTAGCTGCGGCGCCTTCACGCCCAGCATCCGGGGACTGCTGTCATGGGCACTGGGCCCGATCGGCTATTCCAAATTTTACGCGCCGGTTTCGCTGCTCATCCTTGGCTGCGGCGCCTGGGTGTTTTTCCGCACGCTGAAATTATCTCCGCTGGCCGCCATCCTCGGCGCGCTGGCCGCCATGTTGAGCTCAACCTTTTTTTCCGGCGCCTGCTGGGGCATCGCTTCGCTGGAAATCGCCCTCGGCCTCAATTTTCTCGCGCTGGCGCTGATCATCGCCAACGACGATGAAACACGCTGGCTCATCCGCTGGACGCGACTCGCGCTCGCCGGTCTTTGTGTGGGCGTCAACGTCATTGAAATGGCGGATGTCGGCGCCTTGTGCAGTTTGTTGATTGCGGGCTTCGTGTTTTACAAATCGCTGGTGGAGGCGAAGGGAAATATGTTCCTCAAAGCCGCAGGCGGAGGCATCCGGGTCGCGGTCGTGGCGGGGTTCGCCGGCTTCATCGCCTGGCAGGCCATCCTGTCGCTGGTGGGCACTTCAATCACCGGCGTTGCGGGCACCGCCCAGGACGCGCAAACCAAGGCGGCGCATTGGGACTTTGCCACCCAGTGGAGCCTGCCCAAAGCGGAAACGCTCGGCCTCGCGGTGCCCGGCCTGTTCGGATACAAAATGGATACGCCCAACGGCATGATGTCATCATTGCAAGAGGCGTATCGCGGCGGCGTTTATTGGGGCGGCATGGGCCGCGACCCGGCAAACGACCGTTTCTTCGACAGCGGCGCGCAAGGCACGCCGCCGGATCCGGGCTGGATGCGCCAGACGGGCGGGGGCGAATACTGCGGCATACTCGTGCTGCTGGTGGCGCTCTGGGCGGTGGCGCAAGCCGGTCGCCGGAAGGATTCCCCGTTCACACCCGAACAACACAAACAAATCTGGTTCTGGGTGGTTGTGCTGGTGGCTTCGCTGTTGTTTGCCTGGGGCCGGTTCGCCCCGTTTTACGCCCTGCTGTATAAACTGCCGTATTTCTCCACGATTCGAAATCCGGCGAAGTTCATCGTCTTTTTCTGCTGGGCGCTGGTCATTTTGTTTGCCTACGGCATGGACCTGCTGGACCGCCGTTACCTCGCGGGTGCCACCGCGAAAACATCCGGTCTGGCCGTGCAATTGGGCAACTGGTGGGCGAAGGCCAGTCGCTTTGATCGCCAATGGACTTTTACCTGCGCCGGATTTTTTGGCGCGAGTATTCTGGGCTGGCTGATTTATTCGGCGCAAAAACCCAGCGTCGTTCACTACCTCCAGCAACGGGGTTTTCCCGATGCGGATTTCGCCGGGCAAGTGATCGCCTTCAGCCTCGGCCAAGCCGGCTGGTTCATCGGGCTTTTTGCGGTGGCCATGGCCTTGTTGACGCTGGTTTTGGCCGGGTATTTTGCCGGGCCGCGCGCCCGGCTGGGCGCGCTGCTGCTCGGCGGTTTTTTGCTGTTCGATTTGGGCCGCGCCAATCTGCCCTACATCATCTATTGGGATTACCAGCAAAAATATGAAGTCGGCTCGCTGAATCCCATCCTGGAACTTTTGCGGACCCGGTCGTATGAACATCGCGTGACCGCCCTGCCGTTTGAGGCCCAGCAACCGTTGCGCGGCTACAACAATGCCTTTGGCGGCAGCGGCATTTACCGCATCGAATGGATGCAACATCACTTTCCGTATTACAACATCCAATGCCTGGACCTCATTCAGATGCCCCGCATGCCGGAGGAATTGAAATCCTATCTCGAGGCGTTTGCGCCGCGCGGCACGGCCGAGTCCGTCCCGCTCATCGCCCGGCACTGGCAATTGACCAACACCCGCTATGTGCTCGGCACCGCCGGCTTCCTTGACGCGTTGAACCAGCAATTGGATCCGGTGCAACATCGGTTCCGCATCGCGCAGCGCTTTGACATCGTGGCCAAGCCGGGCATCACCCAGCCCACCAAGCTGGAGGAACTCACGGCCCAGCCCAGCAGCGACGGCGACCTCGCGCTGTTTGATTTCACGGGTGCCTTGCCGCGCGCCAAACTTTACGCCAACTGGCAGGTCAACACCAACGACCAGGCCGTCCTGAAAACCTTGAGCAATCTGAATTTTGATCCGGCCCAAACCGTCTTGGTTTCCACGCCGCAAAAAAATCTGCCCGCCACCGCGACCAATGAAAATTCCGGCACGGTGGAATTTAAAAGCTATGCGCCCAAGCACCTGGTGCTCGCCGCCCAGTCCGCCACGCCGTCCGTGCTGCTGCTCAACGACCACTTCGATCCCAACTGGCGCGTGACCGTGGACGGCCAGCCGGCGGAACTCCTGCGCTGCAATTATCTGATGCGCGGCGTGTATTTGCCCGCCGGGGCGCACACGGTGGAATTCCAATTCAGCTTGCTGAACAAGCCGCTTTACGTCACGTTGTCAGCCATCGGCATTGGCATTCTTTTGTGCGGCTTCCTGTTTGTTTCAGAACGTCGCCGGTCCCAATCCTCAAATTAAAGCTCTAAAATGAAAATTCTTATCACCGGCGGCGCCGGTTATCTTGGCTCCGTCCTCACGCCCACGCTGCTCGCGCAAGGCCACGAAGTGACCGTGCTGGACAACTTTTACTTCAACCAGAACTCGCTGCTCGATTGCTGCGGCAATGAAAAATTTTCCGTCGTGCGCGGTGATTGCCGCGAGGAATCCGTCGTCAAACCACTCGTCGCCAAAGCCGATTTGATCATCCCGCTCGCCGCGCTCGTGGGCGTGCCGATCTGCAACACCGACGCGATCGCGACGCAAACGACCAATCAGGACGCGGTCGAAATGATTTGCCGCCTCGCCGGCAAACAACAGTGGGTCATCATGCCGGTCACGAACAGCGGCTATGGCATCGGTGAAAAAGGAAAATTCTGCACCGAAGAAACCCCGCTCAACCCGATCTCCACTTACGGCATCACCAAAGTCAAAGCCGAGCAAGCCGTTTTGTCTCGCGATAACAGCATCAGCTTCCGCCTCGCCACCGTGTTCGGCTGCGCGCCGCGCATGCGCTTGGATTTGCTCGTGAACGATTTCGTTTATCGCGCCGTGCATGATCGCGCCGTGCTGATTTTTGAAGGTCACTTCAAACGCAATTACATCCACATCCGCGACGTCGCCCGCGCGTTCACGCACGGCATCGCTAACTTCGAAACGATGAAGGGCAAGCCTTACAACGTCGGCCTCGATGACGCGAATCTCTCCAAGCTCGAACTTTGCGCGGTGATTCAAAAGCATCTGCCGAAATTCGTCTATGTCGAAGCGCCGATCGGCGAAGATCCGGACAAGCGCGATTACATCGTCAGCAACGCGCGCATCGCCGGCACCGGCTTCAAGCCCGAATGGGGCTTGGATCGCGGCATCGTGGAACTCATGAAGGGTTTCACGATTTTGCGGAACACGATTTACTCGAACGTGTGATTTCTAACCACGGATGGGCACGGATGGATACGGAGAAAATGGCAACGGAAGAAGCTGGCGGAAATTGGTTTTCAATCCGTGTTTATCTGTGTTTATCCGTGGTTAAAACCCTGTGAAAATTTCCTCCGAAAACATTTCAGCCGTCATTCTCGCCGGCGGCTTCGGCACGCGCATCAAACATCTGCTCGGCGATCTGCCCAAGCCGATGGCGCCCGTCAACGGCAGGCCGTTCCTCGAATGGGTCGTGCGCTGGCTCGCCGCGCAAAATATCCGGCGCGTCGTGCTTTCCACCGGCTACCTGGCGGAGACGATTGAAAAACATTTTTCATCGCAGCCAGTCGCCGGCGTCACCGTGTCGTGCGTGCCGGAAACCACGCCGCTCGGCACCGCCGGCGGATTTTTGAACGCGGTCCAGCAAAGCAAAGTCAATTCGGCCGCCTGGTTTTTGCTGAATGGCGACACGCTCGCGTTCGCAAATTTGGCGGATGCGCTGCGCGAATTGGAAAATGAAAAAACTGCCGGCGTGATTTTCGGCCGCGAAGTTCCGGACACGAGTCGTTACGGCAGCCTCGTCAGCGACGCCCATGGCAACCTTGCCTGCTTTGCGGAAAAGCGGCCCGGCCAGGGCGTCATCAGCACCGGCGTTTATTTGTTCCGCGATGCGCTGGTGAAAAAGTTTTCGGAGCAGCGGCCGTTGAGCCTCGAAGCCGAAGTGTTTCCGGCGTTGACGACGGCGGGCGAATCGTTGAAAGTTTTGCGCATCCACGCACCGTTTCTGGACATCGGCACGCCCGACACGCTGCGGGAAGCGGATTTTTTTATTCAGCAAAACATCGCCCAGTTTCAAACCTGAAATCGTATGATTATTTCCCGCGCCCCGGTGCGCATCAGTTTTTTTGGCGGCGGCACGGACTATCCTGAATATTTTTTGAAGGAAGGCGGCGCGGTCTTGGCGACGGCGATCGACAAATTTTCCTACGTCACGGTCAGTCCGTTCCTGAGCCACCTGTTCGATTACTCGATGCGCATCTCGTATCGCAAAGTGGAACTGGTCAAGGAAGTTTGCCACATCGAGCACAATGTTTTCCGCGAATGCCTCAAGCTCTGCAAATTTGAGCGCGACATCGAACTGCACAATTTCGCCGATCTGCCGGCGTTCACCGGTCTCGGCTCCTCGTCAGCCTTCACGGTTTCGCTCCTCCAGGCGCTGCATACTTTCAAGGGACAATTTCTCCGCCCGCACGAGCTGGCGATCGAAGCGATCAACGTCGAGCGCCATATTTTGAAGGACAATGTCGGCTGTCAGGATCAGGTGCTGGCGGCTTTTGGCGGCTTCAATCTGGTGGAATTCCGCACGGAAAAAGATTTTGTGGTCAATCGCGTGCCGCTGCCGCCGCAACGGCTGGCGGATTTTCAGTCGCACCTGTTTCTCGTTTTCACCGGCATCACGCGCAAGGCGTCGGACGTGGTCGCGCACCAGTTGAAGCGCGTGGACCAAAACCTGTCGGCGTTGAGCGCGATGCGCCAAATGGTTTATACCGGCCACGATATTCTGGTTTCCGGCCGGCCATTGCGTGAATTCGGCGAACTGCTCCACTGCGCGTGGGAAGCCAAGCGCGGTCTCGACGGCGGCATTTCCAACGCGGAGATTGATGAGATATACGCCACCGGCCGGAAAGCCGGCGCATGGGGTGGCAAACTGCTCGGGGCCGGCGGCGGCGGCTTCATGTTGTTTTTTGCACCGCCGGAAACGCACGCCAAGCTGCGTCACGTTTTCACCGGGCGCCAGATTCTCGACGTGAAGATCAACGCGCCCGGCTCGCAGATTATTTTTTCGTAACAGGAAATTTTTAATAATCCGCCTGACGCTGCAGAGCAGCGATCGAAAGTAGCCCACGGTGAAACCGTGGGTAAAGCGATAAAAAGGATTCAGCCCCGGACGGGGTGAAAGGAATATGCCCGGTGATTTTCTGCCGCCCCATCCGGGGCGGAAAGGTCCGTTGACCAACCAACCCACGGTTTCACCGTGGGCTACTATCTGGCGCGCCTCCGGCGCTTCCCCTTACCCATTTTAAGAACACGGGTTAAGAAATGCGGTGCAAAATTAACTGGCGTATTGCGCGTAGTTGTCTTTGTCAATGACGACGGGCGTTGGGATCGGCACGATGAATTTGCCGCCGCCCATGATGTAATCGCGCTTCTTCGGCAAAAACTCTTTAAGAAAATTCCACGCGAGAATCAGATAGGCGTCCGGCACGTCCGTCATTTTTTCGTCCAGAATCGGCAGCCGTGCGCCGGGAATGTATTTGCCGACCTTCATTTGATTCACTTCGACGGCGCACTGCACCAACTCGGTGGTGATGTGAAATGAATTGAGCAGCGTCGCGCCTTTGGCGGGTGCGCCGAAGGCATAGACCTTTTTTCCTTTGGCGTGATAGTCGCGCAGGATCGCCATGAGTTCGGCCTCAATTTCCCAGACACGCTTGGCAAATTTCTTGTAGGTCTCGATCTTGTCGCAGCCGAGTTCCTTTTCGTCCGCGCGCATTTTGGCGACGGAGGGATCAATCGTCTGCGTGCCACGCGGCGCGACCAACAGTTCCATCGAGCCGCCGTGAATCGGCAGCATGTCGGCAAAAAATATTTCCAAGCCGTATTCTGAAAACAGCCGGTCGAGCGAATGCACCGTCCAATAAGTGAGATGCTCGTGATAAACCTGATCAAACTGCGTGTATTTGATCATGCCGGCCAGCGAGATGGCCTGCACGCAAAACACCCCGCCGTCGCGGATGAGTTCGGCAATGCCCTCGGTGACGCTGTGCAATTCTTCTAGGTGAAAAAACACGCCCGCCGCCGTCACAAGTTTAGCGCGACCTTTTTGCGCGATGATATCGCGCGCGACGCCGGCGTTAAAAAATTTCGCCCACGTTTCCACGCCCCGCTTGTTGGCCATCTCCGCCAGATTTTTCGCGCCGTCCACGCCGAGCGTGCGCAGGCCAAATTTTTCGTAGCACGCGAGCCAGGTGCCGTCGTTGCTGCCGATATCCACGACGAGATCGTCCTTCTTCAAACCCAGCCGCGCGACGAGGCGGTCGCTGCTGTCTTGAAAATGCGTGCGCAAGGTCTGCGTCGTTCCCGAAACATAAAGATATTCCTCGAACATCGTTTCCTTCGGCACGGTGTAATTGATCTGCACGGCGGTGCAGTCGTGGCAGAAGCAAACCTGCAACGGATAATACGGTTCCTTGTGCCCGAGATCTTTCGGCAGCAGCAGGCTGTCGCAATGCGGCTGGTCGCCGAGGTCAAGAAATTGTTCAAGCTTCGTGCTGTGACAAACGCGGCAGGGCATAAATTATTTGTGAAGGGGTTGCGGCGGCAAAGATTGATAATAACGGATCGTTTCGGCCAGGGCGACGCGGATGTCTGTGAACTTAAAGTCCGGAAACAGCCGGTTGATCTTGTCCGTGTTGAAAACTTTTTTCGAGACGCCCGACCACTTGGTCGTATCGTAAATTATTTTCTTCGGATCGTAATCCACGATTTCGCAAATCATTTCCGCGTATTGCCGGATGCTGTGGCCGTGGCCGCTGCCGAGATTCAAAATGTCGTTTGGGCAATGCTCGACGGCGAGATTGATCAGCTTGATCGCATCATCAATGTAAATCAGTTCACGAATCTGGCTGCCCGTGCCCCACAACGAAACCGGCACGCCCTGGGTTTTGCCGGCGACGATTTTTTTGATGAGATCGAAAATAAAATGCGTGTCCTCGCGTTCAAACTCCGGACCGAACAGCGTCGAAGGCATCAGATGGCGGAACGACATTTGGTATTGATGATTCAGCGCGAGCTGGCCGACGTAGAGCATGCGCTTGGTCATCGCGTAAGTGTAAAGGTCGCTGTCCGGCTCGCCGACCATGTAATTCTCTTCCTTCAATTCCAGCTCCGGCGGATACGCGCAGCCGGTGCCCATCGAAATCATCACGGCCTTTTCCTGGAACTCGCGCCAGAACCAAAGCACATTGGTGTTGATCTGCTGGTTGATGATCCACTGCTCGCCCTTGTGATACAGGCAGAAATCGCCGGCTTTCGTCCACGCCGCGAGATGATAGATGCGGTCGAATTTCGTGTCTTTGAACTGCAAGAGGTTTTGTTTTTCGACGAGATTACAATTCTTGGAATTGATGATCGTCACCTCGGCGCCCTGACGTTGTAAATCAGGAACCAAGTGCCGCCCCAAAAATCCCGTGCCGCCAGTGACTAGAACTTTCATAAATTTTCGATGGAAATGATTCGTTGCTCACGCGCCGACCGTGCCGCCGCATCCATCACGGATTGCAGCCGCAGCAGGTCGTTTTCAAAATTGGTTTCGTCCGCCGCGCGACTGGTAATATTTGCGCAAAACGCCTCGATCATCAACCGGAACTGATCGGCTGGAGCGACGGTGATTTTCTCCAAACCGGCATCGGTCTCGACGGTCAAGGTCACGGTCTTGTCCGGCAGAACCGAGAAGGCGCGCTCAGATTCGATGCGGCCGCGCGTGCCGGCAATGGCATAGCGCGAGCGATAATTCACGCCAAACGCCGCGTAAAGCTGCGCGACTTCACCGCCGGCAAAGTGAATCGTAATCGCGCAGGCTTCGTCCACGCCGGAAGCGGCGTCGCGGCTTTGCACGCAACTCACGGCGACGGGCCGGCTGGCGATGTGCATCAGCGCAGCCGCGACGGGATAACCTGCCGAGTCGTGAAAGACACCGCCGGCCAAATCCGTTTTGAGCCGGATGTCATTTTCCGTGGGACGCGGATAGCAAAATTCCGCCTGAAAAAATCGCGGCGCCCCGATGCGACCGGACGCGACGAGCGAACTGATTTGCGCGTGCTGCGGATGATATTTGAAAACGTAACCTTCAAACAGCCGCACGCCATGCTGGCGGCAAACCGCCACGGCGGCCTGCGCCTCGGCAACATTCATGAACGCCGGTTTTTCGCAGAGGATATGTTTTTTCGCCGCCGCTGCTTTATGCACCCACTCCGCGTGCATGGTTGGCGGCGTGGAAATGTAAACGGCGTTGATTTGCGGATCGGCGAGAACGTCTTCGTAAGTGCCAAAACGCGCCGCAGAAAATTCGCGGGCGAATTGTTCCGCCTTCGCGCGATCCCGGCTGCCGATGCGGGCAAGCTGCGCGCCGTCAACCTGCTTGAGCGCGGGCAGAAAACGCCGGCGCGCAATGCTGGAACAGGCGATCAAGCCAAACTGGACGGCAGCCATGCGAAATTATTTGGCGTGGTGCGCGTCTTTGTTTTGGAACTGGTTGAACGCGCTCTTGGGGTCGCCATGGTCGCCGTCGCCCATGCCAAGATTTTCGTGGATGATCGGGCGCTTGCAGTCGTCCCAGCGTTTGGTCAGGAAGGAAACGGACTGGCAATCGGTGACGGCGAGAAACACATGATAAGTGTTGCGCGGAATGAAGATGCACTCGCCCTTGTTCATGTAGATAAAATTTTCTTTGCGCGTCTTGATGTCCACCTCGACCTCCACGCCGACGCCGTCCACGAGCATGATGTATTCGTCAAATTCCGGATGGCAATGGTTGCCGCGAATCTTGCCGGCCTTGATGAACTGGTGCGTGAATTCAAGGATGGGCGCGTCCGGCACAAAGGAAAAAATGGCGCCACGGCCGTCCCGGATGGTGGCCAGGTTGCAACTCGGCTTGAAGGATTTCATTCGCATAAAATTTAAATTGGTTTTGGACTGGCAAACTTTAAGCGAAGATTTCTTTCAGCGCAAAACATTTAGCCTGACCGCGTGAACATTGATTAGCATTGAACTCGCCGCCGCGCTGAATTAGTCTGCCCGGCCAATGACCAGCGAAAAACCTGCCATTCTCGATCGCGACCAGTGCGGCATCCGCCTTGGCGAAATTTCCATCCTCATGGCCACGCGCGGCCGGGCGGAAATGCTCGCCGAGGAAATCGAATCGTTGAAACAGAACACCGTCAACAAAGCGAAGGTGAAGCTGTGGATTTACGTGGATGACGACGACCAGGTCATGCTCGACGCCATCGCGGCGAAAAAATTTCCCGATCCTGGTTTTCCGATTCATTGGCACGTCGGACCGCGCCCCGGTGCGCTCGGCTTGTGCCATCAGGCGCTGTGGAATGCGTCCGGCCGCGTTTCGGAAATTTACACCATCTCGGTGGACGACGTGCGGTTTGACACCCACGGCTGGGACGAAGTGGTGCGCGGCGCCTTCACCGATTGCCGCGACGGCGTGCTGCTCGCTTTTGCGCACGATCCAAACGCGCCGCAAGCGACGTTTCCTTACATCGGCTGGGGCTTTTTGCTGACGCTCGGTTACGAGAAAATTTTTCCTGGCATTTTCATCTATTGGTTCGATGACAAATGGATCGAGCAGATCGCCGTCATGGCGGGTCGCTGTGTGAAAGTTCCGGTCACGATGAATCCCATCGGCGACAAGGGCCTGACGCAACGGATGCGCAACGTGCCGTTCTGGACGCGCTTCTGCCAGCTGACCGTGATCGAGCGAAAAGATTCTTCGCAAAAATTGATTGATGCGATGCACGCCAAAGATCCTGCCGCGCGCGCCGCCGCAACGGCGGAACTCGAAAAAGCATTCGCAAAAATTACCAAGGACGAGACCGACGCTTTTTCGGATGTTTATTGCATCTTTCAAGAAGAGCGTCACACCGCGCTCAAGCCGGAAGATCGCAATTTGTTTTATCCGCTCTATCTCAAGCAGGAAGCGACCGCGGTCATTCGTCTGCTCACGCACGCGCAAAATTTTATCAATCAGAAAAATTACACCGAGGCGCTGAAATTTGTGGAGTGCGTGGACATGGCGGACATGAAAGTTCGCGCGGCACAGGACATGAAAATCACTTGCCTCCGCGCCCTCGGAAAAAATTCCGAGGCCGATCAGTTGGAAAAAGAGAAACTCGTCGCGTGGCCGGAACAGCCGGCGATCCGCCGAGTTTTCCGTTTCCTCGGCATGGTCGCCAACGAAGGCCGCCGCATGATTGCCGGCCTCACGAGCAAACCCACGCCCGTCAAGAAATAGGCCGTGACTCACGACGTCATCATTGTGGGTGGCGGCATTGTCGGTCTTGCCACGGCGCACCGGCTGCTGGAAGCGCGGCCGCAGTTGAAGATTTTGCTGCTCGAAAAAGAGTCAAAGCTCGCCGCGCACCAGACCGGCAACAACAGCGGCGTGCTGCACTCCGGACTTTATTACAAACCCGGTTCCGCCAAGGCGCAATGCGCGGTGCAAGGTTTGCAACTGATGCTGGCGTTCTGTCGCGAACACGGCATCGCGCATGATCAATGTGGAAAAATCGTTGTCGCCACGGCTCCAAACGAATTGGAGCGGCTGGAAAATTTGTGGACGCGCGGCAACGCGAATGGTTTGCAAGGCCTGCGCAAATTAAATCCGCAGCAGATCAAGGAGATCGAACCGCACGCCGCCGGTCTCGCGGCGATTCATGTGCCGCAGGAAGGCATCGTGGATTATCCCGCCGCCTGCGAAAAACTCGGTGAACTGATCCGCCAACGCGGCGGTGAAATCCGGTTGAATGCGCGGGTTGAAAAAATGATTGCCGACGGCAGCGAGCGCAGCGTCGAGACTTCGGCCGGAAATTTTCGCGCTAAGTTTGTGATCACCTGCGGCGGTTTGCACGCCGACCGGCTGGTCAAAGCCGCGGGGCAAAAGCTATCCGCCAAAATCGTTCCGTTTCGCGGCGAATATTTTCAGATCAAAAAAGCGCGACAATCGCTCGTGCGCCATTTGATTTATCCGGTGCCGGACCCAAAGTTTCCCTTTCTCGGCGTGCATTTCACGCGACTGGTTCACGGCGGCATCGAGGCCGGACCCAACGCCGTGCTGGCGTTTGCGCGCGAAGGTTACAAGTGGACGAATTTCAATTTGCGCGATTTCGCCGAGTCCCTCACGTTTCCCGGCTTGTGGAAATTTCTGGTAAAATATCCAAGCCTGTGCGGCTATGAAATCCGGCGCTCGCTTTCCAAAGCCGAATTCACCCGGTCGCTGCAAAAACTCGTGCCCGACATCCGCGAGGAGGATTTGGAAACCGGCGGCGCCGGCGTGCGCGCGCAAGCGATGCTGCCGAGCGGAAGTTTGATCGAAGATTTTCATTTCGAGGAAGCGCAAGGAACGCTGCATGTGATCAACGCCCCATCGCCCGCCGCCACGGCGTCGCTCGCCATTGGCCAGAGAATCGTTGAGCGCGTGTTTGCGCAGATGAAGTAGCCAGCCGGCCAATTAAATAATCGCCCGGATTTCTTTTCGCAGCGGTTTAAAATCCGGATCGTGCAGGGCCATGGCTTTGATTTCTTTTTTGTCGGCAAGAACCATTGCCGCTTGCAGCCATTTCATCGCCGCTTTCAATCGCCCGAGCTGGGAGCAATAACACGCCAGATTATACCGGATGAGCCATTGTTTCGGAAATTTCCTCGCCGCCGGCAGCAGCTGGTCGAAGGCCGCCTGCGTTTGCTTCAGCTCATGCAGGGCATAGCTGCGGTTGATCCAAACCTGGTCCAGCTTGGGCAACTGGCGCAGCAACCGCTCGGCGACCGGGAGGAGTTCATTCCATTTTTCAGCCGCAAAATAAATATCGCAGCGCGTTGACAGCACTTCGGGATGGTCGCGCAGGGTTGGCGAGATGTGGTGCAACTCCGCCTCGGCGGAATCCAGATCGCCCAGACCCAGCCAGCCCGACGCGGCATTCAAATGAAAGCGGTCCGGCTGCTCTAAGGGTTTGTTTCGGTGATCCACAGCGTCCGATTGGAGATTTACAGGCCGGTCGGGTGATCCAAAAATTTCCATGGCAGCTTGAATTTTTTGGCAAGTTCTGCCGCCAGCGCTTTCACCCCATATGTCTCGGTCGCATAATGGCCGGCGTAAAAAACATTCAGGCCCAAATCCTCGGCGAGCGCGTATGTCCAGTGCGGACCTTCGCCGGTGATGAACGTGTCCACGCCTTCGCTCGCGGCCTGTTTCAAATCGCTGCCCGCGCCGCCGGTGACGATGCCGATGTTTTTGCAGATTTCATTTCCGCCGGGAATGACGGTCGGTTTCGCGCCGAGCGCGCGCTCCAGCCGCTGCGCCAATTCTGCGCGGGAAATTTTGTTCAACGATTTGAGACCGATGTCTTGTCCATGACTCGGGAAAAACGGTTTCAGTTTTTTTAAACCGAGCGCGGCGGCGAGTTGCGCGTTGTTGCCGAGTTTGGGATGCGCGTCCAGCGGGAGGTGTGAGCTGTAAACCGCGAGATTGTTTTCAATGAGCAGTTTTACAAGTTGGTATTTTTTCCCGGTCCACGGCTGCGCCGGACTCCAGAACAAGCCGTGATGCACGATGAGTAAATCCGCTTTGGCCGCGATGGCCAGTTTCACGGTTGCCAGACTCGCATCCACAGTGGCGGCGATGCGCGTGACTGAGCCGGAATTTTCCATCTGCAGGCCGTTCACCGCACCGTCGTAGTCGCCGATTTCAGATGTGCGCAAAATCTGGTCGCAATGCTTGACGATGGCGGCGAGTGAAAGGTTCGGCATGGCGCGATGAAAACAAATTCTCCGCGCGCTGCAAAGCGGGAAACGCCGGCGCTAAGCGTGATGCGGCGTCGCGGCCGGCCGCTGGATGAAGATGGTGGTGTCGCCGCTGTGCTGGGCGCCTTCGTTCCGGATCATCGCCTGGCACAGGGTTTGATTGATGTTGAACGGCGGACCGTGCAGGGCGTAGCCAACTTTGAGTTTGCGGTTCACCTTGTCGGCGAAGTGATGGAAGCCGGCGTGAAAATCATCTTCGTTGCTGACAACGACAATATAATCGGCAGAAGCGTGTGGCATATGGCTGTGCAGCGAACCTAAAACACGCTGCTACTGTTGGCAAATTAAATTGAGCAGAAGCGGCAAATATTCTGCGGAGAACAAAATGCAGCTGGAAATCTGCAAGAATTGACGCGCTGCTGCCGCCGATCGGCGACCAAGTGAAGTCGCCAAACGATATTTAGCTTCGCCAACTTCATCTGGCAAAATCGTTCACGCCAGCTTGCCGTATTTGCGGATTTCCGGCCAGATCCACGCCACGGCCAGCACCACCAGAATCGTCCCGATGCCGCCGCTCACCACCGACACGATCGCGCCCGTCGCCGCCGCGTTGCCGAGGAACGACGGCGATGTGAACAGAAACGCCACAAAGCCCGAGCGGAAGCCGCCCAGCTCATTCGAGGTGCCGATGAACAGGCTGTTCACCGCCGACACGCGGCCGCGTTTTTCGTCTGGCGTCAGGATTTGCACGAGCGTCTGCCGCACCACCACGCTGATCTGGTCCACCGCGCCCGCCAGCGCCAGCAGCGCACACGCCAGCCAGAACCAGCCCGCCGTGGGGATGATAATGAAGCCCATGCCAATGGTCGCCGCGCCAAAAATCGCCACGCACCACAACATCGTGCGCCCGGCCTTTTGCAGCGGCGGCCGGTGCGCGATGACGAACGCGCAGATGACCGCGCCGATCGGCATGGCGTCGCGCAGCCAGCTCAAACCCTCCGGACCGCGATGAAAAATATCCTTCGCATAAATCGGCAGCAGCGTCACCGCGCCGCCAAGCAGCACGGCGAACATGTCCAGCGTCAGCGTGCCGAGGATGATTTTGTTGTCGAACACAAACCGGAAGCCTTCGATGAGGCTGCGCGTGGTCATCGGTTCCGGCGTTTTGATTTTGTGGACGTGTTTAATTTGTAAAACGAGCGCGAAACAGATGAGCGACGCCAGCGCGTTGAGCGCATAAACCGCCCACGCCGTGTGGTGCGCCAGAATGATGACCATGCCGCACGCCGCCGGGCCGACCACCGAGGAAATTTGAAACGTGCCGCTGGTAAACGTCACCGCGCGGGCAAGCTGGTGCCGCGAAACTAGGCTCGTGACAAACGCCGCGCTCGCCGGCCACAGAAACGTCCGCGCCGTGCCGATGACCGCCAGGCAAACATAAATCCAGCCGATCGGCGCGTGCAATTTGGAACTCAACGCGAGGCCCGCGCTGGAAAAAATCAGCACCAGCGTCGAGACCAATATGATGTTTTTACGGCTGAAGGTGTCGGCGCAATGGCCGGCGGGCAGCGTGCAGAGGATCATCGGAATCATCAGCGACAGCCCGACGAACGCCAGCGCCAGCGCGGAATGCGTCCGCTCGTAAAGTTCCCAGTCAATCGCCACCACGAGCATTTGCTGGCCGAGCGACGCCACGAATCGG
This sequence comes from uncultured Verrucomicrobia subdivision 3 bacterium, assembly GCA_903884535.1. Classification (GTDB taxonomy): domain Bacteria; phylum Verrucomicrobiota; class Verrucomicrobiia; order Limisphaerales; family UBA11358; genus UBA11358. Next base: position 14,802 of record CAISEZ010000100.1, read on the forward strand.
CCGATGAGGTAGCGCACAAAATCTGGATTCTTCAAAACGGCATACGGATGCTCGTCGGCGGTTTTGGGTGCCGGCGCATCGGGCAGTTTTTCGGTGGATTCCGTTTCGTGCATGAAATCTGACGGACAACTTAAACGAATTCTCTGCGCGGTCGAGTTTTCGCGGATTGAAAAAATATCGCGCGGAGAATGCAAAGGCAGCGAAGGGAAATGCCTTCTTCGCAAACTTCGCGTCCTTCGCGCGAAAATGTTTTTTCTGCCGCCAACTTGTGCGACCATCGGATCGCGATGAACGAACCCGGCGAGAATCTCCCGAAAACGAAATACCGCTGGCCGTGGTTTGCGGCGGCGGCGGTGGTGCTGGCCATCGTGCTGGCCGTCGTGTGGATGACCTTCGCCGTGAAAAAAGTCGAGCGGGAAAGCGATTTCAGCGCGCCGCTGCCCAGCAGCGCACCCACGCGTTAGCTACCGACATCACTTAATAATTTCGATCTAACCGATCTGGCGCGATATTCGTGGTTGTCCCCGATTGGCCGAACAGCACCGGCAAAACGGAAATACCGGTGAAATCCGCGGCCGGCTTGGCAAAGCCGATTTGCAGCGCGGTCGGCGCAAAATCCACCGCGCTCCACGCCTGACGGCTGACGCGGCCGGCGGGAATACTCCCCGGCCAACGAACCATCATCGGCACGCGCGGCGAACCAGCGGCAACCTCATCGGCGGGCCAGACTGTTTTCAGATTGGGATTCACAAATTTCTCCGCGCCGCTGGCGCTGGTGAAAAAGACGGCGACGTTGTTGGTCATCTGCATTTTTTGCAGTTCCTCGAATAGCCGCCCGATGCCCGTGTCCAGCCGTGTGATGAGCGCGGCGCGGTTTTTCGCCGCTTGCGGCCACGGTTCAGCCGAGAACGGCGCGTCGGTGGGCACGGGAAATTCATCGGCCGTGGCGGAAGCCGAGCGCGGCGCGGGCAGATTCACGAGCAGAAAAAACGGCTGGTAATGGTTGAACCGGTCGGGCTGGTGCGTGTGGATGAAGTTCAGCATCATCTTGAAAAACATTTCCGGCATGTATTCCCCATTTTTGCCGCCGGTGTTCGGATAGATCATCTCCTTGCCAACGAAGGTTTCCATCTGGTTGTTCGTCGTGTTCAAAATGCTTTCCGGCGCGTAACGCCAGAGGTAGTCGGCAAAATAATTGCGGCCTTCATCGGCCTGCACAAAGCCGGCGAACTCGTCAAAACCCTGCGTCCACGGTTTGGGACCGAGCGCCCATTCGCCGAGCAGGCCGGTGTGATAACCGGCTTGTTGGAGCCGTTGCGCGAGCGTGGGCGCGGTTGGATTCATGGAGTTTTTTCCCGCCATCAGCGCGGCCTGCGCGCTGCCGAAATCCGGGCTTCCCGCGCGGTAGCTGGTGAAGCGAATGCCCTCGGCAGCGAGCCGGTCCAGATTCGGCGTCTGGTAATTGGTCTGGCCGTAGCAGCTCAAGTCGCCGTAGCCGAGGCCGTGGCACTGGATAAAAATGATACTGGCGCGGCGCGGAATGGCCGTCGTCTGCGACGGTGAATTGGATTCGACTTCAGCGATAATGGACGCGAGGTCGGCGCGCGCAGCGGCGGCGACGACCAGCCAGACGGCGGTGAGCAAGAGCAAACGAATGGGTTTCATTGTGAACTTGGATTCTGGAAAGTCCGGCGCGTTCAAAGCAATTTATATTTGCAACAAAGTGTGCCGCCGGTTGTTCAAGCACCCGCAGTTTTTTTGCCGAACTGCGGATCAATCTTCAGCCGCAGTGCCAGCACCAGGCCGGGAAGGGACGAACAACTGACCCACACAAAAAAATGTTTGTAGCCCACGATGTCCGCCACCCAGCCGCTCCACATGCCGGGCAGCATCATGCCCAGCGCCATGAAGCCGGTGCAGATGGCGTAATGCGCCGTTTTGTGCGGGCCGTCCGCGAAATAAAGCATGTAAAGCATGAACGCCGTGAAACCAAAACCGTAGCCGAACTGCTCGACCGCCACCGCGCCGCAGGTGACAAGAAAATTGTCCGGCTGCGTGAACGCGAGAAAAATGAACGCGAGCTTCGGCAGATACATCGAGCAAAGCATGATTGGCAGCATTTTTTTCAAGCCGTATTTCGCCGCCGAAAAACCGCCGAGCAAACCGCCGCATGTCAGCGCGAGGATGCCGAAGGTGCCATAAACCAAGCCAACCTGGCTCGTGGCGAGGCCGAGTCCGCCGGCGGAACGGCTGTCGAGCAGGAACGGCGAAATCACTTTGGACAACTGCGCCTCGTCGAAGCGGTAAAATAAAATGAAGGCCATCGCCATCAGGATGCCCGGCTTCTGGAAAAACGAACCGAGCGTGGCGAAAAATTCGCCGAACAAACTTTTGTGCGTTACCACCGGGCCGTCGCCCGGCGGGCGCGGCAGCATGACGCTGTGCCAGCAACTGAATCCGAGAAAAAGTCCGGCGACGACAAACAGCGTGATGCTCCACGCCAGTGGAATGTTGCCCGAGCTGGTCAGGAAAACCACGGACGCATCCTGCTTCAATTTGGGGTCGAGCTGGATGACGGCCATCGCCGGCTGGCTCCAATTCGCAGCGTTGAAGACAAAATGTTCGCCTTCCATCAGCCTAAAACCCTTGTCGCTTTTGCCGAAGCCGAGGTATTCGATGCCGCTGGGCTGGCGCGCAAAATTGACGGCGATTTCTTTTCCCGCCGGCGGCGGCGAAGACAGCGCAAAATAAATCACGCCAAAATTTCCTGCAGTGGCCGCTGCCGCTTTGGTTTTTTCCGGCTTGGGAAAATGCGCCGTCAAAAAATTCCGCAGCGGCCCGGAAAAACATTTTGTCCACCAGGAATCATTTTGGTTGTCCACCGGCTTCAACGGCGGTTTATCGTCCGCCACAAAGCCATGCTGCACGTTCCACGATTTCGCCTGCTTGATGACGGCTTTCGCCTCCGGCGCGCTGCGTTCGGACAGCGCGATATCGAGCGAACTCGGCTGCGTAACCACGCGCAGTTCACCGGGCGATTTTGGAATTTCCACCGATGCCGGATCAAAAGTTGAAACGATGGCGGCCCCCGTTTTCGCCGCCACGGAAATTTCCACCGGCGGCAGGCCGTTCTTGCTTTCCAAAACGCCGGCCAGCACCACCAGCAGGCCGCTGCCGACAATCATGGCCGTCCGGTAAAACGTGCTGCGCAGCCCGACCCACCACGCCTGTTCGTGCTGGGACATGCTCAACATGTAAAAACCGTCCGCCGCGATGTCGTGCGTGGCAGAGGCGAATGCCATGATCCAAAACAAAAACAGCGACCATTGGAAAAACGCGCTGCCCTGAATTGAAAATGCCACCGACGCCAGCCCGATCGAAACGAGGAATTGCATCAGCACCACCCAGAACCGTTTCGTGCGCGTGATGTCCACGAACGGGCTCCACAGCGGCTTGATGACCCACGGTAGATATAGCCAGCTCGTGTAAAGCGCGATGTCCGTGTTCGAGAGGCCGAGCCGTTTATACATCACCACCGACATCGTCATCACGATGACGTAGGGAATGCCCTGCGCAAAATACAGGCTCGGCACCCAGAACCACGCGTTGCGCGATTTGCTTTCGGGCATAAATTATTATTCAACGAGCCGACGAAAAAGCTGCCGCGACGGCAAAATTAAAATCAGGCTGACTTGAAACACGGCTGAAATCTAAAACGCCCGCCGCGCAAAGGGAAAACTTTTCTTCGTTTCCTTTGCGGCCGGGTCGCGCCACAATCGGCTTGTGATCGGCGCATTTCTCAACGCCCTCGGCATCCTGCTCGGCGCCTGGTTCGGGCTGGCATGGCCGCAGCCGCTGTCGCTCCGTGCGCAGGTGTTCATCCGCTCGGCTCTCGGCGCGTTCACGGTTTTTTTCGGCCTGCGGCTCATCTGGGAAAACCTCAATGGGGCCTTCGTTCCCTGTCTCAAACAACTTTTAGTGGCCGGACTGGCCCTCGTTCTCGGCAATGGGATCGGGAAACTGCTCGCGCTGCAAAAAATTTCCAACCGGCTTGGCCGCCACGCGGCGACCCGGCTCGCCGCCGCGCAAAAACACCCGCCCGGCCCGCCGGCGGACGGCTTGATGACCGGCACCATTTTGTTTTGCGCCGCGCCGCTGGGTCTGGTCGGCGCGGTGACGGACGGGCTGGCCGATTTTTATTATCTGCTCGCGCTGAAAGCGGTCATGGATGCGCTCGCCTCGGTGAGCTTTGCGCAGGTGTTTCGCTGGCCGGCGGCGCTGGCGGCTTTTCCGGTTTATTTTTTTCTGAACGGTTTGACGCTCGCCATCCATTTTGGCGCGCTGCCGTGGCTGGCGTCGCACGCGCTGACGGAGGCCGTCAACACCACCGCCGGCCTGCTGGTCTGCACCATGGCGCTCGTCATTTTTGAAGTTCGCCGCGTGGAGCTGGCGAATTATCTGCCCGCAATCGCCGTCGCGCCGTTGCTGGCCTGGCTGGCGCGCTGAAAAAATAATTTGCCGATTCGGTGGCGAGACAATAATTTGTGGCCGTGGGAAAAAAGCGAAAGCCTTCGGGACATCAGAAGCAAATGCAATTTTTCACCATCCTTTTTGGGACGGTGATGGTGGTGGCGGTGGGTGCCCTCATTTGGTTCTTCAACCGGCTCAGCATGCCGGCTCACTGAAGCAGTCCGCGCTTCCGCAGCAGCGCCTCCATCGCCTTGTCCATCAGAAAATCCGCCAGCGGTTTCGTGGCCTCGTCCAGCGCGCCGACCGCCGCCGACAATTTTTTTAAATCACCGGAGCCGCCGGTGTTTTCCGTGGCCAAGGCGGATTCCACTTCGCCGGCCGCCCGTAAAATTTTCTCGCGGTAATCCGTCTCAATCTCCGCGCCAAAATCCGCGAGCGCCTTGCGCGTCGCCGTCAGCGTCTCGTTCGCCTTCAACTTCGCCTCGATCCAGCGGCGCACCGCCAGGTCGTCGAAGGCGTGCTCGACGGATTCCTCGACCATTTTTTGCACGGCCGCGTCGTCCACATCCACGGCCGATTTCATTTCGACCATTTTTTCTTTGCCCGTTTTGGTGTCGCGGGCGAGCACGTGCAAAATGCCGCTGGCATCAATCTCAAACTGCACGCCCACGCGCGGGACACCGCGCGGCGCGGCCTCAAAATCGAGCGTGAATTTGCCGAGGCTCCAATTATCCTTTGCCCGTTCGCGTTCGCCCTGCAAAACGTGGATGAGCATGTTGCGCTGAAAATCCATCGCCGTCGTGAACAGCTCGCCCGCCTTGAGCGGAATCGTCGAGTTGCGCGGGATCAAGACATTCATCAGGCCGCCGAACGTTTCCAGGCCGAGCGACAGCGGCGTCACGTCGAGCAGCAAAACATTTTTGAAACCGCCGGATAAAATTTCCGCCTGGATTGCCGCGCCGAGCGCCACGGCTTCGTCGGGATTTTGCGACGTGTTCAACTGCGGCCCTCCTGCCTTGTGATAATCCTGGCCGAGCCGCAGGCTCCCGCGCGTCTCCTCAAAATCCGCACAGCCAAACAGTTCGCCCACGAATTTTCCCACCAGCGGCATCCGCGTCTGGCCGCCGACCAAAATAATCTGGTCCAAATCTTTCGCCTCCAGTTTCGCATCCGCCAGCGCCCGCAGGCAATGCGGCCGCGTGCGGGCGATGATGTCGCGCGTCAAACTTTCCAATTCGGCGCGCGTGAGTTTGTAGCCAAAGGAAAAATCCGGCGTGAGAAACGGCAGCGCGATTTCCACTTCGGTTTCCGTGGACAATTTGATTTTCGCCTGCTCGGCGGCTTCCCGGATGCGCGACAATAATTGCGGATGGCCGATGGCGGAGGACGGATTGGCCGCTTGAATTTTCTCCGCCAGAAAATCCACCAGCCGCTTGTCCAGATCGTCGCCGCCGAGCCGCGTGTTGCCGTTCGTGGCCAGCACCTGGAAAACGCCTTCGTTCAATTCCAAAATGGAAAGGTCAAACGTGCCGCCGCCCAGGTCATACACCGCGATTTTCGATTTTTCCCGGAGCTTGTCCAAACCGTAGGCCAGCGCGGCGGCGGTCGGCTCGTTGACGATGCGTTCGACGGTGAAACCGGCGAGTTCGCCCGCGCGCTTGGTGGCATTGCGCTGCGCGTCGTTGAAATAGGCTGGCACGGTGATGACGGCGCGCGTCACGGGTTCGCCAAAATAATTTTCCGCATCGCGCTTCAGCTTTTTCAAAACTTCGGCCGAGATTTCTTCCGGCGAATAATTCCGGCCGTGGATCGGAATGGTCACCGCGCCGGTTTTGTCCGCCTTGACCGGATACGTCACCAGCATTTCTTCCTGCGCAATGTCCGCGCCGCGCCGGCCCATGAACCGCTTCACCGAATAAACCGTCTCCGCCGGCTTCAGCAGCCGCACGCGATTCGCCTCCTGACCCACAATGGCTTCGGCATCTGTTGACGGAATATGGACAACCGATGGCGTGAGGCGCCGGCCGGTCGCGTCCGCGATGACGAGCGGGATGCCCGAATCCACCGTGGCGACCAGGGAATTCGTGGTGCCTAAATCAATGCCGACAATTTTGCTCATGTTGCGGCGGAGAATTTAACCGCTAATCGGCGCTGATAAACGCTATTTTTTATTGCGGAAATTTCTCCGAATCGGAATCAGCGATGATTAGCGCCGATTAGCGGTTAAATTTCTTTGTGTTCTTTGCGTTCTTTGCGGTTAAATTCGGCGGCATGAACTGCATTGTCACCGCCGGGCCGACGTTTGAGCCGCTGGACGACGTGCGCCGGCTCACGAATTTTTCCACGGGCCGGCTGGGCACGGAACTGGCCAATTTTCTCGCGGCGCGCGGCCACAAAGTGACGCTGCTCGTCGGCGAGGCGGCGACTTATGCCGGCAAGCGCAAGGCAAAGTCGGTTCAGATTTTTTCCACCACGGCGGATTTGCGCGCCAAACTGAAATCGTTTCGCGGCAAGAAAGTGGACGCCATTTTTCACGCGGCGGCGGTGAGCGATTTCGCATTCGGGAAAATTTTCACGGAAACGAAAGCCGGCGAATTCACCGCGCTCAAGGCGACGAAGAAAATTTCCACGCGGCAGGGCGCATTGCTCGTCGAGCTGGTGCCGACGCCGAAAATCATCGCGGAACTGCGCGGTTGGTTCCCGAAAACAAAAATCGTCGGCTGGAAGTTTGAGGCGGACGGCAAACGCACCAACGCCATCGGCGCGGCGCAGCGACAAATTGTGGATTGCCGCACGGACGCCTGCGTGGCGAACGGCCCGGCTTACGGCAATGGTTTTGGTCTGGTGACGGGCGGCGGGCAAAGGCATTTGGTCACGCGGGGGAAATTGTTCACCGCGTTGGAAAAATGGTCGCAAGGCAGAATGTAGAATGCAGAAAACGGCGGCGGAGTTTTGGGTCACGCTTCAAAATTTTTCAACTGGCGCCTGGCCAGCTTCATCGGGAGCCAGCCGATGACCAGGGAGAGCAGCACGAAACCGAGGATGCAGGCGACCGTCCAGACGGCGTGGCCGTGAAAACCCCCGTCACCAAAGATAAGCAAGGTCAGCGAGGCGATGATGTAAATCGAACTCAGGACGAAACACAGCGTGCCGCCGAAGCCGCTGACAATTTTGTTCGGGTTGGTTTCCTTGATGTTTGGATACAAAACGCCGAGGCCGGTGGCGAGGCCGTTGAGCGCGAAGGTCATTACGGTAACGACCGCGCCGAAAAAGGCAACGTCGCTCCACGGCATCTTCAGCAGGTAGCACGACAGCGTGACCAGGCCAAGCGTCACAAATAACGAGGCCGTGCTGGCGAGCCAGTATTTGGTGTGAACCACGCGCTCCAGCCCCATCGGTGCGAGGCCGATGATCCAGAGGCGGCGGCCTTCGAGGGAAAATTGCGGGAACACAAAACGCGTGGTGACCGAGGCGAGATTGAACGCGCAGGCGCCGAGATTGAGAAACGCGACGGCGTTGATCCAGAATGGACTGGTGAGCTGGTGCGTGAAGTTGCGGAGGTTGATGATATAGGCGCCGAGCAGGCCGAAAAACATGACGCATTGGCCCCACTGCGTGGTGTCGCGCCAGAACATCCGCACGTCTTTCACCGCCAGCGCCCGCGTGTCCGGCGGGAGGAATGGAATCATGCCGGCCAGTCTTTCCAGCGTGCCCGGGTCCCGCGATTGATTTGTTTTAGCCGGAAACAAATTGAAGTTAAAACTCCCGCCCGCCCGGCTCTGCACCGCCGAGGCCGTGTCGTAAAACAAACTGCCGAACCGCGTGAACGCAATGCTGCCGAAGAACAGCGTGTGGCTCAGCAGCACCGCCGCGAAAAACGCCGCCCCGCGCGTGATGCCTTCGGCCCATTGCATCACCGCCGCCGACAGCCAGTAGCTCGGCAGCACCGGAAACATCGTGAACCGCGTCTTGGCCAGCAGCCGGTCGAGGGCCTCGAGCGTGCGCTTGTCCAGCAGGTCGTCGTCCACCGGATTGGATTTCCACCAGAACGCGACGAACGCCAGCAGCACCAGCGCCACGAACAGCAGCAGCAGTTGGAAATTGCGCCGGTCCAAAAACCGGCCGATGCCGATGGCCAGCGCCGAACCCAGCACGCCCGGCAGCACAATGAACAGTCCGATCATCAAAACCGTCAGCGGATAAAAATGCCACGGCACACCGCGCACGATGCCGAAGGCGACGAGCAGCGGCGCGATCAAATACAAAAACGCCCACGACGCCAGCACCGTGGACTCGATGAATTTCCAGCGGAAAATCGTCTGCGTGGAAACCGGCAGCGTCAGCAAAAACGCCGTCTCGCGGTTGCGGAACAAATTGGTGTAGCTGATGATCAGATTGCTCAACAGCAGCAGCGCAAATAAAAAGGCGAACAGCGTGTAAAACAGTCGTTCCGTCAGCACCGCGCCGAGGCCGGGGAACTTGGCGATGAATTGCATTCCGTGAAAAAACAGTTCGAACGCCAGCACCAGATAGCCCGCCACAAAAATCCCGATGATGCTGGTGAGCAGCCGCGACTGTTGGCGCACTGCGAGCAATCGCCGCCAACTGTGGATGGCATTCACGCGCAGCAACAGGAGCAGCGGCGAGTTTTTCAGCGCGGAGGGATTCAGCGGCACGCCCACAAATTAGCTTTCAAACCGGCGGCTGGCAACAGGGACGGTGCGGTTAGATCCATTTTACGCAGGCTTCATTTGCAGCCACAATTCTCCGAATCAAGCTTGCCGTCCGACGCATTCCCCCGAAAACTTGTCTCGTTCGATTTGAAAATGCAAACGCTCGTCGAAGACTTTCTGCAATACCTGCGCCACGAGCGCGGGCAGTCGGACAACACGGCCAAAACCTACGCCGCGTTGCTCGGCAAGTTCACCGCCTGGGCGGCGCGGCAAAATCTCGCAGACTGGCACGAGGTCGAGCTGAAGCACCTCATGGCGTTCCTCCAACATGAACGCGCCCGGCCACTCGCCGACGAGCCCAAAGAATCCACCAAGCGCTTGAGCGGCGAAAGCGTTTATCTCGAAATCGCGGCGTTGCGGGCGTTTTACAAATTTGCAGAAAACGAAAAACTGCTGCCGGCGAACCTCGCGGAAAATCTGTCGCTGCCGCGCCGGTGGAAACGGCTGCCCAAAGCCTTGTCGAACGACGAAATCAAAAAACTGCTGGAACCGGAAAATCCCGAAACGCCGGAAGGTTTGTGCGATCAGGCGATTTTAGAGCTGGCCTACGCTTCCGGCCTGCGCTTGTCGGAATTAAAAAACCTGCGGCTGGAGCAGCTTCATCTCGATGCCGGATTCATCAACGTCATCGGCAAGGGCAACAAAGAGCGCGTGGTGCCAGTGGGACGAACGGCCGTGGCGGCGTTGCATCGTTTCATCGAGGCCGGGCGGCCCAAGCTGGTCACGCCGAAATCACCGGCGAATGTTTTTCTGACGAAGCGCGGCACGCCATTCGCGGCGGTGACGCTCTGGCTGCACATCAAGAATCGCGTCCGTCGCGCCGGCGTTTCGCGCAACCTGACGCCGCACATGCTGCGGCACAGTTTCGCGACGCATCTGCTGGAGCACGGCGCGGACTTGCGCGTGATCCAGGAACTGCTCGGCCACGCGAACATCAGCACGACGGAAATTTACACGCACGTCACCGGCAACCGGCTGCGGGAGATCCACCGCAAGTTTCACCCGCGGGCGTGATTATTCGAAATCGTAAACGACGACTTTTTTCACGAACGGCTTCACGCACTGCGCGATGAATTCCAGGTGCTGCGGGTGCACCTGATAGTCGTCTTGTGACTGTTTGCTGGTGAAAACGGTGTTCAGCGCGACCTGATAGCTTTGGTCCACGACGGGCCGCGTGCTGCCGACCATTTTGCCGATGTGAAAATGTGTCAGTCCGGGAATGGATTTAAGAAATTTTTCCCCGCCGGCGATGACGGCTTCGGCGGCTTCGGGCTGGGCCGGGTCGGTCCAAAAAATGACAACGTGTGAAAACATAGTTTGTGCGACGGATTTTTCTCCAGAACCAGAGCTGGAGCAAGCCAGGAGTTGGCCCAAGCATCATTTGCCGCCGCCACCCTTTCGTGTAACAATATCGTCATGCTGCGTCGTGCCGTTCGCATTTTAGCCAGCACGCTGGCCGCGTGGGCACCGCTCACTTGTGTGGCGAGTGACGCAGACTATGCGGAAACGGACATCACTACCTGGCATGATTTTTCCGCCTCGCCGGAATGGACTGAGCCGGCACCAGCCACAGCGTCTCAGCCGCTTGCCACGGTGCGATCAGCGTTCAGTCCGGTTGTGCCTGCGGCGCATCAGCCGGCGGGCGCGCTGTCCGGACGGGTGGTGTTCATGAATTCCGGCCACGGCTGGACTTGGAACACGAATGGTTTCTGGTATCTCCAACGACCGACGGCGCTGAATTCGATGAATGAGGATTACGGCAACCTCGACCAGTTGAATTTTTTCGCCGCTTACTGTTTCAATGCCGGCGCGATCGTCGCCTCGATGCGTCCGCTCGGCCAGCAGACGAATGAAGTGGTGCTCGACAACGTGAGCGCGGGCGTCAGTTTTGCCGGTGCGTGGACGGACAGCCCCTCGACGGTTTATTTTGGAAAGGCCGGCGACGTGCCGTATCGCTACGCTGCGTTTGACAATACCGAATCAGCCACGGCGACCTACACGCCGACCATTCCCGCCACGGGATATTATCCCGTTTATACCTGGGTTCGTCACGGCTCGGATCGCGGCGACCAGCTTTACCGCGTCCGGCACACCGGCGGCGAAACGCAATATCGCGTGCCGCATTATCTCGTCGGCAACGGTTGGGTTTATCTCGGCGAATATTATTTCAACGCCGGCTCCAATGCCCTGAACGGCTCCGTCGTCATCAGCAATCTGCGCAGCTCGACGAACGGCACCTACGTCATTGCCGATGCGATTCGTTTCGGCAATGGCATGGGTTCGATTGACCGCGGCGGCGGCGTGTCCGGCTATCCGCGCGAAGACGAAAGCTGCCGCTACTGGATTCAAGCGAACCTCGGCCAGGGCCAATCCACGTCGCTTTACGACACCAGCGGCACGGACGAGCAGGACAGCTGGTCCGCGCCGCCGCGCATGTCCGTCGAAATGACCGAGACGACCGGCACGTCATTTTTCAAGCGCATCCACATCAGCTTCCATTCGAATGCCAGCGCCAACGGCTTGTCGCGCGGGGTGGCAGGTTTGATCACCAGCGTGCCGACGCCGAACCAGGCCGCGCTCGCCAGGCTTTGCGGCCAGACGGTCAACGACGAGATGGTTTCGCTCGGCTCGCCGCCGCTGGAATACGCGTGGTTCGACGAAGGCACGAACACGACTTTTTCCGGCGCTTACGGAGAATTGAGCAACAACAGTTTTGTGAATGTGATGGATGCCACGATCATCGAGGTGGCGTATCACGACAACGTCACCGACGCCGCGCTGCTCCGCGATCCGCGTGTGCGCAACGGCGTCGCCCGCGCCGCCATGCACGCCGTCGTCAAACACATGAACCAGTTCGACACGAACACTCCGCCGCCGCTGATCTTCCCGCCCGAACCGCCGGCGAACGTCCGCGCCATCGGCAGCGCCAACGGTTTGGTCACGCTCGCTTGGGCGGTGCCGGCAAGCGTGGCGAACAGCGGCGCGCCGACGAACTACGTTGTTTATCAATCCACCAACGGTTACGGATTTGGCAGCGCGATTTCCGTCGGCAATGTGACGAATTTCACCGTCGCCAATCTGGCGGCGGGCGTGGATTATTATTTTCGTGTGTCTGCTGCGAACGCCGGCGGAGAATCGTTGCCGTCCACCGTCGTCGGCTGCCGGCCGCCGCTGGCCAGCGCTTCGCCAAAAGTTTTGTTCGTGAATGCGTTTGACCGCTTCGATCGCACCACCGACCTCAAACAAAATTTCGTCGCGCAGAATTATATTCCGCCGGGCGGCTCCGGCGGCAACGACCGCGTGCTGCCGCGCCGCATCAACTCGTTCGATTACGTCGTGCCGCACGGCCGCGCCGTCAGCTCGTCGGGCGTGGCTTTTGACTCGTGCCAGCACATCGCCGTGACCAACGACCTCGTCGCGCTGACCAATTATCCCATCGTCATCTGGGCGTGCGGCAACGAATCCACGGTGGACGAAAGTTACAGCAGCGCGGAAGAGGCCAAGGTCGCGGCGTTTCTCGCCGGCGGCGGAAACCTTTTCACCTCCGGCGCGGAAATCGCCTGGGACTTGGATCGGCCAAGCGGGCCGACGACCGCCGACCGGAATTTTATCCACAACCAGCTGCACGCCGCCTACGTCGCCGACAGTTCCGGCGTGTGGAATTTCACTGCCGTCACCAATTCGATTTTTTCCTTCAGCGCCAACGGAAATTTTGACGACGGCTCGAAAGGAATTTATCTCGTCGGCTATCCCGATTTGCTCGCGCCCACCAACGGCGGCGCGGCGGCCGCCGTGAATTACAGCAACCTCACTACCGGCGCGGCGGCCATCGTTTACAACGGCGCGGCGGGCGGCGGCAAAGTCGTTTACCTCGGCTTTCCGTTTGAAACCATCACCAGCGCGGGCGTGCGCAGTGCCTACCTGGCGGATGTGCTGAATTTTTTCGACGTGAATCCGCTGCGATTTACGGCCGCCACTTCGTCATCAGTCAATCGCCTCAAGCTCGTGCTGGGCGGCGCGACGGGCGTTTACACACTGCAAACGGCTGCCGTGTTCAACGCCTGGGGCTCGCTGACGAACCTCACGAACACCACCGGCGCATTTGAGTTCTCCGACATCACGACCAATTCCGCCGTAAAATTTTACCGGCTGAAATCATACCCGTGACCGATGGACCGGCGATCGCCGAATCGGCAAGCGGGCTCGCCCCATTGCCCCATCAAAATTTCTGCTTCGTGACTTGGCGGCTTTGTGGTTAAAATTTTCGGAATGAGCAAAACTGCATTGTTATTCGCCGGTCAAGGTGCGCAAGTCGTCGGCATGGGCAAGGACTTGGCTGAAAAATTTCCGTCCGCCCAAGCCTGGTTCGACCGCGCCAATGCCGCGCTTGGCTACGATCTCGCCGGCATCTGCTTCAACGGCCCCGAAGCCGATTTGACGAAAACCGAAAACGCGCAACCGGGAATTTTTCTCGTGAGCTGGGTCGCGTTTCAATTGCTCAAGGAGCAAGTCCAAAGTCTAAAGCCCAAAGCCCAAAGTCCTGGCGCGGCGGACACTCCTTTGGACTTTGAACACGGGACTTTGGACTTCCAAGCGACCGCCGGTTTGTCGCTCGGCGAATTCACGGCGTTGACGGCGGCGGGCGCGATGAGTTTTGAGGACGGCCTGCGCGTGGTGCGGCAGCGCGGAAAATTCATGCAGGAAGCGTGCGATGTGACGCGCGGCGGCATGGCCGCGATCATCGGCCTCGATGAAACGCCGACGCGCGAAGCGTGCGCGGAAGCGGGTGTGGTGCTGGCGAATTTGAATTGTCCCGGCCAGTTGGTGATTTCCGGCGCGGCAGAAAACATCACAAAGGCCTGCGAGCTCGCCAAAGCCAAAGGCGCAAAACGTGCGTTGCCGCTCACCGTTGCCGGCGCGTATCATTCGCCGCTCATGGCCAGCGCGCAGCCGAAGCTCGGTGCGGAACTGGCGAAAGTGAATTTGGTTTCGCCCATCGTGCCGGTGATTTCCAACGTCACGGCGCAGGCGCACGGCACGCCGACGGAAATTTCCACGAAGCTCGTGGAACAAGTCTGTGCGTCGGTGCGCTGGGAGGAATCCATGCGCGCCTTGCTGGCGCAGGGTTTTACGCGGTTCATCGAACTCGGCCCGGGCACGGCCTTGAGCGGCTTCATGAAGCGCATTGATAAATCCGCGCAAATGCTGAACGTCGCGGATGCGGCGAGTCTGGAAGCTACGGTGAAAGCGCTGGCAGTTTAGCTAATATCGGCCCGGCCAATGACCATGCAGAACTTTCCAGGATTCGATCACATATTCTCGTTGCACGACCCGCTATCGAACCAACCACTGCGCGGAAAGTTCGAGACAAATATCGACTGTCTAGCACTTACGCGAGGTGAAACAAGTGTGACAGAGGAGATCCGGATTATTTGGGAAATGGGAGGTGCCATCCCTTCTGATTTTATATGGACAACGTCGGCCCACCCCGTAATCGCTCATCGCCGAATTCTTGATTTGCTGAGAGAGAATGGCATTACCGGCTGGAGCACCTACCCAGTTATTGTGACAGACAAAGCAGGCCATTTTCATCCGGACTATGAAGGCTTGATGATTAATGGGCGTTGCGGTCCAGTGGACTTATCTCGAAGTGTTGTCGTCCTTTCAAAATATCCGGCTGGTTGGTTTCCTCATTTTTGTGGGCATTATTTCACGGAGGATTCTTGGGATGGTTCGGACATTTTTATGGAGCGAGCTGATTCCAGCGGCAAAGTGACAGCGCGCTGCTTTGTCACAGAAAAGGTGCAACAAGTGTTCAAGAGGGAAAATATCGAAAACGTCCGCTTGGACTGCCTCGCCGATAAGAGCGTGATGACGTCAATTTATGAAATTGGAAGATCATATTTGCTGCCTCCCGATTTTGCTCATCGCGTAGCTGCTGCATACGCTCGCGCAGGTATTCCACTGCCTAGAAAATATCAGGGTTGAATGTGCGCGTCACTCCACACCCCATCCACCAAATAAAATTCTGTCCATTTTGTTAATTCTGTCAGAAAATTCTTAAAACTATGAGCCAACTTACCAATCAAATCGCCGTCGTCACCGGCGCGGGCCGCGGCATCGGCCGCGCCATCGCCTTAAAATTCGCCGCTGAAGGCGCGGATGTCGTCGTGGTCTCGCGCACGCAGGAAAATTCCGAGAAGGTCGCGGCAGAAATCCGCGCGCTCGGCCGCCCGGCGTGGGCGTTCGCCGTGGACGTGGCGGATGCCGCCGCCGTCAGCGCCGCCGCCGAGAAAATTCTCGCCGAGTGCGGCAAGGTGGACATTCTCGTGAACAACGCCGGCGTCACGCGCGACGGCTTGCTCATGCGCATGAGCGACGCGGATTGGGATACCGTGCTCGACACGAATCTCAAGGGCGCATTCCTCGTCACCAAGGCGTTCAGCCGCGCGATGATCAAGGCGCGCACGGGCCGCATCATCAACATTTCGTCGGTCATCGGCCTCATCGGCAACGCGGGTCAGAGCAATTACGCGGCGAGCAAGGCCGGCTTGATCGGCTTCACGCAGTCGTGTGCGCGGGAATTCGCCGGGCGTGGCATCACGGTGAACGCGATTGCGCCGGGTTTCATCGAGACGGACATGACGGCGGAGTTGAACGAGGCGTTGCGCGCGGAGATTTTAAAGAAGATTCCGCTGGGCATGTTGGGCCAGTCGGACGACATCGCGGCGGCGGCGCTCTACCTCGCCGGCACGTCCGGCCGCTACGTCACGGGCCAGGTTTTGACGGTGGACGGCGGCATGGTGATGTGAAGTTTAATGATTCGAAGCTTGACGCGCAGGGCGGTTTTAAGATAGAAAAACAGGATAATTATGTCAGACAAACCTCTCGAACAACGCGTAAAAGACATCATCGTTGAACAACTCGGCGTCAAACCCGACCAAGTCACGCCGGCGGCCAAATTTATTGAAGATTTGGGCGCGGACTCGCTCGACACCGTCGAACTGGTCATGGCGTTGGAAGAAGAATTCGGCATCGAAGTGCCGGATGAGCAGGCCGAAAAACTCCAGAGCGTCGGCGACGTCATCAAATACGTCGAAGAAAACGCCAAGTAAGTAATATTTCAACGGACGGGGCAGTTTTGGCTGGACACAGCTTGAACTGCCCCGTTTGATTTTGTCATGGCAAACAACTATTCCGACCGCCGCGTGGTGATCTCGGGCATGGGCGTCGTCTCGCCGCTCGGACACGACCTCGAATCGTTCTGGCAAAATCTCATCGCCGGACAGTGCGGCATCGACCGGATCACGGCGTTTGACGCGGCCGCGTTTGACACGCAGATCGCCGGCGAGGTAAAGCCCTTCGATCTCGCGCCCGCGTTTCCGTCCCCCAAGGAAATCCGCCGCACGGACCGCTATTCGCAATTTGCCATTTACGCCGCGTGGAGCGCGCTGAAAGATTCCGGCCTGGACCTCGCCACGGAAAATTGCGACGAAATCGGCGCGATGATCGGCTCCGGCATCGGCGGCCTCGCCACCACCACCGACCAGCACAAAATCCTGCTCGAACGCGGCCCCGGCCGCATGTCGCCATTCACCATCCCGATGCTCATCGGCAACATGGCGTCCGGCCTCATCTCGATGTATTTCAATCTGCGCGGGCCAAACTTCGCCACCTGCTCGGCGTGCGCGACGGCGAACCACGCCATCGGCGAAGCTTGGCGCACCATCAAGGCCGGCGACGCGCAAATCATGTTCGCTGGCGGTTCCGAGGCGGCGGTCATTCCCATCGGCATCGGCGGCTTTTGCGCGATGCGCGCCATGAGCACGCGCAACGACGATCCCAAACACGCCTCCCGGCCGTTCGACAAGGAACGCGACGGTTTCGTCATGGGCGAAGGCGCGGGCGTCCTGGTTTTGGAAGAACTGGAACACGCCAAAAAACGCGGCGCGAAAATTTATTGCGAAATTGTCGGCTACGGCAACACCGCCGACGCGCATCATCTCACCTCGCCGTCACCGGGCGGCGAAGGCGCGGCGCGCTGCATGAAAATGGCGCTCCGCACCGGCGGACTGAATCTGACCGACGTGAGTTACATCAATGCCCACGGCACTTCCACGCCGCAGGGCGACGTC
The DNA here is from genome assembly GCA_903884535.1 of uncultured Verrucomicrobia subdivision 3 bacterium. Taxonomy (GTDB): domain Bacteria; phylum Verrucomicrobiota; class Verrucomicrobiia; order Limisphaerales; family UBA11358; genus UBA11358. The sequence continues at coordinate 32,140 of CAISEZ010000100.1, forward strand.
TGCGAAACGCAGGCGATCAAGACCGTTTTCGGCGACCACGCGCGCCAGCTCGTCGTCAGCTCCACCAAAGGCGCGACCGGCCACATGCTCGGCGCCGCCGGCGCGGTGGAAATGGCCGCGTGCGCGCTGGCCATCAAAAACAGCATCGTCCCGCCGACGATCAACTTGCAGAACCCCGATCCCGAGTGCGATTTGGATTACGTCCCGAACACCGCGCGCGAAATGCCGGTGAACGTGATCGTGAACAACTCGTTCGGCTTCGGCGGCCACAACTCGACCATCGCGGCGAAAAAATTCGATTGATAGTTCAGGGTTTAGGGTTCAGCGTTCCGGGTTAAAACATGGCGAGCATCCAACGATTTGAAGAAATTGAAGCTTGGCAGAAAGGGCGCGAACTGACGCTGCGAATTTATCAAATCACGGCGAAGACATATTTTTCTCGCGACTTCACGCTGAAAAATCAGATCAAGCGAGCGGCGGTTTCCATCACTTCAAACATTGCGGAAGGTTTTGAGCGTGGCGGCAACCGTGAATTTATACAGTTTCTTGCCATCGCGAAAGGTTCCGCCTCCGAGGTAAAATCGCAGCTTTATACGGGCTTGGACGCGGGTTATCTGACCCAGTCTGAATTTGACGAACTTTATAAACAGGCCCACAGCATTGTCCTTTTGCTGGGTGGCTTCATTAAATACCTCCAACAATCCGAACTGCGCGGACAAAAATTCAAGGGCGGCGCGAATCAAACCAACCCTGAACCCTGAACCGTAAACCGTGAACTTTTTGTCTTTAATCGAATCCAAGCGCGAAGGCAAAATTCTCGCGCCAGCGCAGATTCAAGAATTCATCCGCGATTTCACCGCCGGGGAAATTCCCGATTACCAGATGTCGGCCATGCTTATGGCCATTTATTTTCGCGGCCTCGACACGGCCGAAACCACCGCGCTCACGCTCGCCATGCGCAATTCCGGCGACGTGCTGAAATTTCCAAAAGATTCCCGGCCGCTGGTGGACAAGCATTCCACCGGCGGCATCGGTGACAAGGTTTCACTGCCGCTCGCGCCACTGCTCGCCTGCCTTGGCTTCCGCGTGCCGATGATTTCCGGTCGCGGCCTCGGCATCACCGGCGGCACGCTCGACAAGCTGGATTCCATTCCGGGTTTCCAAACGCTGTTGCCCGCCGAAAAAATCATCGCGCAAGTCCAGCAAGTCGGCTGCGTCATCTGCGGTCAGACGGACACCATGGTTCCCGCCGACAAAAAAATTTACGCCCTCCGCGATGCCAGCGGCACCGTGCCGAGCATACCGCTCATCACCGCGTCAATTCTTTCCAAGAAGCTTGCCGAAAGTTTGGACGCGCTCATTCTCGACGTGAAATTCGGCTGCGCCGCGTTTATGCAAACGAAAGCCGACGCGCGCAAACTCGCGAAAGCGATGGTCGCGCTCGGCAATCAATGCGGCACCAACACGCGCGCGATTTTGACGGACATGAACACGCCGCTCGGCCGCGCCGCCGGCAACTGGCTGGAAGTGAAGGAGAGCGTGGCGTGTTTGGAAAAAGCGGAAAGCGGAAAGCGGAAAGCGGAAACATCCGACTTGCGTGAACTTGTCCTCGATTGCGCCGCGCATTTGCTGGTGCAAACTAAAAAATCCAAATCCCTCGCCGCCGCGCGCACGCTGGCGGAAGATTGTTTGAACTCCGGCGCGCCCCGCGCGAAGTGGGACGAGATGCTCGCCGCCCAAGGCGCGGACTTGAAAGCTTTCAGCCAAAAGCTCGCGCTGAATTCCACCGCAAAGGTTGTCGCCGAAGTGACGGCGGACAAAGCGGGCTTTGTTTCCAAGTGCGATGCGCGCATCATCGGCGAAGTCATCCGCGATCTCGGCGGCGGCCGGCTCACCAAGGAAGCCGCCATCAATTTTGACGTCGGCGTGGACCGCATCGCCAAACCTGGCGAACGCGTGGAAAAAGCCGTCGTGCTGTGCCGCGTTCACGCGGCGGATTCAATGCAGGCAAAGTCGGCGGCGGCGCGACTGAAAACCGCTTTCGAGATTTCCGCGCAACGACCGGCTAAAAATCCGCTCGTCGTCGAAATCATTTCGGGCTAGGCGATCTTCTCCCAGATGGTGATCTCCGGCATCGCGACGGCCAGTTCATCCACGCGCGGCAGCAGGGCCTTGATGTGCGCCGACTCCAGATGCGCCTCAAGGTGCGCCTTGCTCGTCCAGTTTTCGTGGAAGAGAAATTTCGCCGGGTCTTCGGGCAGCGCGTGCAAATCGTAGTTGAGACAGCCGGCTTCCTGGCGCGTCGGCGCGACGAGGCCGATCAAGGCTTTTTTCAATTCCGCTTCCTGCCCGGGCCGGGCTTGAAAAGTGGCGACGACGGTGATGGTTTTTGCGCTCATAATTTCAATCTGTGTTTCATCGGTGAAAATCTGTGGCTGAAAATGGATCAGCGCATTCGGCGGAACTGCTCCGGCGGCAGTTGGGCCAGCGCCTCGCTGGCGGCCTTGACGAGTTCCGTCTGGCCCAGCATTTGCGCGGCGCGGGCGCGGTGCAGATGAGCCTCCACCATTTGCGGATCCAAGTCCAGCGCGCGTTCGGCGCACACCCGCGCCTGCACATGCCGGCCGAGCTGGCCGTTCATGCTCGCCAGATTGGCCCAGCCGAGCGGATTGGCGGGATGCAGGCGCAACGCCTCGTCCAGGCACTTGACGGCTTCGCCGGGCCGGTTCAGCGCGTCGAAGAGGAGCGCCGCAAGATTGTTCCACGCCTTGAAATCCGCGGCTTCCCGTTGCAGCGCCTGGCGATAAGACTTTTCGGCCTCGCCGAAGCGGCCCAGCGCCGTCAGTGCGACACCTTGATAAAACAGCGCCTTCGCGTCGGCCGGATTTTCCGCGTGCCATTTTTCGGCGAACGCCAGCACGTCCGGCCACAATGCCTGCTCGCACAGCCGGCGGGCGTGCGCGGGCTTGTCGGGTTCGGCGGTGGTCGGACGGTTCATGGGCGCAGGGATTAAACGAAATTTTCGGCCGAGGGCAATCCTGTTTTCACGGCCGGCCGCCGGGCGGAATATTTTCCGCGTGTGTTTGTCGACAAGTTGGTTTACAAATTTTTCATGGCAGACGGCTTTCGGCTTAAAGACCAGCCGGTGAGCGAGCGGCCGCGCGAACGGCTCGTGGCGCGCGGGCCGGATGCGCTGACGCACGCGGAATTGATCGCCATTCTGCTCCGCACCGGTTTGCAGGGCGCCAATGTGGTGCAGGTCGCGCAAACCATTTTGCAGAAATTCGGTTCGTTGAACGCGCTGGCCTTGGCCCGGGTGGATGAGTTGAAACAGATTTCCGGCGTCGGCCCGGACAAGGCGGCGACGCTGGTGGCGGCGTTCGCGCTGGCGCGGCGCATGGAACAGGAGCGCCGCGAGGAATCGCCGGTGCTGGACAATCCGGCGACGGTCGTCAACTTCATGCGCGAGACGAATCGGCTGAAAAATGTCGAATCGTTTCAGGTGCTGCTGCTCAATGTGCGGAAAAAATTGATTCGCGCAGAGGAGATTTCCCACGGTTTGCTCGACACGATTCTGGTGCATCCCCGCGAGGTTTTCCGCGCGGCGATTGCGGCGAACGCGGCGGGAATTGTGCTGGTTCACAATCATCCGAGCGGCGATCCGACGCCGAGCGAGGCGGACATCAAGGTGACGCGGGATTTGATCCGCGCCGGGCAACTTTTGAAAATCGAGGTGGTAGATCACGTCGTCATCGGCCGCGCGACGGCGGAGCGGACGAAGGATTATTCGTCCCTGCGGGAGCTGGGCTATTTTTACGCGTAAGACGAAAGCCGCTTGCTTTCGCGCCATATTCCGCAATGATTTGCTTATGTTCTCCAGCAGTTACATACCCAAAGGCCCGGTGACCCTCACCGAGGCACAAATTCTGGCGTTGCACGCCGATCTGCGCAAAATGCGCCACGACGTGAATGGCCGGCTGGCAAACATCATCGCGGCGGCGGAACTGATGCGCCTGCGGCCGGACACGGCGGCGGAACGCCTCAAGCTGCTGCTGGAACAGCCGATGAAAGCGTCGGAGAGCATCACGGAATTTTCGCAGCAGTTTGAGACGCAGCTGGGGTTGCTCAAGGCGTGAACCGCCGGGGAGGCTGACGCCATGGAACGGACTGAAGCGGACCTCATCGCGGCGGTGCTGGCGGGGGACAGCGCAAGCTTCGAGCCGCTGGTGGTGAAGTATTCGCCGCGCGTGTTTGCGACGGCGCGGCGGTATGCGCGCCGCGAAAGCGAGATCGAGGACATCGTCCAGGAGGTCTGGCTCAAGGCATTCCATAAGTTGAAAAGTTTTCGCGGCGAGGCGCCGTTTGAACACTGGCTCATGCGCATGGCGGTGCGGACGTGCTACGATTTTTTGCGCGGTCACCAGCGGAACCGCGAGTCGTCGTTCAGCGAAATTTCCGAGCCGGAGGAAGACTGGCTCGACCGGTTCGTGGCCGATCCGGGCAGCGCGCCGGAAAATGCCGACGCCGCCAAGCTGCTGATTGACCGCGTGCTGGAAAAACTGTCGCCGGACGCGCGGCTGGTCATCACCTTGCTGGAAATCGAGGATCGGTCCGTGAAAGAAATTGCGGCTCTCACCGGCTGGTCGGTGCCGCTCGTGAAAGTGCGGGCGTTCCGGGCGCGCGGTGAGATGCGGAAAATTCTTTCGCGCATGACCTCGGAGAAGTATTTGTAACCCCCAAAACCTGACAGCGTCCAATGAAATGCAGTGTTTATGAATCTTGATGCCTTGCAGAAAAAACTGATCGCCGCCGCCCGCGCGCAAGCGCTGGACGACCGCGTCCCTTACGCGTTTGAAAAGCGCATCATGGCGCACCTCGCGGCCAGTCCCGTCGTGGACCAATGGCTGGCATGGACGCGCGGACTCTGGCGGGCGGCCGGTGCCTGCGTGGCCGTGGCCGTGGTGTTGGGCGCGGTGTCGCTGTTCGCGCCGGCCGCTGCGGACAATGGCAATGACCTGTCGCAGGATTTTGAAAACACGCTCCTCGCCTCGGTGGACCCCGGCGACGCCACGACGCCGTGAACAACTGGAAAGTCATTTTTGCCACCGTCGTCATTTTCGGCGCGGGCGTCATCACGGGCGGGCTGCTGGTAAACTATGTGGATCATTCCCACTCCCGGCAGATGCGTCACGCGGTGGTTGTCCCCCCGCTCACCAGCCCAGTGACCAACGCCTTGCCGCGCCTGGCGGAGTTGCCCAAGCCGAGCAAGCAGGATATTTTGAGCAAGCAGTTCACTGCGCAGTTAGACGATTATTTACGGCTCTCGCCCGCGCAACATGCGGCCATCGCCAAAATCGTGGCGGAAGGCCAGGAGCAGAACCGGACCATCTCCACCAATGCCGCCGCGCAAATTCGCATAGTCATGCAGGAAGTGCGGCAATCCATCCGCGCACAACTCACGCCAGAACAGCGCAAACCGTTTGAAGATTTGCTGAAACAACACGCACCCAAATCAACATTTGCGGAGCGTTTGGAACAAATCCGGCAGCGGGAGGCGCTGCGCCTGGGCACCAATGCCCCGCCCGGCAGCGAGGGACTTACGCCCGAGGCTCAATTGCTGTTGCTGGAGTCGAACCGGCTGAACGCGTTGAGTAAGGCCCCGCCATTTTTGCCGCCACCGCCATTCGTCGCGACTAATCTGCCGGCCACCGGCCCGTGATTACTCCGCGTCAATCACCGCGCTGATCTTCTTGCGCAATTCCTTGTTCACGGAATGCACCGAACGGTTCGCATCCACGATGTCGAAGCCGTAGGTTTTTTGCAGCGTCCTGAAGGCGTTTTGCATCGAGGATTGATATTTCAGGAAGCTGTCAAACACGTCCCGCGACAGGCCCAGATCCATGCCGCTTTCCCAATAATCGAGCGTCGCATTTTTCGAGAGGTTGCGTTGAACAAGTTCTTCCGGTTCCACCGAAAGATAAAACACCGCGTCCGGTTCGAGCGCGATGCCGTAAAGGTTTTTTAACCATTTATCATCCATGCCGCGCACCATGTCGCGCGCCATCAGCGTGTAAATATAGCGGTCGGCCAGAACGATGAAACCCGCCTTGAGCGCGGGCAGAATAATGTTTTCGAGTTGGTCCGCGAAATCCGTCGAGTAAAACAGGCTCAGCGTCGTGCGGCTCAGGACGTTTCCTTCCTGCGCTTTTTCCAGCTCGGCGCTGACCAGCGTGGAGCGCTTCAGCCCGACCTGCACGGTCGGCCGGCCGCTCGTTTCCAGCCAGTTGACCAGCTCGGCAATCTGCGTGGACCGGCCCGAACCGTCCGCGCCTTCGACGACAATCAGTTTGCCGCCGAGTTCTTCGGGTTTGACGCGCGGAATGCCGTAGCCGTAAAAACGGCGGATTTTTTTGGTGCTCATGCGGCTTTGTCTTCTTCCAATTCGTGATGTTCCCGGTCCCCGTGCAACGACGGCGGCAACGGCAGCGGGCTGCGCCGCTTGAATTTTTTCAAGTCAATCCGCTCGCTGACCAGCTTGCGGACGATGACCTGCTGCTTTTCCACGTTGACGTTGGCGTCCATCGTGACGAAATCGAATTCCTTGCTCATGGCCAGGTATTGATCGAGGATGCGGCCCTGAAAAATGCGAAAGCTTTCATACGGGTCTTTGGACAAATTCAAGTCCATGCCCGCCTCGAAAAACTTTAATTTCGGCCGCCCTTCCAGAATCCGGTTCAACGACACTTCCAAATCTGCCTTGAAAAACATCGTCAAATCCGGCCGCGCAGCGAAACTATAATTCCCGCGCACCCAGTCCGGCGGACAGCCGCGCGTCACGTCGCGCGCAAACGCGGTGAACACATACCGGTCGCACAGCACAATGTAACCGGCGCGCAGCAGGGGCACTAAATGCCGTTCGTAGCGGTCGGCGAAATCCGTCGCGTGAATCAGGCTGAACGTGGTCGGCGTGAGCAGCTCGCGCTTTTTGCCCTTGCTGGTGGCGGATTTGACGATTTCGGACGAGTTCCACTCGCTGAAATAGACTTTGATGCCCTCGGCTTCGAGCCAGCGTTTGAGCAGATAAATCTGCGTGGACTTGCCCGAGCCATCGAGACCCTCGACGGCGATCAGCCGGCCCGGAAAATTTAATTCGGCAAATGATTTCATGCGTGGCGCTAGGCGCGTTTAACTAATCTAGCGGATTTTTCTTTTGTCACAAGCCCAAGAAACTACCAGCCCACCCCGCCGGCGTGTGTGACAATTCGGTGACTTTTTGCGGCGCGCACGTTGGTTCAACTCGCATCGGCGTAGCAGCCGACCTGAGGCGGCTCTAATCCAATGTCTTTACGCCCGTAACCGTGCCCGGCATCCAAGTCAGCACGGCACTGGTGCTCTTTACCGGATTGGGACCGGATTTCGTCACGCGTTTTCCCACGGCCAAATGCTTCTCCTCTTGGCTCGGACTCTGTCCCGACAACCGCATCACCGGCGGCAAGATCATTTCCGTCAAAACCCGCGACGTGAAAAGCCGGGCCGCGATGGCCTTACGCCTCGCCGCCCAGAGTCTCTGGCACTGCAAGGATTATCTGGGCGATTGTTTCCGCCGCTGGAAAGCTCGCCTGGGAACCCCCAAAGCCATCACCGCCATGGCCCATAAGCTGGCCAGAGTCATCTGGCATCTCATTAAATATCGCCGCCCTTACGATCCCTCGGTTTGGCAGCAAGCCGAAGCCAAACTCAAACAGAAAAAAATCAAACGTCTGCAACAAAATGCCGCGGCCCTCGGCTTCCAACTTCTCTGCGCCTCATAAACTTATACGCCTAGTTTCTTAAGAGGCTGCATGTCGTCCTCTCTTGCCAGAAAACAACTGGCAACATAGTCCAACGAAAAGTCCGATAAATGCCCAATAACTAATAACAATAACCGACATCAAGCCGACCTCAAACGGGTGGCTCCAGCTATGCGAGACCGAGAGCATAAATATCCGACTAAATACTGGAACAAGTGGCCAGTGAACCAAACCAAATGCTCTCTCAAACCAACCGCCTGTGTCGGTCAGCCCAAAGCCTAGCACGCACA
>CAISEZ010000101.1 GCA_903884535.1 uncultured Verrucomicrobia subdivision 3 bacterium
TTGGAAGTAACCCTGACCGCCGCGCTCCGCCCATTCTGGGAAAAGCCAGCCCGCGTGTTATCCTTGATTCACCACTGGCTCCACGCTCAAGCAAACGCTACGCCCTGACTCATTGTTCCGATAGTCTGTGAGAATTGGTATTACATCCACAAACAAGCCGATTTTCATGGGATTATTTTAACCAGCATTGTTTTGCCAATCCATCGGATGGCGAAACCAGATGCAGTTGCGCCCAATGGTAGAAAGCCGCTTGCGGACATCCGCCCCCGGATTCTCCAATCTCGGCACAATCGCCGCATTAAATTGGCTGACGCCGCGATTGCCAAAATCTTCGCTCCGCTCTGACGCCAAAATCAAATCGGCATTTAGCGGAACCATCCGAAATAAAAAATTATGAAACTCCATCTTTTGATTCCATCATTGAAATATGCCTGTTCGTTGGCGATAGCGACCCACAAGGAAGGCAAACTCGGTGAGCGCGCGGCGCTCGTCGTCGCGTTCGACAAAAATCACAGCCCGCAAATTCTTTTTTTCCCCGACACTAACGATCCAAAACTGCCGCCAGATTATATTTATGGTATTCAGTTCGTTGATGCCGCGCTCTGCGGTATTTGCACAACTCTCAACAGTCTGGAATTAGATCACGAAACAACTGTTGAGCGAATGGTTTTCAACATCATCGCCCAATTGAATGTTTTATTGTATGCGCTAAGGCCGGCGCACGAGCTCACGCTAGAACTCGCCAGAAAACTCGATTACCACGCCGTCTGCGGAATTACGTCGGCAATTGCACGCGAAAAATTCACCGACCAAAAACCACTGCTAGTGCCCGCGCTCAACGAACGCAATTGAATCGCGGCTACATTCCGTAAATCCAAACCAGGTAAAAAAACTTTATGATGACCACCATCAGCACGATCGCGCCCAGAACGGGCGACCAACCCGGCAAACGCGGCAGTGTGTATGACCAAATCACCGACCGCATTATTGGATTATTGGAAAGCGGCACTGCTCCGTGGCGCAAGCCGTGGAGATCACAATCCGGCTTGCCGCGAAATCTCGTCTCCAACAAAACCTATCGCGGTATCAATGTTTTTTTGCTTCACGCCATGTCTTACGAGTCTCCCTACTGGATCACCTACCGGCAATTGCCCGTGTGGCGATTGGGGCGATGGGATGAGTTGCGCGGAAATTTATTTTGGTGTGCGAGCAACGGGCTGGAGCGGACACGCAAAATTGCGGATTCGCTGCTCACCTCGGAACCGTCACCGTTCATTCTGCTGCTACCGACGGCGATGAATCTGTCTTCGCGTCTGGACCGGGCGCTGAAACGGGAGGGATGTCTTGCGCTGGCGCTGGATGAATATCTGACCATTGAAAATGACGGGAAATTCAGGTTGGTCAAATCCCTTGAAACCGCGCGCCAAGAATTTTTGGAACGGTCGGCCAAACGGGACACGGCCAAGGTGCTGCGTGGCCTGGAGGAAAAAATTGATTGTGGCGGGGTGGTCATCCGAAGCAAGGGCCGCGCACGGGCAACAGTGCGTTTCCTCTTTCGCCCGGCGGGAAGCATGTGCGATGTCGTTTTTGATGGGAGCACCGGATTCCACGTCAAGAACACGGATGGCGCAAAATATCTGGATTACCTGCTGCATCGTCCAAACCAGGCCATTCGCGCGTTTGACTTGGAACAGGCCGTCAAGCCGGACAAGGGGCAGGCGCGCGACCATAATTCCATTCAAAAGACGGTGGATAGCCAGACAAAACGAGAAGCCCGCGAGGAAATGCAGGAACTTCAGGCCGAACTTGAAGACGCTGAAGCGCAAGGGATCATTTCCAAAGTGAAACGTCTTCAGGGTGAAATTGCCAAGCTCAAGGCCGTGGTGGATAACAACAGCCTGCTGGATTCAGATACCGGTGAGCGGGCGCGAGACAACGTGCGTAAGGCCATCAGCAAGGTGGTGGCGAATCTCCGCAAAGGGGGCAAAGTTGAGCAGTCGTTTGCGCAACATATCACACAGTTCATTTCACTCGGCTACGACATCGCCTACAACCAACCGAAAGGAAACTGCTGGGAGTAGTTTCATAAAATAATCATTTGGGAACGCAATGTTCCCAATTGGGAATCCTTAGTTCCCGCCATTCAGGTAGCAGCCTGAATGGCGGGTTTTCTTTTTTACCCGTCGGATGGCGAAGCAGACGACGAAAAAGATGAAAACTAAAAGCAATGCAGGTCAGGCGATGCGTGAAGCGCGCCGCCGCCTTGGCTGGACTCAGTTGGAACTGGCGCGGCGCGTGGGCTGCACGGAATCGCTGGTCACGAAAATTGAAACGGGCCGGGCGACGCCAGAACGGGAACTGAAGGGGGCCATCGCCAATGAGCTGAACATTCCAACTTGGGAAGTGGGCGTATGAGTGCCGCGATTTCCAACGAACGGCTGATGCGGATTTTGCAGGCGTCGCCGGAACAGCTCACCGCGATTGATCGCGTGCTGGATGGAACGCCGGAACCGGCGCAACCGGAACGGCGCGGGCCGTTGCTGATGCGGGTTTGTGATGCGGCTCAACTGCTGGGCGTTCACCGCGCGACCATCCGCCGATTGATGCTGGCCGGCCGGCTCAAACCGGTGGCGCTGCTGGGGGCAGTCCGCGTGCGGCGGGAAGACGTGGAAGGAATTGCCAATGCGTAAGCGGCTAAAGCCTGAAATCAAAATGCAACCTCCCGCCCTTTTCCAATCCCCGCCCTGCGTCACGCGCGCTGGATTCGCCGACATGCTGCTCGTCTCGGTGCGGACGGTGGATCGGATTATCGCGGCCAAGGAAATCCCCGTGCATCGCGTGCGCGGCAAGGTGGTGCGGATTTTACGTTCGGACGCCGAACGCTACCTGGCCGGTGGCAACGCCGCTGGCAACGGGGAAAACAAGAATCTGAAAACTACAAATCAGACCGGTGAATTAACGCCGGAAAGCAGCAGAACAAACCAACAAAAAAAATAGTTATGACACTACATCACATCATTGAATTCCTAACCTCTCTCCTGGGCTTCATTGGCTTCGTCGTATTCATCTGCGCGTCCCTGTTCGTCGCGATAGACGTCATTGAAGTCTATCTGCGAATCCGCGAACGGGTCCTCCGGCACGACTTTTTGAAACGGGGGGACCGGGAATGAATTCCCGGCGCAAAGGCAAGGTGGGCGAACGCGAATTTGCCGCGCTGCTGCGCGAGCATGGATTTGATGCCCGTCGCGGGCAGCAATTCAGCGGCTCGCCGGATTCACCCGACGTGGTCAGCGACGCGCTGGCGTGGCTGCACTTCGAGGTGAAGCGGGTGCAAAACCTGAATCTCGCCGATGCCTGCGTCCAGGCTGCCGGGGATTCCGGCGGCAAGCCGTGGGTCGTGGCCCACCGCCGCAATCATCAGCCCTGGCTGATCACCATGCGCGCCGAAACATTCTTCAATTTTCTCCGTGGGGAGCTTCCGCTCCAGGGCAATGCGCCGGTGGCGCACGGTTCCGAACACGGGGAATCAAACAACAAAACAGAGCAACAAGAGCAATCATCATGAAAATCAAAACCAACAGTGGGAACTTCCAACCCTGCCCGGAATACACCGGGTCGGCGGTCTGCGTGGATGTCACTCCCCTCAAAACGGTGCAGACCCAATACGGGCCGAAAGAAAAATTCCGGTTCGTGTTTGAAATCGGCGACACGAAGGATGACGGCTCGCACTGGTGCGTGTGGTCGGCACCGTTCACGCCGTCGTATCACGAGAACTCGGCGCTGCGGCCGTTTCTCCGCAAATGGATGGGACGCGAACTGACGGCGGCGGAAACCGCCACGTTCGACACAGAAGACCTGCTGGGGCGTCCGGCGCACCTCACGGTCATCCACGAACACAGTGAAGGCGAGGTTTACGCCAACATCGCGTTGATCACGCCGGACAAGTCGGCGGAGCCGTTGAAGCCGTCCGGCAAGTTCGTGCGGATGAAAGACCGTCCGCCGAAGGATGCCGCCGGCGGTCAAGGCGGCGGCTATCGCCGCGCTGAACCGGCGGGCGACACGAGCGCCGATCTGGGCGCGACGAAAATCCACGTCGGCAAGTGCAAGGGGCTGGAGGTGCGTGACCTCTCGCCGGAACAAGTCGGCGCGCTGATCGCGAACTGGCTGCCGACGGCGAAGGCGAACGCCAAGCCCACGGCGGATGACAAGCGGCTCATTGCCGCGCTGGAATCCTGGCAGGCCGCGCAGGCGGCGAAACCGGCGGACGACGATGTCCCCTATTGAGTGCGAGCCGCACTTGCCATCGGGCAATGAAACCAAAACAACCGCATGGAGGGACGCATTTCGTCCCTCCATGCAAACCGAAAGAAATTTTATGCAGACCATTGTTTTTGACGTGGAAACCGGGCCTCTGGCGGAAAGCGAATTATCGGCGTTACTGCCACCGTTCGATCCGGCGGAAGTTAAAACGGGCAACCTGAAAGACCCCGCGAAGATTGCGGAGAAAATCGCCGAGGCCGAGGCCAATCATCGCCGCGACTTTTTCGACAAGGCGGCGCTCGACCCGCTCACGGGCCGGGTCGTCGCCATCGGCGTGATGGTTTATGACCACAAGGCTAGGGAATTGGGCAACTTGTCCCTTCGGAGAGGCGGAAAGTTTTCCATCATCGGGCACGATGAAGAGGCGCAAACGCTGTTTGAGTTCTGGGAACTGACGCGCGGCGAGATGGGTCGGAATAATCCGATGATCGGGTTCAATATTTTCAACTTTGACCTGCCGTTTCTTATCCGCCGGTCATGGAGGCATCGCGTGCCAGTGCCGTTCGGCCTGCGGCGCGGCCGGTATTGGGGCGACCAGTTGGTTGACCTGCGCGACGCCTGGCAGCTTGGCGACCGCCAAGCTCGGGGTTCACTGGACAGCATCGCGCGCCACCTCGGCGTGGGCGCGAAGAACGGCGATGGCAAAGCCTTCGCGGAACTGTGGCAGAACGACCGCCCGAAGGCGGAAGGGTATCTGCGCAACGACATCGAACTCACAGCCCTCGTCGCCAATGCACTCGGATTCACAGCTTGAAATGCTCGCGCCCAGCCCGTGGACGGGTTACGAGGCGCTGGCCGATGCCGTGCTGACGCCGGAAAATTTATTTCATGCGTCGGCAAAAAACGGGGGGAATGTTTTTCTCACCGGCGCGGGCGGCACCGGCAAGTCCACGCAACTCCGCGAGTTTATCGCGGAGTGTCCGCGCCGCGTCAGCGTCACCGCGCCGACCGGCGTGGCGGCGCTGAACGTCGGCGGCATGACGATTCACCGGTTTTGCGGGATGCTGATTGGACCGGCGGCGGGACAATCCAACGAAGATTATTTCGCGCAACTGCAACGCGATCCGCGCCGGTCAATCCTCGCGGGGTTCAACCGCGTCAAGCGGTGCGAAGTGCTGGTGATTGATGAAATCTCCATGCTGCCGGGGCGACAATTCGAGTTTGTCGAATTTCTGTTCCGGCGGCTGCGCGGTCGCGACGTGCCGTTCGGCGGCTGTCAGGTCATCGCCACCGGCGATTTCCTGCAACTGCCGCCGGTTCGGAAATCCGAAACGGAGCGTTACGATTGGGCGTTTCAATCGCCGGCATGGGCGGCGGCGGAGTTCCGCACGTTCGTCCTGGATAAAGTCCGGCGACAGGATGAGCCGGGCTTTGTCCGCGCGCTGGCGGATTTTCGCGTCGGTCGCGTGTGGGGTGATTCGGCGCGGCTGCTGCAATCGCGGGTGCGGAGCAATCCGCCCGCGACGATGACGCGGCTGTTCACGCATAACGTGCAAGTGGACAAATGGAATTCATTCCAGCTTTCCGAATTGCCCGGCGATGAAACGGTTTTGCAAGCGGAGCAATCCGGGCCGGACCTGCAACGGGAATTTCTCACGCGCAATCTGCTGACACCGGCGACGCTGCATTTGAAGCCGGGGGCGCTCGTGATGTTCACGGTCAACCGGGCAGCGCCCGGTGGCACTGATCCAATCTTTGTGAATGGACAGTTGGGCAAGGTGTTGGATGTCGAGCCGAATACCGTTCTCGTCAAAACCAAAACCGGCGCGGAGATCCGCGTCGAGCGGTTCACCTGGCGTTATGACGCGCAGGACGATTCATCCGCGAGTTTCAGCCAGTTCCCGCTGCGGCTGGCGTGGGCGATGACGATTCACAAGGCGCAAGGGCTGACTCTGGATTCGGCATTTCTGGACATCCGCGCCGCCCGCGAGCCGGGGCAGGCTTATGTCGCGGTGTCGCGGGTGCGCTCGCTCGCCGGCCTCAACTTCAAAGAATGGTTCAAGGGCGTCCATGTGTCGCCGGAAGCCATCGAATTTTACAAGGGGGCAAACGGATGAATAGTGATACTAATTCAAAAAGAAAACCGTTCTCTCAAGTTTCCTTGGGAGAACGGTCTGAAATGGTGTGGGAGGGAGGATCGAACCTCCCCCGGGTATGTCCTGTTGGTTGTTCCGTTCGACGTTTCATGTCGGAACTATGGGATTTGGTCAACCTGACCCCACACAATACCCACCCACACGTTTAGTATGATGTTTTTCATGTTTACACCTCCATTCACTAACGAACTCACCAAGAGAGTTCCACTGACTACCGAGGTTAGGTCCAAAGACCCATGAAACAACACGTTTACGTCAACGTGGATTCCAACCAACAAATCTAAATCTAACTTCATATTAGCACATCTTTACCGAATGTCAAGCCTAAAGGAGCTGCCAATGGCCGATAACCAATCAAATCCGCTCTGCCAAGTAACCAAATTACTCGGGGATGGCGTTTTCCTTGTGCCCTGCATCCAGGGCACGAAAATGCCGGCGGTCACTTACACGCAACGGCCTTTCGAGGCGACACAGACACCGGCGTATCGGTTCGCACTGGCGTCGGGCGAATTCAACATCGCGGTTTATCTCGGTCAAATGTCCGGCGGGCTGTGCGCGCTGGATTTTGACCGCGATGAAGATTTGGCGGCGTTCCTCGCCGTCAATCCGGCGCTGGCGACGACGACGCGCTCGCGCGGCAGTCGCGGCGGCATGGTGTGGCTGCGCGTGACGGGCGATTTTCCCGCGAGCTGCACCACGAAACATTTTGAATGGCGGGCGAATGGCCGGCTTTCGACGATTTTTGGCCGGCATCCGAAGGGCATGGATTACACCATGCTCGTCGAGGCCGCGCCGGTGGCGGTGACGTTCGCCGAAATTCAATGGCCGGACGGCTGGGATTTGCCCTGGGTCGGTGCCGCCGGTCGCGACGCGGCGGAAGCATTGGCGCGGGAATACGGCCAGCCGTTTTACACGAACAAGGACGGCAAGGTGAACGGCATCAACGAACGGTATTGGGCGGCGCTCTACGCCCGCGAAAACCGCGTGCTGTTCGACCCGGACGAAAGAAATTTCTACCGCTACGCGGCGGAAACCGGCCTGTGGGAAGCCGACACTTTTCATTCACAAGCGATGCGGTCGCCTGCTGGAAACTTTGCCGTCGTTGCAACATGATCCAAACCGGCCAGAGGACGTTTTGAAAGTGGATTGCGACGAGGACGGCATCGGCGGCGATGACGCGGCGGATGTCCTGCGCTACTTGGTGGCGACGAAATCGCGGACGGTCACGCAACGAAAGTTGCGCGGGGTTTGACTGTCGCGCGCCTGGCTGCGAGTCCGTGCGAGCGGCCACTTTGGGCGAACTGTGGAATGAGGCAACGAATGGAATGGCGAGCCGATTCCCTGCGCGTGAAACATGGACAGGATTCCAAAGGGCTTGCCCGTTGGCGCGGTCTGGTGCGCGTAACACCAGAAACTTTCTGGATGCGCGAAACGACCACCGAAGGGCGTTTCGCCGAAATTTTTTTGCGCCCGGCGGTCTTTCCAGACTGACGCCGGGCGCGTGATGGTCTGCGGGTCAATCTTCGTCCGGCATCATCAAGGTGATGGCGGGCTGCGGGTCGTCAATGTCCAGTGCGCCGCAAGTGGCGATGAGTTTGACAAGCCGCGCTGCGCGGTTGTCGTTGCGGACATAGAACGCAACCGGGATGCGGTCGCAACCTGGGCGGCTGCGAAGGATTCCGAAACGGAGCATCCAGACAATATCCCAAAGGCGTCCGGCTTCGTCTTGGCCGGTCACGCCTTCCGGCACGGTCACGAAAGAATCGAAAACCGTGCGCGTGAGGAACACCGGAAATTTGATTCCGGCTTCCTGCGCGGTCTTGGTGACTTCGACTTGCACGCCGTCGGCGACGGCCTGCGCTCTGGTGTAACTGTAAATGACGGGGCCGAATGGTGAATCTTGGTTTGTGTTCATGGTGTCAGTGATTTAGGCGTTTTAGTTTGCGGGCTTCCCGCTTGGCGCGGGCTTCGGCTCTCGCGTGCCAATCGGCCAATGTGCGGAACACACTGGCGAGCGGTGCGCGGTAGGTGGTGCGGGTGCGCTCAAGTCGCATCCCGATCACGTCTCCGGGTTCAAGTGAAATGACAATGCGCTTGCGGTAGTGCGCGAACTGGTCACGCGAACGGCGGCGGATGGTCTTGTGTAAATCAGTCATGGCAAATTTCCTCGGTGTGGAAAAACGGGCACGCTGTCACCGCGCCCTGTCGGTGTCAGGCGGTCTTGCTGTCGGCGGGGAAATAGCTCGCATATTTTTCGTGCGGGTCTTGGAAACCGCGCAAACGAAATGCGCCGCAAGGGTGCTGCCACGCTTGGCGCTCGCGGTTCCAATGGAAACCAAGCTGCGCCAAAATCTGCCGCAACTCCGGCGCGGGTGTCTCACGAAACGCAACCCAAACCCACTTGCCGACAACCTCGGCAAGATTGAACAAACCCGGATTGCTGGTTTTCAAAAGCTCCAAAACTTTGGCGGTGGGCAAGGTGCGGTTTTTCTTCCGCGCCTCGGTGTCAATCGGCAAGCGATTGTCTTTCTTCTCAACGGCTGCGGGCGCAACTGCGCTCTGCGCTTCCGGTGCTTTGCTCTGAACACGATTAGCGGTGTCGGCCAGGAGCCCCTTCACATTTGATTTTTTGGTAGTTTTCATAATCTTTTTTTTACTGAACTGACTCGCGTCTGTCGTCTCTCGCCCTTCACGAAAAAGCGGAGCCGCCAGCCCTCCCCCGTGGAAGTGCTCTTCAGAAGGCGCCACGAGCGGGCGGGCTGGTGCAGTCGGCGACGCCGTGAGGGCGAGAGCAGAAGACGCCAAGGACAGGAAAAAGGATTTGAATAACACACCCGCAGTCTTTCGAGCGCAGCGAGCTAACTAATTCCCTGACTTCATCAGACCCGGCCACACTTGAAAAATCCAGCGGAGCGGCGGCGTTGGCATGAAGGATGCCTGCAAGCTGGCGCGGTGACTGCCCGCACGAGCGCGAAGGTGCGGAATCGCAGTCACCGTGACAGCGCGGCAGCGGGATGGCACACAACGCCACATTGTCTGACCTTAATTCCGCGCCGAAGGGTCCCGGCACGGGGAGTTGTCGGCGCGAAAAGAATTAAGGTGGGAGGAACGACCAAACGGACAATGTGTGTTGTGTGCGGTCCCGGAAGCACTCCTTCATGCCAACGCCGCCGCAAAGCAATCAACCAATTCGCCGGGTCGCGTTCCCGGCTTTGTCGCGCCAGCGCGAAGCCAATTCTCTGACTCCACGACGGTAGAGCGTAGGGCGTGGGCTGCGACGCGATGGCAACATGGGCGCGCTCGGCAGACCTGCCCGCAGCCTGCCGCCGTGGTGTCAGACCAATTTATTTTCCCAGCGGTGTCGGCCAGTTTCGCAAGCGCAGCCTGCGGAGCGTCGCGAAAGCTGGACCGTCACCGCGACTATTGCTGATGCCTTGGCCGGACGAAGTCGCGCGGCCATATTGCCGGTCTTGGCCGATATGCGGAGCATCGCGGCCTCTGGAATCTTTGGGCGCACCGCTGTCTCTGACGGTCTCGGCAGTTTGCGGCCGTCGGAACGAATGGAACGGAAATGTAGCCTGCGAAATTGCAGTGAAATGGAGTGGAGCGGGTGCAAATTGATGAGTCCGGCCAGCGGTGCGGCGGAACTGTGCCGATGCTTGGCGCGACCGCGCAAGTGTCGGCTCAGTGACGCCGGGCCGTTTGCTTTTCCCCAGCGAGGAGCGAAGCGACGAGGTTTTCCCGCCTGACCCCGCGCCTAAAATCATTCGACAACCTGAACGGCTGGAAAGCACGAAAACCATTCGATAACCTGCGACGCCCGCCGCGTGCGCGGGGTAGCGAAAGGCACGCCGAGAGTGACGTTCGGACTAACCAAAGATGGCGTGCCGGTGCTGGCGTAGGGGCGGCGTCAGCCGCCACCGCCAGCATGAGCGTCAGGCGTCCGCGCACGCGCCAACTGGCATTCGTGAATGGAAACCGTGAAGGGTTGGCGCGTTCATCATTATTGAGCGCATAGTGATTCAGGAACGGAGCGCGAACAAATTTATCTATTGAGCATCGCGAACTAACTTTATCTTTCGAGTGCATCCGAATTACGGCAAGCATCCTCATTGTCAGTGACACACAAATTCATCTGGTCGCCTGTGGCGAAATTTCAACGCCGCACGAATTGCCGACACGCAAAAAAATCACCGGCGGTGTGAGAAGCAAACAAAAAATCAGGAAGTGACTTTGGCGGACAGATCGGCAAGTTGGTGTTGCACCTCGGTGCGGGCGGCGCGGCGGCGCAAGATGCGGCTGGACACTTTGAGTTCCTCGGTGGAAACCCAATGGGTCATGTTGGAGTGGCCGCGCTTGCCGCCCTGGCCGCCTTCAACTTTTTTCTGACGGGTCGCACCCATAAAAATTCAATGCACCAAGTTAATGGTGTAGGGTTCCTCGCGCAAGAATTGGCCAAAATCCTGGGTGATCCGCTGAATCACCGGGTCAATGGGATAAATGTGTCCGTCGGTGGTCTGGATGGCATTGCGCGGGAACAAGTCGAATACCAGCAGGCCAGCCTGTTCGTCATAATAAGCGCCATCCGCGAGCTTTTCATAACCCTTGGCCAGCATCAATTCGTCCAAGGCTGTTTGTGTGGGAGCGTTTCCTTTGATCGCCGGCTGGGAAGTAATAATGATGGGTTTGCCATCATTGGCCACAATGCGCTCAAGCTGGATGTCGTCCTCGAAAATCTGGTTTTGCAGGGCGAGCCGGTCGAGGTATTCGGACGGGGTGGCACCATGCGTTAGCGAACCCAGGGCAATCCCATATCCCTTCTGTCTGTCTGGCAACGTGGTCTTGAGGTAGCGCCGCGTGTGTTTTTGAAAATAAACCTGATGCTCGCCACCGCGTGCGAACACCGGTGGCAGGCGACCGCTAAAACCTAACTTCCCGTTTTCTTTGGCCCATTTGATGAGCCGCCGTTGCTCTGCTTCAACACGGCTTGAGCGACGGGCGTGATCGGCATCGTGGTCTGGAGCTGGCGCACCGCCTCCACGCGTGAAGTCAGCGGATGATTCAAGCGCCCTGCGAGCGTCGGCCATGGTCTTTTTTCGGTTGTCATCAGGCGTTGCATTTATACGCAGATAATATAGCAAAAAATCAATTCTTTGCGAGGCTTTTTTTCAGCAATTCCCCATCAAAAAAACAGCCGAAATGCTGGCTGCCCGCTGGATGGCGAACGAAGCATTTCCCATTGCCGACTTGTTGAATTTCAAAATCCGTCAAATTAAAAATCACAAAAAAATTGTCGGCGTCTGTCGGCGTGTGACATCGTGCGTCGGCGTCCGTCTAGTGGGTGATTTGGCATCGTAAAAATATTTCAAAAACGCGTGCTAAAGTGCGCTCGTGCCCGTCAATTCGACACATCCTGATTACGACGCCAACGCTCTCGCGTGGCAACGGGCGCGTGATGTCTTCGCCGGTGAAGATGCTGTCAAATCTGCTGCCGAAAAATATCTGCCACGCCTCGACTGTCAGGACGACAAAGAATATCTCGCTTACAAAAATCGTGCCGCCTTTTTCAACGCCTCGGCCCGCACCGCCGATGGCTTCGTCGGTCTTATCTTCCGTCGTGATCCAACTTTCAAACTTCCTGAAACCGGCGGCGTGGCCGATGCACTCACGGAATTTGTGGAAGATGCAGACATGCTCGGCACGCCGCTGTCTGCCTTCTCGAAAAAACTGGTGACGGAAATCATCAACGTCGGTCGTGCTGGCACACTGATTGACTGGAACAACGAAGCCGAGCAACGCGCTTACGCCGTCGCCTATTCTGTCGAAGACATCATCAACTGGCACACGGAACGAGTGAATGGCCGCAATGTTCTCACGCTGCTCGTGCTGAAAGAAACTTGTCTGACACCCGCCGATGAAGCTGATCCTTTCGAGCCGGAAGAAATCCAGCAACTACGGGTCCTGAAGCTCGTGCCTCCACAACCTGTGTCTGACAACGTCAAAGCTGACTGGTCGTATCAAGTCGAAATCTGGCAACTTCTTGCGGAAAATCAAAATGCCGCTGGCCCGCGCAATCGCGGCAAAAAGAAATGGAAACTTACGGACTCCATCACGCCACTGCGTCTTGGAAAACCTTTGCCACTGATTCCATTCATCTTCCATGGTCCGCGCCACTCGCTGCCTGAAATAGATAAAATCCCGCTGGCCGACATCATCGCCGTCAATCTGGATCACTACCGGCTGAGTGCTGACTACAAACACGGGATGCACTACACCGCGCTGCCAACGGCATGGGTCAGTGGCTTTGATAAAAACTCCTCCCTTCGCATTGGCAGCAGCACGGCGTGGGTCGCCGAAGCGCCGGGCGCGACGGCGGGCTATCTGGAATTTCATGGTCAAGGTCTCTCCACCTTCGAGCGCGCGATGGATCGTGACGAGCAACTCATGGCCGTCCTCGGCACACGGATGCTGGAATCTCGCAAACGTGTCGGCGAAACCGCTGCGGCCATCGAGCTGCGTCAGAGTGGTGAAAACAGCATCCTCAACACTGTCTCTTTGAGCGTCAGTGCATCGCTGACTCAAGTTCTGCGCTGGGTCTATTGGTGGAACTCCACCGAGCCAATCCCTGATGCCATTGGTCCCGACTTGGTCTTGGTCACGCTGAATACCGACTTCAGCATCACCGGCATGTCGGCGCTGGAGATCACCGCGCTGGTTGCCGCTTGGCAAGCCGGAGCCATTAGTCAGGCAACGATGCTCGACTTGTTCCGCGCTGGTGAAATCGTCGCACCTGGTCGCACGAACGAAGAAGAAATCAATCTGCTGGCCACACAGAAA
>CAISEZ010000102.1 GCA_903884535.1 uncultured Verrucomicrobia subdivision 3 bacterium
AGCACCGGCGAATCCTGCGGCGTCGCGCCGCCGAGGTGGAGGTGATTGCCGCCGCCCGTGCCGGTGTGCCGGCCGTCGAGCATGAATTTTTCCGTGCCGAGCCGCGTCTGTCGCGCCTCCTCGTAAAGCGTCGTGGTGCGCTCGACGAGTTCGTCCCAGGTTTTGCTCGGGTGCATGTTGACCTCAATGACGCCCGGATCAGGCGTGACGCCGAGCTTGTTGATGCGCGGATCGCGCGGCGGCGTTTCGCCTTCGATGACGACGGGGAAACCGGTTTCGTGCGCAGTGGTTTCAATGCCCGCGATGAGATCCAAATAATCTTCCGACCGCTCCACCGGCGGCATGAAGACGTGCAACCGTCCGTCGCGCGGCTCGACGCAGAGCGCGGTGCGGATGATCCACGGTGCGCTTTCGCCCGGCGCGGGCCGGCGGTTCGGATCTTCCAGTTGTTGCGCGCGCTGACCCGGCCCGTAACCGGCCGGAGTCGGCGCGGGACGGCGATCCACGATTTGTTGCCGATACGGAAATTCCTTCGGCAACGGCGGCAAATTCGGATCGGACGGGTCTTGTTGGCGCAACCACGGAAAATCTTTTTCGGCAACCCACGGCACGGAATCCAGCGGCAGGCGCAGGCCCATCGAGGAATCGCCGGGGATCAGCCAGAGCGTATCGTCATCGCGCAAAAACAGTGAGCCGGACATCCAGCCGTGCTTCTGTCCAAACGACGCGCGCTTGATCGGCAGCGTGTAGCCGACGACCGAACCGAGGCCCTGCTGGAAAATCCGCGCGATGCGGTCGCGCTCGAGCTTGTCCTTGAGATTGGATTTTTCCGGCGTCACGTTCGACGGGAAACGGCGCTCCTTCCAGGTGTAATAAAACGCGTCCTCGTAGGCGGGAATCAGATGTTTCGGATCCACGCCAATGGTTTTGGCGAGGCGCGTCGCGAGTTCCTTCGCCTCTTTCGCGCCGTGGCCGTAATTTTTTGATTCGTCGGCGATGAGCGAATCGTCTTTCCAAATCGGCACGCCATCCTTGCGCCAATACGCGCCGAGCGCATAACGCGGCAGCGGTTCGCCGGGATACCATTTGCCCTGGCCGTAATGAAGCAGCGCGCCGGGCGCAAATTTGCCGCGCAGCCGCCGGATGAGCTGGCCGGACAAAATGCGCTTCTCGTGCGACATCGCAGTGAAATTCCATTCCGGCCCGTCCGGATCATCCACGGAAACAAACGTCGGCTCGCCGCCCATCGTGAGACGCACGTCGCCCTTTTTCAAATCCACGTCAATCGCGTGACCGAGCTTCTCGATGTCGCTCCATTGCTCGTCGGAGTAAGGCTTGGTGACGCGCGGCGATTCATAGACGCGCTTCACCGTCATGTCGAACTCGAACTCGGTTTCACATTCATCTACGCCGCCGGAAATTGGCGCGGCGCTCGACGGATCTGGCGTGCAGGCCAGCGGGATGTGGCCTTCGCCCGCGAGCAAGCCGGAAGTTGGATCAAGACCGATCCAGCCCGCGCCCGGCAGATAAACTTCCGTCCACGCGTGCAGGTCGGTGAAATCTTTTTCCGCGCCGCTCGGGCCGTCGAGCGATTTCACGTCCGGTTTGAGCTGGATCAAATAGCCGCTGACAAACCGCGCCGCGAGGCCGAAATGCCGCAACAATTGCACGAGCAGCCATGCGGAATCGCGGCAGGAACCGCTCATTTTCGTGAGCGTTTCTTCCGGCGTCTGCACGCCCGGTTCCATGCGGATGGTGTATTTGATGTCTTTCCACAACCGCTGGTTGATCGCGACGATAAAATCGTTCGTGGCCGGCTTTTCACTCTCCGGCATTTCCAGCCGCTCTTTTTTAGTCCTCCGCTTGACTTCACCAATCAAGTCGCGGCGCAGTTCCGTCAGGTAGCGCGAGAAATTGGTCGTAAGCCAGCATTTGCGCTGGAACGGTGCCAATTCAGTATCCAGCGCGGGGTCGTAGGCGAACGGAAATCTCTGCGCACTCGGCTCCAGAAAAAAGTCGAAGGGATTCAGCACCGCCATCTCGGCGACCAAATCCACCTCGACGCAAAACTCGCGCGTCGGCTTTTCAAAAACAATACGCGCAGCGTAATTGGACTGCGGGTCTTGTTGCCAGTTGATGAAATATTTTTCCGGTTTGATCTTGAGCGAGTAGCTCATAATCCGCGTGCGCGCATGCGGCGCGGGCCGGAGCCGCACGACCTGCGGGCCGAGCGTGACGAGGCGATCATATTTGTAATGCGTCTTGTGGTGGAGCGCGACGTGGATGGACATGATTCAGTAACGAGTGACGCGTGACGAGTGACGAGCCTGCTGCTGCTGCTCTTCCTGCTGGACCATGTGGACTTCGTCGGGATTTTCAAAGGGCTGAAAAATATAGGCGCGGAACATCTCGGCACCGATATTGTTGAGCTTCAGCTGCGCCTCGTCCAAGTAGCGATGCAGGCCGACGTCAAAAATCTCTTCAATAGTGCTGAATTGTAATTCCGCCAGAAACCGGCCGGTGAGCTTTTCCGCGTCGTTGGTGAACCGGCCTTCGGCGACGCCGGAAATGCGCCGCAACGCGAGGTTCAATTCATTGACACAAAAGCGGACGGAGCGCGGAAAAACGTCGCTCAACAAAAGAAATTCCGCCACCTGGCGCGGATGCACATCTGCGCCGTGGCTGGTTTTATAGGCGTCCCACGCGCTGCACGAGCGGAGCACGGCGGACCATTCAAGCGCCTGGTCCGGCGTGATGCGATCCGGCAGGCCGCGTTCGGGCAACGACTGATAGCGCACGTCGAGAATGCGCGTGGTCTTGTCTGCGCGCTCAAGAAATTGCCCGACCTGCACGAACCACCAGCCTTCGTTGCGGATGAGTGTGGCATTAATAATGCCGATGATGTGAAGCGAGCTGGATTTGACCTCCTGAAAAAATTCCGCCGGACTCCGTCCCCAGACTTCGCGCGCGTCAGGCGATCGGATGAACAGATACAATCGGTTTAATTCCTCCCACAACTCGAGCGTGATCTGGTCGCGCACCATGCGGGCGTTTTCGCGCGCCTGGCAGATGGACTGGAGCAGCGAATTCGGATTTTCCATGTCGAAGACCAGGAATTCCGTGACGGCCTTGCCGGTGGCGCGCGGATTCTTTTTGAAGAACGATTCCTCGTCGCCGGTGGCCTGCACGATGGGCAGCCAGTAGGCGGCGAGCCGTTTTTCGTCGAGATTGCGGAGGTCCAGCAGCAACTGCAGGTTCACGTCCACGATGCGGGCGATGTTTTCGGAGCGCTCGATGTAACGAGCCATCCAGTAGAGCGAGTTGGCGACGCGACTTAACATATTGAAATTGCGAATTGCGAATTGGCAATGGTGAATTCAAAACCGGCCGACGCAACGGCACGCAGCTCAAAATTTGAATTATTCATCGCCATATAATACCCAGGTGTCCTTGCTGCCGCCGCCCTGCGACGAATTGACGATGAGCGATCCCTTGCGCAACGCGACCCGCGTGAGACCGCCGGGAATGATCGTGGTGCGTTCGCCGGACAAAATGAACGGCCGCAAATCCACATGCCGCCCGGAAAAACCTTCCTCGCAAAAGGTCGGATGCTGCGACAAATAGATCATCGGCTGCGCGATGTAATTGCGCGGTTCGGCGATGATGAGTTCGCGGAATTTTTCAATCTCCGCCTTGGACGCCTTCGGCCCCATCAACATGCCGTAGCCGCCGGATTCGTTGGCCGCTTTCACAACAAGCTTGGGCAGGTTTTCCATGATATATTTCATGTCCGCTTCCTCGCTCGCGAGATAGGTCGGCACGTTCGGCAAAATTGGTTCCTGATCAAGATAATATTTGATCATGCGCGGCACGAAATAATACATCACCTTGTCGTCCGCGATGCCTGTGCCGATGGAGTTGGCGAGCGAGACATTGCCGGCACGGTAGGCGTTGATCAGGCCGGGAACGCCGAGCATCGAATCCTTGCGGAACACTGTCGGATCAATGAAATCATCGTCAATGCGCCGATAAATGACATGCACCGGCTGCGGCCCCTTGGTTGTGCGCATGAACACCCGCGAATCTTTCACAAACAAATCACGGCCCTCGACAATCTCAATGCCCATTTGCCGCGCGAGATAGGTGTGCTCGAAATACGCGCTGTTGTAAGCGCCGGGCGTCAGCACCACCACCGTCGGATCGCCCACGCCGGCGGGCGCGGTGTATTTCAGCGACTTCAACAGTTCCTGTGGATAATTTTCCACCGGCCGCACGCCGACATTTTCAAACATCGCCGGAAACGCGCGCTTCATCGCGCGGCGATTCTCCAAAACGTAGCTCACGCCGGACGGGCAGCGGCCGTTATCTTCCAGCACCAGATAATTACCGTCCTTGTCCCGGATCAAATCTGTCCCGCAGACGTGGAGATAAATCCCCTTCGGCACTTCAAAATTGACGAACTCGCGCCGGAAATGGCGGCCGGATAAAATGTAAAATTCCGGCACGACGCCGTCTTTCACGATTTTCTGCTCGTGATAAATATCGTGCAGAAAAAGGTTCAACGCCGTGATGCGCTGGGTCAGACCGCGTTCAAGCAAATCCCACTCGCTGGCCGGAATGACCCGCGGCAGCAGGTCAAAGGGGAAAATCTTCTCCGCGCCAGCCGCGTCGCCATAGACATTGAACGTCACGCCCTGCCGCAAAAACGCCGTGTCAATCGCCTGCCGCTTAGCGTCGAACTCCTTCATCGTCAGCTTGCCGAAAAGCTGGTGAAGCTTTTTGTAGTGGGAACGCACGCCGGACTTCACGTCCAGCATTTCGTCGAACCCGCCGTTGACCTTGTATTTTTTAAGCATAACACCGAGTTATTTTTTGAACCGAGTGGGCATTTTGCACCAGCGACGAATGCGAATATAATCGCTTCAATTCATTCACAAAAACAATAGATTGCTCGTCATCCGGTGGTTTTTCACAGATTTTGCGAAAACGGACCCACCGAACGCCGACGTTGCGCTACGACCATAGTCGAACATCCAGTGCTCTTTAGCAACTCGCCTGCCGTTTTATAGAAAAAATGATTTTACGCCCGGAAAATTAATAACCGGGCTAGCCCACCACCGGGCTGGCGGCGTGTTACTGGTGATTGACTTCCACATTTCATCCGCGAAAATCCAAGCCAACGCTTAATTAAACTGTGGCCACTGAAACCCTTCATTTCGAAAATGCGCGGTTCGCGCAGCAACTGTTCAACCACGAGCCGCGCAATTTGCAGGCGCTGGCCACCGAACTGGGTGTCAAGGCCACGGCGCGCGAAGGCTGGATCAAACTTGAAGGGACCGCCGAAAATATTGAGCGGGCCAAACAGCTTTTTGCATCGCTGCAAAATTTGTTGCAAGCCGGTTCGCCGGTGAAAAACCGCGAATTCACCCACGCGCTGAATGTGGTGAAACACGAAGGCGCGGCTACCTTGAAGGACATGGTCAGCGACCGCGTCCACACTCACGAACGCAAATCCGGCGTCACGCCCAAAACCGTCGGCCAGAAAAAATATCTCGAGGCCATTCGCGAGCACGACATCACGTTCGGCATCGGGCCGGCCGGCACGGGCAAGACGTATTTAGCCGTAGCGATGGCGCTGGCGACGCTGCGCGAGGGAAAAACTTCCCGCATCATTTTGACGCGGCCGGCGGTTGAGGCCGGCGAGGCGCTGGGGTTTTTGCCCGGCGACCTCTACGAAAAAATTACGCCGTATTTGCGACCGCTGCACGACGCATTGCAGGACATGATGCCCGCCGAGGAAATCGTGAAGCTCACGGAACGCGGCACCATAGAGATCGCGCCGCTAGCCTACATGCGCGGCCGCACGCTGAACAACGCGTTCATCATTTTGGACGAGGCGCAGAATTCCACGACGGAGCAGATGCTGATGTTTCTCACGCGGCTCGGCCACGGTTCCAAGGCGGTCATCACCGGCGACGAGACGCAGGTGGATTTGCCGGCGCACAAGCATTCCGGGTTGATCGAGGCGCACCGCGCGCTGCACAAAACCGAAGGCATCGGCATCGTGGAATTTTCCAAGCGCGATGTTGTGCGGCATCCGCTGGTGCAACGCATCATCGCGGCCTACGAGGAACATCGCGGCAAAGCCCGGACCATCGAGGCCGAATGAACCTTGTCATCGCCAACCGCCAGCGGACGAAAAAAATCAACACGCGGCTGCTCAAGCAGGTCGTGAGCGGACTGTTTGCGGAACTGAAAATCGCCGAAGCCGAGCTGGGCATCAACCTGGTCGGCGCGCGGGAAATGACTTTGGTCAATGAAACCTTTCTCCAGCACGAAGGCTCGACGGACGTGATCACCTTTGACCATGCGGAAAGCGCGAAGCGGAATCAATTACACGGCGAACTGTTCGTCTGCGTGGATGAGGCGCTGCTTCAGGCTAAGCAATTTGGTGTCAGCTGGCAGTCGGAAGTCGTGCGCTATGTCGTCCACGGCGTTTTGCATCTGCTCGGACATGATGATTTGCAACCGGCTTTGCGGCGCAAAATGAAACGCGAAGAGAACCGGCTGGTGCGATTGGTGGCCCAGCGGTTTGCGCTCGCGCAACTGGCGCGGACGGCTAGAATTTCCAAATGAGGAAGTCATTTTTCGCCCGCTGGCGCGGAAGTTTTGCGACCGGACTGGTTGTGACCCTGCCGGCGATCATTTCGCTCGCGGCAGTGATGTGGCTTTTCAAAACCGTCTCCAATCTCACGGACCTGCTTTTGTTTTTTGTGCCCAAAGACATCACGCACGCGGACAACGGCACCGGCCCGATGTTCTGGTTTTGGAGCTTGATCGCGCTGCTGCTGGCCGTGGCGCTGCTTACCGGCGTCGGCGTGCTGGCGCGCTATTATTTCGGCAAGCGACTCATTGAGTGGGCCGACAATGCGATGATGAACGTGCCGCTGCTTAATAAATTTTACGGCGCGATCAAGCAGGTCAACGAGGCGTTTTCGGGCGACAAAAACTCCTTCAAAACCGTGGTGCTGATCGAATTTCCGGGGCCGGGAAATTTTTCCGTCGGCTTCATCACCAACGAGGCGCAGGGTGAAATCAAAATTAAATCCGGAAAAAATCTCGTCGGCGTTTTCATCCCGACCACGCCAAATCCGACTTCCGGTTTTTTGATTCTGGTGCCGGAAGAAAATGTGACCAAGCTCGACATGAGCGTGGCCGACGGCATCAAATACATCGTCAGCCTTGGCTCCATCGCGCCGGAAAACCTGCCCCGCAAATGACCGAGTCCGCCAACGGCCTCATCCTCCGCACCCGTCCGCTGACGGAAACCAGCCTGATCGTCCACTGGCTCACGCCGGAATTGGGCCGCATCGCCACGGTGGCCAAGGGCGCGCGCCGGCCGAAATCGCCGTTCGCCGGCAAGCTGGATTTATTTTACACCGCCGATTTTTCATTCAACCGCAGCCGGCACTCCGCGCTGCACACGTTGCGTGAAGTGAAGCTGCGAGAAACGCACCGACCGCTGCGCGAGGATATTTTAAGATTGCAGCAGGCCGCCTACGCCGCCGCATTCATCGAACAGGCCACGGAAACGGACACGCCGCTGCCGGGCCTGCTCGCGTTGATGGAAAACTTTCTCGCGGCGCTGTGCGGCACGCCGGCCATTCCGCAAACGGTGTTCGCGTTTGAATTGAAATTGTTGCGCGAACTTGGCTTGGAGCCGGATCCGGCGGAAACGCGCCTCACGCCCGGCGCTCGGCAGATCGCGCGGCGGTTGGCGGACGACGACTGGCCGCAGATTTTTCGCGTGAAACCAGCGGCGGCGCAGATTGTGGAACTGCGCCAATGGCTGCACGGTTTTCTGATTTCCCACCTGGGCCGGCTGCCGCGCGGACGGATGGCAGCGCTGGGCGAAGCGATTTGAAAGTTGTTCGCACCGGCGACCACTTGCCGTATATTTTGCCAATCCGAATGGTTTCGAAATTTAAAAAATGGCTGGCCAGCGTGCGCGTGCAACTCGTTGCGAGCGTTTTCCTGTGGATTGCGCCGGCGCTGGTGTTGATGTTTATCATCAATCAAAATTGGTTTTGGGCTTACGCGCCGACCTGGCTCCGACCGTATGCCTCGAGCGTGCCATGGACCAGCTTCATCGTGGGCGTGCTGGCGCTGATCGCGGCGTGGTATGGTGGCGAGCATTTTATTTTGCGCCAGGTTCGGGCGTTGACGCAGGCGGTGCGGCGGCTGGCCAGCGGTGATTTGAAGGCGCGCACCGGACTCAAAGAGGCGGACGGCGAACTTGGCCAGCTGGCAAAAAAATTCGACGAGATGGCCGACGCGCTTCAGCAGCGGCAGAAAAAAAATGACGAAGCCGACCAGAAGCTGCTGAACCGCGCGATGCAGCAGACCGCCGTTTCGGCCGTAGGCCAGTGTGCGCTGACGAATAAAAGCCTGGAGACGCTTTACGAACAGGCCGTTTATCGCGTGGCAGAAATCTTCGGCGTGGAATACGCGATGTTATTTGAACGGATGCCGGAAGGTCACCTGCATCCGCTGGCAGCCTATGGCTGGAGTCCAAAAACCACGGGCGAAACGGTTTTTTTCAACAATAAAAAATCACAAATGGCGTGGACGGCGGAGACCGGGGAAGTTTCGGTGGTCAATGACTGGAGCCAGGAAACGAACTTCAGCCGCTCGCCGCTGCTGGAAGAACTCGGCGTGGTCAGCGGCATCGCCGTGGCGATTCCCTCGCGCCACAAACCGTTCGGCGTGCTCGCCGCGCACACGACGCGGCACCGCGAATTTTCACCGGACGATGTGCAGTTCATGCTGGCCATCGCCACGGTGGTCGGGATGGGCACCGAACGCCTCAAGGCCGAGGCTGAATCGGAAAAGCTTGCGACGTTCGTCAAAGAAAATCCCAACGCAGCGCTGGAACTGACCGTGGACGGCGCGGTGAATTATTTCAACGTAGCCGCCGAGAAGCTGGCGGCGGCCGCCGGCAAAAATCACCCGCGTGAGTTGCTGCCGGAACCGCTCGCGAACATTTTACGCGAGTGTCTGGCTTCGGGCGAAAACAAAACCAACCATTTCACTAAAATCAACGACCAGACGATTTCGTGGTGGTTTCATCCCGTGCCGGCCAGCGGCGTGGTGCATTGTTACGGCGAGGACATCACCAACTGGTTGAACTTGCAGGATCAGCTGCGCCAGTCGCAAAAACTGGAATCCATCGGCCAGCTCGCGGCGGGTGTGGCGCATGATTTCAACAACATGCTCACCATCATTCAGGGGCATTCCAGCCGGCTGCTCTCGGGCACGGCACTGGCGCCGCACGTGCTGGATCCGGTGCTGGCGATTTATGGCGCGGCGGAACGCGCCGCCGGGCTGACGCGGCAACTGCTGATGTTCACCCGCAAAAATGTGATGCAGCCGCGCGTGATTGACCTGCGCGAAATTGTCGGCCACATGAATAAAATGTTGTGCCGGCTGCTGGGAGAAACAATTTCATTGGAATTTAATGCACCGGACAAACTGCCCAACATTTACGGCGATGCCGGCATGATTGAACAAGTGCTGATGAATCTGGCCGTGAATGCTCACGACGCGATGCCGACGGGCGGCACGCTGACCATCAGCGTCGCGGAATTTTTTGCCAGCCCAGAATATGCGGAACGAAACCCTGATGCGCGGGCGGGCCGCCATGTGCGCCTGCAAGTGACTGACACCGGCTGCGGCATGTCGGATGCCGTGCGGGCGCGGATTTTTGAACCGTTTTTTACCACCAAGGAAGTCGGCAAAGGCACCGGCCTCGGCCTGGCGACGGTTTTTGGTATTGTGCGCCAACATGCCGGCTGGATTGAAGTCTTCAGCGAAGTCGGCCAAGGCACCAAGTTCGCCGTCTATTTTCCGGCCACGGAAGAAGCGTTGCCGGTGGCTGCGGAAAAACCGGCGGACTTGTCGCCCCTGCCGCGCGGCTCAGAAACGTTGCTGGTGGTGGAGGACGAAATGGTGCTGCGCGAAATGGCGCGCGATTTTCTGACGGACTGCGGCTACCGCGTGCTGGAAGCCCGCTCCGGCCGCGAGGCACTGCAAGTCTGGCAGCAGCACCGCACCGAAATCCAACTGCTGCTCACCGACATGAAAATGCCCGAGGGCATTTCCGGCATGGAACTCGCCGAGCGCATGTTGACCGAACAGCCCGGACTGCACGTCATTTTCGCCAGCGGTTATTCCGACGACGTCATCAGCCCCGAATTTCTGGAACGCACCCATTCCCGTTTTCTGGCCAAGCCCTACGCCTACACCGAACTGGTCCGGCTGGTGCGCGAATGCCTCGACCACCAGCCGGTCGCAAATTAGGCTTGGATCAGTTTCATCACGGCCTCGACGGCTTCCTCGATTTTCAAGGACTGCAACGCCCCATTGCGCGGCTTGATTTCCACTTCGCCTTTCGCCAGCGATTTTTCACCGAGTGCAATGCGGATCGGAAAGCCGACCAGGTCGGCGTCCTTGAACTTCACGCCGGGGCGGTCGTCGCGGTCGTCGAGAATCACGTCCACGCCGCGAGCAGTCAGCTCCGCGTAAAACTTTTCCGCTAGCTGCATCGCCTGGCTGTCCGGCGCGACGGCCAGCGGCGTGATGCACACCTGATACGGCGCGACGCTCAACGGCCAGATGACCCCGTCCTTGTCGTTGCCCTGTTCGATGATCGCCTGCAACGTCCGCGTGATGCCGATGCCGTAGCAACCCATGACCGACGGCTTGCGCGAACCGTCCACGTCGAGAAACGTGGCGTTCAATTTTTCGCTGTATTTTGTCCCGAGCTTGAAGACGTGGCCGACTTCGATCGCACGGCGAATCTTCAACGCCTTGCCACATTTCACGCACGGCTCGCCCGCGCTGACGGTGCGCAAATCAAACCACGCCGTCACCTTGATGTCGCGCTCGATGGAAACATTTTTCAAATGAAAACCGTCTTCGTTCGCGCCGGTGGTCATGTCGTTCGCGCCTTGCAAACGCTCGTCGACATAAACTTTCACGTCCGCCGGAACATTCACCACCGCGCCGAGCGAACCCGGCTTGGCACCGAGCGCAGCCACGCATTCTTCCGGAGTCGCCGGCCGGACCAGCACCGCGCCGGTTTTGGCGGCAAACTTGGTTTCATTCAACTGGTCGTCACCGCGGATCAAAACCAAAACCGTTTTACTGTCCGCAATGTAAACCAGCGTCTTGATCTGGCGATTGGCGGCAACTTTGTAGGGTTCCTTGCTCAACGCCTCGATAGTCACGACGCCCGGCGTAGCAAATTTTTCAATCGCAGCACCAACTTCACGCGCGGCGGTTTTCGGAATGCCGCTGGTGGCTTTCTCAATGTTTGCCGCGTAGCCGCACGCTTCGCAGAAGGCCACTTCGTTCTCGCCGGTCTCGGCGGGCACCATGAATTCGTGCGAATAATTGCCGCCGATCACGCCGGTGTCGGCTTCCACCGGAAACGCCTTCAGCCCGCACCGCGCAAAAATGCGCGTGTAAGCGTCATACATTTTTTTGTAGCTCGCCATCGCGCCTTCGTCCGTGGTGTCGAACGAATACGCGTCCTTCATGATGAATTCCTTGGCGCGCATCAAACCAAAGCGCGGCCGGATCTCGTCGCGAAATTTCAAACTGATTTGGTAAAAATTCTTCGGCAACTGGCGATAGGAATTGATCTCGTTCGCGGCCAGCGTGGTGATGACCTCCTCGGCGGTCGGACTCAAAAACCATTGGCGGCCGGAGCTGTCCTTGACCTTGAACAAAACGTTGCTGGCGGTTTCAGCGCGGCCGCTGGCTTCCCAGATTTCCGGCGGCTGGAGCGCGGGCATGAGCACTTCAACGGCCCCGGCGCGGTCCATTTCCTCGCGGACGATCTGCTCAACCTTGCGCAACGCGCGCAGACCGAGCGGCAGAAAGGTATAAACGCCGCCCGCGAGCTTGCGGATGAGGCCCGCGCGTAAAAGTAGTTTGTGCGAGACGATTTCCGCATCAGCCGGGGCTTCGCGGAGGGTCGGAATCAAAGTTTGTGTCCACTTCATGTTTGTTAAGCCTAACGAAACCGCCTGTAAACTTGAAGTTTTTTCCGTGCCTAAAACGGTTGACCGACCTTCGCAACCTTCGCGTCCATCACGTGGCACGGTTTCAGAAAATGCCGATGCCCGCGCCCTTCGCTTGACACCGCGCCGCGCAAACTTCATTTTCTTGTGATTGTTTTTTAATTAACCAATAAATGAGCACCTCACACAACCTTTTCGGCACGTTGCAAACCTTCGAACTCGGCAACGGCCAGCCGGGGAAATTTTATTCGCTGCCGGCGCTGGAAAAAGCCGGCGTCGGCCCGATCTCCAAACTCCCGGTTTCCATCCGCATTGTGTTGGAATCCGTTTTGCGTAATTGCGACGGCAAAAAAGTCCACGAGGCGAACATCAAGGAACTTGCCAACTGGAAAGCGACCGAGACGCGCACGGCGGAAATCCCGTTCGTGGTTGCGCGCATCGTGCTGCAGGATTTCACCGGCGTGCCACTGCTCGTGGACTTGGCGGCGATGCGCACTGCGGTCGCGAAGCTCAACAAGAATCCCAAAATCATCGAGCCGCTCGTGCCGGTGGATCTTGTCGTTGACCACTCCGTGCAAGTGGACTTCGCCGGCGGCGCGGATTCCATGTCGCGCAATTTGGATTTGGAATTCACGCGCAACCGCGAGCGTTATCAATTTCTCAAGTGGGGCATGCAGGCGTTCGACACGTTCAAGGTCGTGCCGCCGGGCATCGGCATCGTGCACCAAGTGAATTTGGAATATCTGGCGAAAGGCGTATTGAATGCTGGCGAGGTTTATTATCCCGATACGCTCGTCGGCACCGATTCTCACACCACGATGATCAACGGTCTCGGCATCGTCGGCTGGGGCGTCGGCGGCATCGAAGCGGAAGCCGGCATGCTCGGTCAGCCGGTTTATTTTCTCACGCCGGATGTCGTGGGCGTTCACCTCACGGGCTCGATCCGCGAAGGTGTCACCGCCACGGATGTCGCGCTCACTGTCACGCAGATTCTTCGCAAGGCGAAAGTCGTTGGCAAGTTTGTCGAGTTCTTCGGCCCCGGTGCGGCGGCGTTGCCGCTCGTGGATCGCGCGACCATTGCGAACATGGCGCCCGAATACGGCGCGACGATGGGTTTCTTCCCGATTGATGCCGAGTGCACGAATTACCTGCGCGCCACCGGCCGCAGCGACGAAGCCGTCAAGACCTATGAAAATTATTACAAGGCGCAAGGTCTCTGGGGCATTCCGAAGAAAGGCGAAGTCGTTTATTCGCAGGAAATCGAATTGGATCTTAGCACGGTGTTGCCCAGCGTCGCCGGCCCGAAACGTCCGCAGGACCGCATCGAGTTGCCGAAGCTGAAAAGCGAATTCACCACGGCGTTCTCGAAGCCCGTCACGGAAAATGGTTTTGGTATGAAGGCCGAAGACCTCGGGAAAACGAAAGCCGACGTTGCGCTCAATGGCCACAAATCCACCATCGGACACGGTTCGGTTTTGATCGCCGCCATCACAAGCTGCACCAATACCAGCAACCCGAGCGTGATGCTTGCCGCTGGTTTGCTCGCGAAGAAAGCGGTTGAAAAAGGTCTGACCGTGAATGCTTCCGTGAAGGCCTCGCTCGCGCCTGGCTCTCGCGTTGTCACCGATTATCTCAACGCCACCGGCCTTACGCCGTATCTCGACAAGCTCGGTTTCAATCTCGTCGGCTATGGTTGCACGACGTGCATCGGCAACTCCGGCCCGCTCGCCGCGCCGATTGAAGAAGCCGTGGTCAAAAACAATTTGGTCGCCGCCGCCGTGCTCTCTGGCAATCGCAATTTCGAAGCGCGCGTGCACCAGAACATCAAAGCGAACTTTCTCATGTCGCCGCCGCTCGTCGTCGCGTTTGCGCTCGCGGGCCGGGTGGACATTGACCTCGCCAACGATGCGCTCGGCACCGGCAAGGACGGCAAGCCCGTCCACCTGCGTGACATCTGGCCGAGCCTGAAAGAAGTGCGCGACCTCATGCAGGCCGCGTTGCAGCCGGAGGTGTTTCGCCGGCTCTACAAGGATTTCGCCGCACAAAATCCGAAGTGGAACGAAATCTCATCGAGCACCGGCAATGTTTACGAGTGGGACCGCAAGTCCACTTACATTCAGGAACCTCCTTTCTTCGAGAATTTCTCGATGACGCCCGGCAGCATCAAGCCGATCACCGGCGCCCGTGCGCTCGGCATTTTCGGCGACAGCGTGACCACCGACCACATTTCGCCCGCCGGCTCGTTCAAGAAGACGACGCCCGCCGGAAAATATCTCGTCGAGAATGGCGTGGCCGTGGAAGACTTCAACAGCTACGGCTCGCGTCGCGGTAACGACCGCGTGATGACGCGCGGCACCTTTGCCAACGTCCGCATCAAGAACCTCATGGTGCCCGGTGTGGAAGGTGGTGTGACCAAGCTTCAGCCGTCTGGCGAACAGGTCAGCATCTACGACGCCTCGATGAAATATCAGGCGGAGAAAACGCCGCTCGTGATCATCGCCGGTCAGGAATACGGCACCGGCTCGTCGCGCGACTGGGCGGCGAAAGGCACGAACCTCCTCGGCGTGAAAGCCGTCGTGGCGCAGAGCTTCGAGCGCATCCACCGCAGCAACCTTGTTGGCATGGGTGTGCTGCCGCTGCAATTCAAGGAAGGTGCTTCCGCACTGGCACTGAAACTGGACGGAACCGAAATTTATGACGTGGTCGGCCTCGACGCGAACATCAAGCCGCAGCAAGACCTCACGCTGAAAATCACGCGCAAGGACGGCTCGATGGAAAACGTCGCTGTCCGCTGCCGCATTGATACGCCCATCGAGATTGACTACTACCAGCACGGCGGCATTCTGCCGTATGTGCTGCGCCAGTTGGTCGCGAAGGCGTAAATAGAATTGTCAACCCGAGCCGTCGAATGAACTTCGACGGCTCTATTGCTTGGGCGTGAACAGTTGCGGCCAAACTATTCCGCGCCTGATAATAAAAACTTGCCAAGACGCAGAATTAGTATGACAGTCGAATTGTTGGTCATGGGGGAATTGAATATGAAAGTTCTGGGAAAATTCTCAATCTGCTTTGCCGTATTTTTAATGGGTGAATTCAACATGGCCTTGGCTGAAAACTATCTGGTCGTGAACACAAACGACAGCGGCTTAGGTTCCTTGCGGCAGGCCATTCTCAATGCAAATCTGCATGCGACCAACAACATCACTTTCGCGTCCGGACTGGATGGACAGACCATCACGCTCGCAACGGGACAGTTGACCATCAGCAGCAACGTGGTGATTGATGCAAGCGCGTTGCCGAGCAAAACCACCATTTCGGGGAATGGCGCGTCGCGCGTGTTGCAAATTAGTGCGCCGACCATTGTCACCTTGATTGCCGTGAACATCACCGGCGGTCACGCGGCGAGCGGCGACACCAACATTTACTCCCCTGTCCCATATCAACATGATGGCAGCTCCGGCGGCGGCATTTTTAATTCCGGCTTTTTGACGCTCACGAACTGCACCGTGTCGGGAAATTCAGCAGGCAACAGCAGTCCTGCTCAATTCGTAGTTTATGCACCAGGTCCAGGAGGTTGGAAAGTTTATGGCGGGGGCGAAGGCGGTAAGGGGGGCGGCATCTACAACGACGGCACACTTGTGTTCAATTATAGCACTGTTTCATATAACACGGGAGGCTGGTCCTCGACAGATCTCGGCGGATCGGGTGGCGGCATTTGCAATGTTGGTTCAGCTCAAATCATCAATTCTATCATAACAGGCAATCGCAGTGGCGCTGCAGGATATGCCTTTCCGAACGACAATGGTCACGGCGGTAATGGTGGCGGTCTTTACAATTCCGGAACGATGAAAATGGATGGGACGACAGTCAGCGGAAACACAACAGGCTTGGGTTGGGGCGATGTGGGTGGGAATGGCGGCAATGGCGGAGGTGCCAGCAATGATGGAAATATGTTGGTGGCCAACTCGACTATTTCAGGAAATGTTACCGGCTTCGGTGGGGGTGAAATGGGCTATAGCGGATTTGGTGGTGGTCTATACGACACTGGAACATTGACGATCAGTAATTCGACCATATCAGCCAACAGCGTTCCAAATAGCCCATCGTCCGCACAGGGAGGTGGAATCAGTTTGTTGGGAGGCACGGTCACGATTTACAATTCAATTGTTGCCGGGAATGTTGCTCCGTGGGGTTCCAATCTTGGTTCTTATTACGGTATGATCAATCTCATCGGAACCAACTTGGTGGATGTGGAACCGCTGCTGGCACCGTTGGGATGTTACGGCGGTTTCACCCCGACCATGCCGCCGTTGGCCGGGTCGCCGGCCATTGACGCCGGCGTGGATGCCAATTTGCCGGTCACTGATCAGCGGGGGCTGCCGCGGCTGTTGGGTGCGCATGTGGATATTGGCGCAGTGGAACGCGTCACCACGGCCCAAATCTCAATTGGAAGCAATCCCGTTCGATTGATGGACGGTAGTTTTTACTTCTGCTTCACCAACGCACCCGGCGTGGTCTTCCGGGTTCTGGCCAGCACAAATCTGGCATCAGCTTTGCCAGGCTGGAGCGTTCTGGACGGTGTAAATGAAAACCCGTTTGGTCAGTTTCAATTCACCGATTCGGCGGCGTCAAATTACCCGTGTCGCTTCTACCGTGTGGTTGCTCCTTGAAACACGGGTTCAGGCTCAACATTTAACAAACTTCGCCGGTCCTTTTGTTTTGGGCAAAAAAATGAATTTCACCGGACTGCGTGAAGTTCAAAACGGCAAAGCAGCTTCGTGGGCATAAGTTTTATTTCCCTTGCCCAACAACATGTGCGCGTTGCGCTGCCGCAGTTCAATCGCGTAGGCAGCGGGATTTTCCCCATTTGCCAATGACGACAGCATCGTTTAGTTTTTCCGCATGAAGACGCTCACGGCAATCATTTATCCCGGCGAAACCAAACGCTGGCTGGCGGCCTACAATCCCGAAACCGGCACGACCACGCCGGGCAAAACGGTCGAGAAGGCGTTGAAAAATCTCAAGGAGGCCACGTCGCTATTTCTGGAGGAGCAAGACCTGCCCGACCGGCCGGGTGCCATTCTGACCACTTTCCAATTGGAACATGCCTAAACTCCCCTGCGTTTCCGGCGCGAAAGTGGCGAAAGCTCTGGAACGCCTCGGCTTCGCCCGCCAGCGGCAAAAGGGAAGTCATCTCATGCTGCGGCGCGGCGGCAGCGTCTGTTTGTTTCGATGCCCCGCGAGGTTGACCAGGGCACATTGCGCGGGGTCTGGCGACAAGCGGGAATCTCACCAGAAGAATTTTTGAAAAATCTGTGACCACCGATTCTCTCATCCACTCCAAAATGGCGCTGCGCCAACACATTCGCGAGCGGCTGGATAAAATCTCGCCAGCGGTGCGCGCAGTGGAATCTTTTGATTTGTGCGAACGCTTGAAAGCACAATTTCAAAGCGCGCACACCATTTTATTTTTCGCGCCGCTGCCGGACGAACTCGATGTCTGGCCGGTGCTGGAGTTGTCGCTGGCCCTGGGCACCACCTGCGGCCTGCCCTTTTTTGACGCGGAGAAAAAAACCTACGGTGCCCGCGTGCTGGAAAAACTGGCGACGGACATTGTCACCGGCAAATTCGGCGTGCGCGAGCCGGCGGCCAGTTGCGCGGAAATGCCGCTGGACCGATTCGACCTCGTGCTCGTGCCCGGCGTGGCTTTTGATTTGCCGGGGAACCGGCTGGGCCGCGGCCAAGGTTTTTATGACCGGCTGCTGGCGGAAACCAGCGGGGTGAAATGCGGCGTGGGTTACGACTTCCAGTTGCTGGAAAAAATCCCGGCCGAACCACATGACGAAAAAGTGAAATTTATTCTGACCCCGAACCGCTGCGTAAAAGCAAAAAAGGTCTAGCGGTGCTGCGTGTCCATGCCGCCCAGCCCGTTTTCCCAGCCAGCGGGCGTGTTCCACGGACGGACAGAGGCATTGTCCGATTCTTGCGAGGCGCAACCGGAGATGATTCCCGCCAGCGCGGTGAGCGCGAGCCAGAGCAGCAGATGCGTCGCGCGGATTTTCATTTCAACTGGCCGGATGGGCGGGCGTGACAAAGTCGCCTTCGATCATTTCGCCGAGTTTCCAGCCGGGAATCAGATTGGCAATGCAGCGATCCTTCTCCACGCTGCGGACAATGATTTTCGCCACCAGTTTACCTTCGCGGCTGACGAGCATTTCGCCACCGTCAATGACTCCCTGGTCTTCGCCGATATCGAGAATGACAAAATCCCATTTCGGATCCACCACCAGAATTTTGCCCTTCAGATCCGCGCGCAATTTCACATATTCGTCGGGTCCGATGTATTTGTTCAGCTCGTTCGTGAGCCGGGTGATGGTGTGCAGCAGCACCACTTTCTCGCCGGTGATGGCCTCAATTTCCATCCGCGCGTCCTTCAAATTTTTGTTCAGCTTGACGACCTGGTCCGGCGTCAGCCCCGTGGCCTTGAACGAGGCGAGTTCATTTTGCGCATCATCGCGTTCGCCGATGGCTTTGGTGAGTTTGTCGTTGAGCACGTCGGCGCGTTTATTCTGCGCGTCGGCGCGGGCGATTTGTTTGTCGCGATCCGCCTTGGTGTCGGCCAGTTCGGTCTTCGTCTGTGTGAGTTCGCCCTGGGTTTTCTTGAGGTCAGTCCGGGTTTTGGCGAGGTCGCCGAGCGCCGTGACCTTGGCAGAATGTTCGTCATCGCGCTGTTTGGTGAGCGCGGGAATCTTGTCGGAGACTTCCAAATAAGACACCACGCCGGCACCGAGGCCGGCCAGAATGGCCACAATTAAACTGATGCGAAGTAACATGATTGGTTGCAGTTTTCTTGAGACTAAACCGCGTGCCGCTGGCTGTCAACGCCGTTTGCGCTTTGCAAAGAATAAGTTTGCGCGCATCTTCAGGTGACCAACGATGAAACTGCGCCACGGCCAGCACCTCGCTTATTGCACGAACATCCATCGGGGTGAAAACTGGCCCGAAACCTTCGCCTCGCTCCAGCTGCACACGCTCGCCGTCCGCGATAAAATCTGCCCGCACGCGCCGTTCGCCATCGGCCTGCGACTGGGCGAACGCGCGGCCGTGGAACTGAGCGAACGCGACACGCTGCTGGAATTCCACCGCTGGCTGGAAAAAAATTCCTGCTACGTTTTCACGATGAACGGCTTTCCCTACGGCCAGTTTCACGGCACCCGCGTCAAGGAAATGGTTTATCGTCCCGACTGGACGTCGCCGGAGCGCGTGGCCTACACCGACCTGCTGTTCAACCTGCTCGCGGAACTGCTGCCCGCCGGCATTGAAGGTAGCGTCAGCACCCTGCCCGGCTCGTTCAAGGAATTTCATCCGTCCGCCGACGCGCTCAAGGCCATCCGGCAAAATCTTTGGCGCACCGTCGAGCATATCGCCCGCGTCAGCGAAAAAACCGGACGCACGCTGCATCTCGGCCTCGAACCGGAACCGCTCTGCCTGCTCGAAAGCAGCGCGGAGACCATTCATTTTTTCGAGCACTTGCGCGCCGAACATCCGAACGATCCGCGCCTCGCCGAACATCTCGGCGTGAATTACGACACCTGCCATTTCGCTGTGGAATTCGAGGAGCCGCAAAACGCGCTCGCCTGCCTCGTGAACAACGGCATCAAGATCAGCAAAATCCATTTAAGCTCCGCGCTCAAAGTTTCGCCGACGCCGGAAGCCTGCGAGGCATTAAAAAAATTTACGGACGACATTTATTTGCACCAAGTCGTCGCCCGCGACGAAGCCGGCAACCGCACCATTTACCGCGATTTACCGGATGCCTTGGATTTTGCAAATCGGCAATTGGCAATTGGCAATTGGCAATTACCCGAATGGCGCATCCATTTTCATGTGCCGCTGCACGCGCCGGCTGCGCCGCCGTTTGAAAACACCAACGACCATCTGCTCGGCGTGCTCGATCTTCTGGCCGAATATCCTGAAATCTGTTTGCACCTGGAAATGGAAACTTACACTTGGGAAGTGCTGCCGCCGGAATTGAAATCGCAAAGCGTCGTCGAGCAACTGGCGCAGGAATATGACTGGACGCTCGCCCGCTTGAAAGAACGCGGGCTGGCTTGATTTGCTGCCTATGCTGAAATGAATTCAGCCATCATCATCCGCAAATAAAACTGCTCGACAATGATTTGCGTCCAGCGCAACCTCAAATTCATGAAAAAGGATAGGCCACAAAAACTGCGGCCTACTTAACTGTTAGGCCACTTGACCACACCATGAGATTTTTGCCATCAAGCCAAAGCGAGTGGTTGGGATTTTTATCGCGGCCATTCCAGGCATATATCGTTTTGGCGGTATTTTTCTATTTTCATTGGCTCGGCCAATTACAGAGCACGACACGGCAGGTTGGTCACGTTATGCGTGACGATGGGCTGGCATTTTTTTCTGGCGGTTATTTTATTTCTTTCGTTGCTTTGACAATCATAGCTATTATTCAGGCATTATCTGGCAAGCGGAGAGCAGCGTTTTGGAATGCGGGGTTTGCTGTCGCTGCGTTTGTCATCGGTTTTAGATTGATGCCTCCAAGTGTGCATTGATTATATGACGTGGCCTAACAGACTGATAGGCTGCAAATTTTAGCCGGCTCCAGTCCCACTTTTTCGCAAACATCCTTTTCACGCGCGGCGTTTTTTGGTTTCATCCGCGCCACATGAATTCTCTCCGGCAACTTCGCACCCTGCTCGTCCTCGGACGAGTGTCGAATTTGCCGACCGTGTGGTCGAACTGCCTCGCGGGCTGGTGGCTCGGCGGCGGCGGCAATTTCTGGAAGCTGCCGTTTTTATTGCTCGGCGTCAGCCTGCTTTACACCGGCGGCATGTATTTGAACGACGCGTTCGACGCGGAATTCGACCGCCAGCGCCGGCCGGAACGCCCGATTCCCACCGGCAAAATTTCCGCGCCACTCGTCTGGCGCTTAGGTTTCGGCCAGCTCGTCGCGGGCATTTTGCTGCTGCTGTTTTGCGGCCCGGCGGCTGCCATCACCACCATGCTGCTGGCGGGTTTTATTTTACTTTACGACGCCACGCACAAAATTTTCACCGCCGCGCCGTGGCTGATGGGCGCGTGCCGGTTCTGGGTTTATGTCATCGCGGGCGCGGCTGGCGCCGGCGGACTGAACGGCGCGCCGATTTTTTGCGGCGTGGCGTTGGCGGGTTACATCGTCGGCTTGAGCTACGTCGCGCGCCGGGAAAGTTATCGCGGTCCGATTCCATTTTGGTCGCTTCTGTTGCTGCTCGCCCCGGTCCTGCTGGCGATGGTGATGAACACCGGCAGCTTCCGGCTGCGGGCGCTCT
Organism: uncultured Verrucomicrobia subdivision 3 bacterium; assembly: GCA_903884535.1. Taxonomy (GTDB): domain Bacteria; phylum Verrucomicrobiota; class Verrucomicrobiia; order Limisphaerales; family UBA11358; genus UBA11358. The sequence continues at coordinate 21,431 of CAISEZ010000102.1, forward strand.
GGCTGGCGGCGGTTTTGATCCTGTGGCTCGCCTATTGCGCCCGGCCCATTTTCACCGGCGGCGCGCCCAATGTCGGCCGCCTGGTGGCCAATCTGCTGGCGGGCATTGTTTTTGTGGATTGGCTGGCGGTCGCGCCGCAATGTCCGCGCGGGCTGGGGCTGGTTTTCCTCGGCTTGTTCGGTTTGACGAAATTGCTGCAAAAATTCGTGCCGGCCACCTGATTTTGTTGAACCGAAAGGTCGCGCGCCGGACGCGAAGTCGGCGAAGAAAGATAATTTTCACCTTCGCCGCCTTCGCATTCTTGGCGTGACGGCCATAAACCGCACTTGAACACGGAACCACGGCAAGTTATCTTGGCAATTCGCTTATGAGCGCTGAAGCACCTGTCAAATTAACGCACAACGAAGAAATCAAGGCGGCCATCCCGACTTTGGCCGGCACCATTGCCGCGACCATCGCCGACACCAGCACCGATCATTTCTCCGAAGACGACAACCAATTCCTGAAATTTCACGGCTCCTACCAGCAGGACGACCGCGACCTGCGCAAGACCGGCAAGAAATATATCATGATGATCCGCGGCCGCATTCCCGGCGGCGTCATGACTGCCAAGCAATGGAATGTCTTCGACACGCTCGCGACGAAATACGGCAACAACACGCTGCGCATCACCACGCGCCAAAGCATCCAGTTTCACGGCATCGTGAAAAATGACTTTCGCCCGGTCGTCAAGGCCATCAACGAATGCCTGCTCTCCACACTCGCGGCCTGCGGCGACGTGAACCGCAATGTCATGGCCGCGCCCACGCCCGCCTACACGCCGGCGCGCGAACAGGTTTATGCCGACGCCCAAAAGGTGGCGATGGCGCTCGCACCGCAGACCAAGGCGTATCACGCGATCTGGATTGACGGCGTGCAGCTCGATAACGAGGCGCCGGAAAATAAAAATTTCGTGGACCCGCTCTACGGCCAAACTTATCTGCCGCGCAAATTTAAAATCGCTTTCGTCATTCCGCCCGTGAATGACATGGATGTTTTCACCAACTGCCTCGGTTTCATTGCCGTGGTCGAGAATGACAAACTCATCGGCTATAATCTGGCGGTCGGCGGCGGCATGGGCCGCAGTCACGGCAATGCCGCCACGTTTGCCCGGCTGGCGGACGTCATTGGATTTTTCACGCCGGATAAAATTGTCGAAGTCGCGAAAGCGGTGCTGACGATTCACCGCGATTTCGGCGACCGCACGGACCGCAAGCACGCGCGCTTGAAATATGTCGTCGCGGAACGCGGCGTGAAATTCATGCAGGACGAAGTGAATTCCCGCGCCGGCCTCACGCTCGCGCCCGCGAAACCTTTTAAATTCACGACGACCGCCGACCTTTTAGGCTGGCGCAAGGCCACCGACGGCAAATGGTTTCTCGGCCTGTTCGTCTCGATGGGCCGCGTCAAGGACCAGGGCGGTTTGAAAATGAAAACGGCGTTGCGCCACATCGCCGATGCATTTCAATCGGTTGAGTTCCGTCTGACCGCGAATCAGAATGTCGTTCTCGCCAACGTCACCGACGAAGACAAACATCCGATCAATATGCTGCTCGCGGCGTATGGCGTGAAGACGGAAAACCAGACCAGCATTTTACATGCGGCTTCAATGGCTTGCCCGTCGTTGCCGACCTGCGGGCTGGGCCTCGCGGAATCGGAACGCTATCTGCCCGGCTTGATTGACCGGCTGCAAAAAGTTTGCGACGACCTCGGCCTGGGCGGCGAAGAAATCATCATCCGCTCGACCGGCTGCCCGAATGGCTGCGCGCGGCCTTACATGGCGGAAATCGCGTTCGTCGGCAAAGCGCCGGGACGCTATCAAGTTTGGCTCGGCGGCGACGTTTCCGGCACGCGGCTCAATCGCGTCTGGAAAGATGTCGTCAAAGATCCGGACATCGAAAACGAATTGCGCCCGGTGCTCGCGCGTTTTGCGACGGAACGCAGCGCCAACGAACGTTTCGGCGACTGGTGCGACCGCGTGTTTTTGAAGGAGCAACCTGGCGCGGCCAACTAAAATGACTCCCGAAAAAATTGCCCGGGCCAACGTCGAGTTGCGCCATCATTCCGCGCTGGAAATCATCCGCTGGGCCATCGCGCAGGCGAATGGCCACGCGATTGTCTCGACGAATTACCGGCCTTACGAAGCCGTCATTCTGCATCTCGTCACGCAAGTGCAGCCGGACATTCCGGTGTTGTGGGTGGACCACGGCTACAATCGTCCGGCGACTTACAAACACGCCGAGCAGTTGAAAAAATTGCTCAAGCTGAATATCAAAGCGTATTTGCCAAAGATGACCGCGGCGCATTATGACGCGGCGTTCGGCGGCATGCCAGAACCGACGCCGGAAAACGAGGAGCGCATCAAGGCGTTCAGCACCGCGATGAAACTGGAACCGTTCCAGCGCGGCATGAAAGAACTCGCGCCAACGGTCTGGCTCACGGCGCTGCGCAAGGTGCAAAACCCCAACCGCGGCGGCCTCGACATCGTGAGTGAGGACAAAAATTTTAATTCGCTGAAAGTCAGCCCGCTGTTTTACTGGAGCGATGCGGACATGGAAAAATATTTGAAAGAACACAACCTACCGAACGAGTGGGATTATTTCGATCCCGCCAAGGCCGATGACAAACGCGAATGCGGATTGCACGCCGCGTGGGGCGGCAAGGCGATCGAAGGCGGAGCCGGAATTTAATTCAACATGAGCAGTTATCACTTGGATCATTTGCAGTATCTGGAAACCGAGGCGATTCACGTCATGCGCGAAGTCGCCGCCGAGTTTGAACGTCCCGCCCTGCTCTTTTCCGGTGGCAAGGATTCGATCTGCCTGCTGCGGCTCGCGGAAAAAGCGTTTCGTCCGTCCGACTTGCCGATGCCGTTTTTGAATGTCGAGACCGGCCATGAATTTCCCGAGCTGCTTGAATTCCGCGACCGGCGCGCGAAGGAGCTCGGCGCCAAGCTCATCGTCCGCACGGTGGATGAAGCATTTGCCAAAGGCATCGCGCATCCCACGCCGGGCCAGGTCAGCCGCAACCAGCTGCAGATTCCCGTGCTGCTCGCGGCGATCGAGGAGTTTCAATTCGACTGCGCCATCGGCGGCGCGCGGCGCGACGAGGAAAAGGCCCGTGCCAAGGAGCGTTTCTTCAGCTTCCGCGATTCCTTCGGCCAGTGGGATCCGAAAAACCAGCGGCCGGAGATCTGGAATCTTTACAATGCCAAGGTGAATCCCGGCGAAAACATGCGCGTGTTTCCGCTCTCGAACTGGACGGAAATGGATGTCTGGGAATACATCAAAAAAGAAAAGCTCGAGGTGCCGAACCTTTATTTCAGCCACGAGCGCGAATGCTTTAGGCGCGGCGGCCAGTGGCTGCCGGTGCCGCCACCGCACACCGATGCCACCAAGCCCGACCCGTATGCCGGTGCGCGGCCGAAGCCGAACGAGCCGATCAAGAAAATGATCGTCCGCGTGCGCACCATCGCCGACATGATCAGCACCGGCATGATCGAATCCAAAACGGACACGATTGACGACATCATCGCCGAAGTCGCCGCCGCACGCGTGACTGAACGCGGCACGCGCGCCGACGACAAGGCCAGCGAGGCCGCGATGGAAGACCGAAAGAAAGCCGGATATTTTTGAAATGATTAGAACAACAACAAACTTGATACAGTTTATTGCTGTCCTGATTTTTTTAATTTCAGTTGCAAATTCTTCTGGTAGTGGAATTGAATTTACAAATGGACGCGTTGCAATGCTTTCATCGCTGTTATTCATTTCTCCCGAACAGGAAAAAAAAGCAAACAAATCAAAAGTCATAACCCTGACGCCTGAACAATCCCGTTATCTGGCAATTGCATCGCGGCTCGACCATTGCACACAAACTGTAATATCAAATCTTAAAATCTTGTCACAAGAAGAGGCAATGAAGGCTGATGTAAAATCACTCCTCAACGTGGCTGTTAGAAATTCAAACGATTCAATTGATATCCCCTATTGTTTTTTAGGCTCAGATTTGGCCGAAAGAGACAAATTAAGAAAAACAACACTCTATACAGAAACCTCGTCATCCACTCTTGACGAAGTTGTAAATGAGGATAGAAAAACTCAATGGTTTGATTTTCGAATGAGAATTACCGAGCGTTTGTGTCAATTCTATGCATTGCATCCTGAACGCTTCAAATACATCGGAAATGATGCAGAAATTGGAATAGATGGTTTTGCTGATTTTGTGTCTAAAGATCAAATATGTCAGTTAACCTGTGGGGGCTATCAAGTTCACAACGGCAAAATTTACGACTCGTGGGGTGAACCTCTTCATTTTGTTAAAAACCGGAATGGAAATAGATTCATAATTGCACGAGGATTTAAAAATATAATTTCTATGCAACCTGTTTATGGACCCGAAAGGTGTAAGAACGAAAAAGAGCAACTAGGAATTTGCAAACACAGCTCAAAGGGTTTCGAAGACGCACCATATAATTGCATTTATGTTGAAGTTTATTCTGAACCAGAATGGTGGAAGCAAAAACGCCTTCAGCAGACGAACAAGAAAAATTGATTAAAGCTTTCCCATGCCCCACACGCAACATCCCATCGAACTTTTGCGCTTCAACACTTGCGGCAGTGTTGACGACGGCAAGTCCACGCTCATCGGCCGTCTGCTATACGATTCCAAGAATCTGATGGAAGATCAGATCGAGGCGCTGGAACGCAGCGCGGACATCACCGGCGGCGGGCAGATCAATCTGGCCAACCTCACCGACGGCCTGCGCGCTGAACGCGAACAAGGCATCACGATTGATGTGGCGTATCGCTATTTTGCCACGCCGAAACGCAAGTTCATCGTCGCCGACACACCCGGGCATGTGCAATACACGCGCAACATGGTCACCGGCGCTTCGACCGCAAATTTGTCCATCGTGCTGGTGGACGCGCGACAAGGCGTCATCGAGCAGACGCGCCGCCATTCGTTCATCGCCGCGTTGCTGGGCATTCCGCACCTCGTCATCGCGGTAAACAAAATGGATTTGGTGGAGTGGAAGGAAGAACGCTTCCAGGAAATCCGGGACGAGATTGAAGATTTCCTGCCGAAGCTTGGTGCGTTTCGCGATGTGAAATTTATTCCGATGAGCGCGCTGAACGGCGACAATGTGGTGGAGCTTTCCAAAGCCTGCAAATGGTATGGCGGGCCGACGTTGCTGGATCATCTGGAAACCGTCCACATCGCGAGCGACCGCAATCTGAACGCCTTTCGGTTTCCCGTGCAATGGGTCAACCGACCTAACAATCCGACCGACCAGACGCTGCACGATTTTCGCGGCTTGAGCGGCCAGATCGCCAGCGGCATCGTGCGCAAAGGTCAGGAAGTCGTGGTGCTGCCCGCCGGCATCAAGACCAAAGTAACGGACATTTGGACTTATGACGGCTCGGTGGCCGAGGCATTTTGCCCGCAATCGGTGACGGTTTGTCTGCAACACGACATCGACATCAGCCGCGGCGACATGATTGTCGGCCTGGAAAATTTGCCCGGTCGCAGTTCGGAATTATCGGCGCAAGTTTGCTGGATGCACAGCCGGCCGTTGCAGGCGGGCAAAAAATATTTTCTCAAGCACGGCACGCAAACCGTTCAGGCCATCGTCAGCAAACTGGAAAGCCGGATCAACATGACCACGCTGGATTCGGATCCGGAACCGGCGGCGCTGGCCATCAATGACATTGGCCGCATCCGCATCAAGACCGCGAAGCCGCTAATCTTCGACGGTTATAGCACGAACCATCTGACCGGCGCCTTCATTTTGATCGAGCAAGGCACCAACGCGACGGTGGCGGCGGGTATGTTGTCCGCACCAACCGAGGCGGTGAAACCGGAATATTCGGACTTTGCGATTTGAGGCATCGGCGGCGTTCCTGATTGGCCTTACGGCTAAAAAAATTCACAAGTTCCCAGACAAAAATAGTCGCCAACTTTGGCGGCTATTTTTATTTGTTTGGAACTTTGTTTCCTAAACACCGTTTCTAGGCGGCATTCTTTGCCGACCACACGGCATTCTTTGCCGGCCAATTCTACCATTCATTCCAGCCGCGCAATCAGGTAGAGCATTTATTTGGGGGGGAACTTTTTCATAAAATGCGGCTCCAAGCTTCATCGAAAAATGTTTCTGGCAATCACCGCAAGCGAATGGAGAAACGCTCCTTCAAAGTGACCCAACCGTAAGAACTTCGCGCAATTAATTCCAGTCCCAGCCGAAGCATCCGGTATTAAAACTGCTTTGATTGGAATCATTGGAATGACTGCGAACTTAAGAATGAAAAAAAACACTTCGAAACAAAATTCCTCCGCGCCCTCCGATTTTTTGACGGCGGATGAAGTCGGCCAACGGCTGCGCCTGCCACTGTCAACGGTTTATCACTTGGCCAAGACCGGGCAATTGCCGGCCGTTCAATTTGGCCGGTCCTGGCGTTTTTCAGCCACCAGCATTGGCCGCCTCGGGGCCGAGCCGGCGCCACTCCGCGTTTTGGTGGTGGATGATGATACGGTCACCTGCGGCTTGGTTTCGAGCGCATTGGAACCCAACGGCTGCAAAGTTTTGGAAGCTGGGAGCGTGGATGCAGCGTTGCAAATCTGCCGCGGCCAACGCTTCGACGCTTTGTTCATTGATTTGAAAATGCCGGGACGGGATGGGACCGAACTGATTCGCGAGCTGCTGGGTGAATATTCGCTGAATCAAATGGTGGTGATCACCGCCAATCCGGACATCAGCCAGGTTGCCGAACTGATGGCCCTGGGGCCGATTACGTTGGTGTGCAAACCGCTCTCGATGCCACAGTTGGTTGAATGCGTCAAACGCATGACCGGCACCTATCTGCCGGCGTTGCCGGCAACGGTCGGGGCATGTTTTCAGCGCGGATGAAGACTGCGGCTGGTTGAGCCGTCAGATTCGTTCAAGTGTGAGCCGTGTTTAGCCGATAAGTCAGAATGGCATTCTCAACACAAATCAGGGCAGCGAAACTAATGGTCAAAGAAATCAAAAAATGAAAAATATCGCGTTCACAAAAAAACTACGCGCGGCCGGAGTTGCCGCAATTCTGGCGGCAATGACGAACCTGGCGTTTGGCGGAGACACGGGCCAGACAGAAAAAACCACGACCGCGACCGCCATCCGCGAGTTGTCGCTCGATCAATGTCTCAACGAAGCGCAGCAAAATAGCCACCGGCGACCGGCCTCCAAGTTCGCCGTGCTCATGGCCGAAGCCCAGCACCGGCAGGCGCTGGCGGGTTATTGGCCGCAGATCAGCGGCACCGCCGGCTATCAGCACATGGATGAATCGCCGGATTTTCTATTCCCCGCCAGTGCCGTCAGAACACCCGCCCAGACTCTCACCATCCCCAACGGCGGAACCATACCCATCACCTTCCAAACCCCCGGCGGCCCGGTGACCGTGCCGGTGAATGCGATTCCGGTTCCGGCCCAGAACATCAACGTGCCAGCCCAGGACATCAAGCTGATGGATCCGAATAATTTCATCGCCTCCATGAATGCCACCTGGCTGATCTACGACGGCGGCATGCGCCAAGGTTTACGCGAGCAGACTGCCGGTCTGGTGGACATGATGAAACAGGAAGCCCGCCGGACGGAATTGGAAATCGCCGACAGCGTCAAACGCATGTATTACGGCGCGGTGCTGGCTAGACAACTGCATCAATTGGGCGACGACACTTTGGCCCGCATGGGAGCCACGTTGAATCTCACGGAAACAATGTATAAGGAAGGCAGCGGGAAAGTGATGAAGACCGACTGGCTGGACAACAAGGTAATGGTGGAAACATTGCGCTCGATGGTCGCCCTACTGGAAAAAAACGACGCGATGGCTCAAGCCGCTCTGGCCAATACGATGGGGCTGCCGTGGAATACCAGCATCAAGCCTCTCGACAAGGAAATACCGTTCACACCTTTCGCCGGCGACTTGGATGACATGGTCAGTTCCGCCTACCAGTTCAATCCGGATTGGAACAAGGTTGAAGCTGGCATCAGCGCCGCCGAAGGCGCGGTGCGCACCGCGAACAGCGACTATTATCCCAAACTGGCGGTGACCGGCGAGCTGCACAAATGGTGGAATGATTACAACGCCGGCATGGCCACGGATAACAACAAGGAAGGCTGGACGGTTGGCGTCGGTTTGCAGATTCCCATTTTTAGCGGTTTCCTCACCAAGAACAAAGTGGCCGAAACCCGCGCCCAAGTGGACAAGATCAAGCAGGAACAATTTCTCCTCAAGGATGGCATCGGGCTCCAGATCAAAGATGCCTTTCTAGGGCTGAACGCTGCCGAAAAATCTTATCAAGCCACACTGGACGCCATGACCGCCGCCACCGAGAACCGGGACTTGAACACGCGTGCTTACCAAAATGAACTGGTTGAGACGGAAAAAGTCATCCGGTCTCAGTTGATGGAAGCACTGATGTCCGCGCAGCATTACAAAGCGCGGTATGACCACGTGGTCCTGCAATCGCAGATTGATTTGCTGGTGGGCACGGAAATGGTCAAACGATTTCAAGGCGTAAAGTAAAATAATTTCTCCCGCAACCTGTGCCTTGATGCAACTATGTGATGAAAATAGAACAACGAAAGTGGACGACAGCTTGGAGGACTTTCGCCCACAACGCCACGTCCGGCGACCGCCATGAATGTCTGGCCGCCGGCTCGCGTGATTATTTGTGCGAGCCATTCGCCCTAGAAAAGGAAGTAATGATGAACCAACATTGGCGCACTCCACAATTATTGCCAGAGGCATTGCTCCTATGAAACCAAACCGCCATCAACCATCCGCGGATGCACGCGGAGTGAATGTTAAACGTTTCAGCATGCCAGCCATTGTAGTGGCTCTTTTAATTGCCATGCCACTGCTCGCATCGGATGTTTCGCCGACTAACCAGGTTACCGATCAGCTCAAGCAACTTAGCTTCGAGGAACTCATGGCCGTTAAAGTCGGCACCGTCTATGGCGCATCCAAGCATGAACAGCAGATCACGGAAGCGCCGTCGGATGTCACCATCGTCACCGCCGACGAGATCCAAAAATCCGGCTATCGCACACTCGCGGAAATTATTAACAGTGTGCGGGGTTTCTATACGACGTCCGACGGAGCCTACAACTATATCGGCACCCGGGGTATCTATCTGCCGGGCAATTATGGCGGCGAGATTTTAGTCATGATTGACGGCCACCGGATGAATGACGCAATTTTTGATCAGGCGGACAGCGGCACTTCCTTCATGGTGGACGTGGACCTCATTGACCGGGTAGAGGTCATCCGCGGTCCGGGGTCTTCGCTTTACGGCAACAACGCTTTTTTTGCGGTGATTAATGTGATTACACGGCGCGGGCGGGATATTAACGGAGTGGAGGCCTCCGGCGCTTACGCCAGTTACGATACTTATACTGGCCGGCTAAGTTACGGTAATCGCTTCAAGAACGGCCTCGAAATAGCCATGTCGGGAACATACCTGGACAGCGGCGGAAATAATGATCTCTATTTTCCAGAGTTCTCCAGTATCAATCAAGGACACGCCAAGCAAAATGGCACCAGCCGCGCCCCGGGTGCCTTCATTTCGATCAGCTACGAAGACTTATCATTTGAAGCCGGATTTATCCAGCACAAGAAAATAGTCTCGAACGGCGCTTACGGCACGGTGTTTAATGATTCCCGGGACGTTCTCCTGGACGAACGCGCGTTTGCCGACCTCAAGATGCAGCATCATTTTGATAATGATTGGGACCTCACCACCCGGATTTACTATGACCACTACCGCTACAACGGCGACTATCCGCAGTCGCAATATGTTTATGGCAATCCGCTGTATCCCGGCCTAATCACGATGAACAGCGACCGGGATGACCAGGAGTCGCTCGGCGGTGAAGTGCAAATCAGCAAGACGCTGTTCCAAAAACATCGGGTCACGGTGGGAGCCGAATACCGCCACGATTTCAGCTTGCAACAGCAAAATTATGATCAGGGGGGCACGTCTTACTTAAACTCCAACCCCACCGCAGATACCTTTGGTGCCTATGTCCAGGATGAATACGCCATCCTGCATAACTTGATGCTCAACGCCGGTGTCCGCTATGACTGGTTCTCTTCCTTTGGCGACACCCTCAACCCGCGAGTCGCACTCATTTACAGTCCCTGCACAAACGCAACCTTAAAAGCCATCTATGGCCAGGCCTTCCGGGCACCGAATGCCTTCGAACTATATTACGTGGCTCCCAGATATGTTTCAAGTGAACATCTGATACCACTTCTCTAAACTAATCGGAACAAAGCCTTGCGATGAGTGGCGAGTTATGAGATACCGATGGCATGGCACGACCAAATCTCAAACTGAGCGTTTCCCCGGCCCAGAAAGCCGCGCTGGAAGAACGGTTCAAGG
>CAISEZ010000103.1 GCA_903884535.1 uncultured Verrucomicrobia subdivision 3 bacterium
GACTGAACGCAGAAGGTTTGCCAACGCGATCCCAAATCCGCACTTTCCAAAACACTTTTTCCTGCGAGCGCAGCGGCTTGCCAGCGTAGGTGATGCCGAGAGTTTCAGTGGAAATAATTTTTCCGCTGTCCCACAAATCCGGCTTGCCGCCCGCAAGATTTGATTCACTCGATGCGGCCAGAATTTCATACGCGGTCTGCGCTTCGCCGCGCCGCGACGAATCAATCACCCAACTCAAACGTGGTCTCGCGGTTTCAATGCCCAGCGGATTGCTGCGGTATTCGCACTTTGTATCCGTCAATTTCACCTCGCGCCCAAGGCAGTCGCCAGCCGCTGCAAAAAGTAATCCACCAATAAGTAAGTGCACGCGTTGCGTCAGAAGTTTCTTAAATTTTTGGTTGGCCTTCATTTTTTATTGATTCCGCCCTGCACAGGACATTGCCATATTCAAGATGGCGAATCACTTTGGAGTGAAACAGTAGCGGTTGCTGAATTACATGGGTGGGTTAATTATTGCTATTTCAAAATAATAACTGGTAGGTTACAACGTCAACGTTCTTTTGTCCCAATCAAGCACCTATATAAAAAAATGCACTGCTATTTTCCAGGCAACGCACTGTGGCGCAAGTCAGCAATCATATTGTTTGTAGCGATAAATTTTTCCTGCCTCGCCGCCTTGGGGCCGGTTTCACTGCGCTGCGAATACCGTGTCAACCCGCTGGGCATTGACGAAACACAGCCGCGCTTGACGTGGCGCGTCGAGTCCGCCGAACGCGGACAAATGCAGACCGCGTATCAAATCCTTGTCGCTTCCAGCGCGGAGCTGCTTTCAAAAAATTCCGGAGACATGTGGGACAGTGGAAAAATTTCCAGCGGCGACACGGTGAATATTCTCTATGCCGGAAAACCGCTCGCGTCGCGCCAACAATGCTTTTGGAAAGTGTGCGTGTGGGACAAAGACGGAAAATCAAAGTGGAGCGCTGCCGCAAGTTGGACGATGGGACTGATTTCGGCCGACGATTGGAAGGCGAATTACATTTCCGTGCGTGACAATTCGCCGGTGTGGAAAGACACGACCAATCTTTTTCTCCCACCCGCAAGGCAGTATCGCAAGGAGTTTTCCGCCACCAAAAAAATTGCCCGCGCCACGATTTATGCGACGGCGCTTGGCATTTACGAACTTTACCTGAATGGCCAACCCGTCGGCGACGCCCGCTTTGCGCCTGGCTGGACGGATTATCATCAGCGCGCTTATTACAACACATTCGATGTTACACCACTCGTGAAATCCGGCGGCAATGCGTTTGGCGCATGGCTAGCTGATGGCTGGTATTCGGGCTACATCGGCTTTGGCCTGCTCACCGGCATTGGCACGGAACACCTTGGCCGCGACACTTACGGACGGACGCCGGCGCTCGTGGCGCAACTAGAAATTGAATACACCGACGGCACGCGCGAAATTATTCCGACGGACAAATCGTGGAAGGTCACCAGCAATGGGCCGGTGCGCGAAGGCGATTTTTTGATGGGCGAAAACTACGACGCGCGGCAGGAAACTCCCGGCTGGACGCGGGCCGGTTTCGACGATGCGAAATGGGAAGCGGCAATTCTCGCGGAGGAAAACGGCAGCAAACCGGCAACGTTTTACGAGTTTCAAAATCCGTCACAACCGGGCAACGGCCCAAAAATCGAAGGCCGACCGATTGATCTGGGTTTTCACGCGCCGCCGAAACTGGAAGCTTTTCCCGGCTTGCCAGTTCGCCCGGTTCAAGAAATTAAACCGATCGCCATCACGTCACCAACTAATGGCGTTTATATTTTCAATCTCGGACAGAATTTCGCCGGTGTCGCGCGGCTGAAAGTGAAAGGTCCGGCGGGAACAAAAATTCAACTACGCTACGGCGAAATGCTGTATTCCGACGGACGACTGATGACTGAAAATTTGCGCAAGGCGCGCGCAACGGACACTTACATTCTGCGCGGCGACAAAAACGGCGAGACATGGATGCCGCGTTTCACGTTCCACGGTTTTCAATACGTGGAAGTCACTGGTTATCCCGGCAAGCCGGAGAAAGATGCGATCACGGGAATTGTTTTGCACAGCGACACGCCGCTGACGAGCGATTTTGCGTGCAGCGATCCGGTGCCGAACCGTCTTTTCAAAAATGTTGTCTGGACGCAGCGCGCGAACTTCGTGGATTTGCCGACGGACTGTCCGCAGCGCGACGAGCGCTTTGGCTGGATGGGCGACGCGCAAATTTACGTTCACTGCGCCACGCTCAACGCGGACGTCGCGGCGTTTTATACGAAGTGGCTGCGCGAGGTGATGGAAGCGCAGCGCCCCAGCGGCACGTTCCCCGGCTATTGCCCGTATCCGTTCGAGCACGGCTGGGACTTTGGCACGGCTTGGTGCGATGCGGCGGTGATTTGTCCGTGGACCGTCTGGCAGGCTTACGGCGATACGCGCATCATCGAACGCTGCTGGCCGAATCTCGTGAAGTTCATGGACTGGCGCAAAACGACGAGCAAAAATTTTCTCGGCATCGCCCACGGCAACGACTGGGGCGACTGGCTGTCGTTCGGCAAAAAAACTCCGCTGGAATATGTGGACACGGTTTATTTTGCTTACACGGCTAAATTGATGTCCGACATGGCGGCGGCGATTGGAAAAAATTCCGAGGCTGCGGAATACATAGATTTGTTCGCGCACATCAAATCTGCTTTCGCCGAAAAATATTTGAAGGCCGATGGCTCGCTCTCCGTGGATAACGAGACCGCCTACGCATTGGCGATTTACATGGATCTGCTGCCGGAAAACGTGCGCCCAAAATCCGGGAAAATTCTCGCGGACAAATTGCGCGCCGGCGAAACCGACAAGAATTCCGGCATGACCACGGGTTTTCTCGGCACGCGTCCGCTGTTACCGGTGCTGACGAGCGTTGGTGAAAATGATCTCGCGGTAAAACATTTTCAGAGCCGGAAATTTCCGTCGTGGGGCTATGAAGTGGAGCAAGGCGCGACGACGATTTGGGAACGTTGGAACGGTTACACTAAAGAATTCGGTTTCGGTGGTCCCGACGGCTCGCAAAACGCCGCGATGAATTCTTTCGCGCATTATTCCTTCGGCGCGGTGTGCGAGTGGATGATCAACGATCTCGCTGGCATTCAAAGCGACGGGCCGGGTTATGAAAAAATTATCATTCATCCGCATCCGCCGTCGCCGGGCAGCAACTCCGCGCGCGAACCGATCCACTGGGTGAAAGCGCATTATGATTCGATTCACGGTCGTATCGCCAGCGAATGGCGGCGCACGGAAGGTAGATTTGAATTGAGCGTGGAAATTCCCGCGAACACAACCGCGACGATTTATCTGCCGGCGAAATCTGCGGATGCGATTCGCGTCGGCTGGCGCGCGCTTGCGCAGGCCAAAGGCGTGAAATATCTCCGGATGGAAAAAGATGACGCGGTGTTGGTGGTCGAATCTGGCAATTATCATTTTGCCTCAAAACTGTGAGTGCTAGAAGGCGGCGCTCAAAAAATCGCATGGCAAAACCACTTGTTGCAATTTTGGTTTCGTGGATTGCGGGGCTCCAACTGCTCGCTGCTGCTCAATCTTCGCATCCCAATGTGCTATTTGTCGTGGTTGATGACTTGAACGACTGGGTGGGTTGTCTGCATGGTCACCCCCAAGCCCTCACGCCCAACTTGGATAACCTCGCGCGCAACGGCACGCTGTTCAGCAACGCCCATTGCCAGGCGCCGTTGTGCAATCCTTCGCGCGCGAGCGTGCTCACGGGATTGCGCCCTTCCACCACCGGCATCTACGGACTGGCTCCGGGCATTCGCGCAATTCCGAAACTGACAAATTGGGTCACGCTGCCGCAATATTTCGCGCAACACGGCTACTTCACCGCGAACTTCGGCAAGGTTTTTCACGACGGCAGCATTCCGCCGAAATTGCAGACGAACGAGTTCAACGTCTGGGGTCCCGCGCCCCCCATGCCGTTGCCGCGAAACAAATTTGTGCAAACGCCCGATCCGATGCGCGCGGTGGACTGGGGAATTTTCCCAACCGACGACCGTGAGCAGGCGGATTGGAAAACCGCCGGCAACGCCATCGCGCAATTGCAGTCGCGGCCGAAGGACAAACCCTTTTTTCTCGCCGTCGGTTTTCGCTTGCCGCATCTGCCGTGTTTCGCATCGCAAAAATGGTTCGATTTGTTTCCGCCGGAAGAGCAGATCATTTTGCCGCCGGTGAATGAACGCGAGCGCGACGGCCTGCCGGATTTTTCCTGGTATCTGCACTGGAAATTACCCGAACCGCGGCTCTCTTGGCTCAAGCAAAACAACCAGTGGCGGGCGCTTGTGCGCTCGTATCTCGCAAGCACAACCTTCATGGACAGCCAACTCGGTCGCGTGTTGGACGCGCTCGCGAACAGCGGTGTCGAAACAAACACCATCGTCGTGCTCTGGTCTGACAACGCGTGGCATCTCGGCGAAAAGGAAATCACCGGAAAAAATTCGCTGTGGGAACGCGCCACGCATGTGCCGTTGATTTTTGCCGGACCGGGTGTGGCACCACACACAACGTGCAGTCAGCCCGCCGAGTTGCTCGATATTTACCCGACGCTTGTGGATTTGTGCGGGTTGCCTGCGCGCGACGGACTCGAAGGCCACAGTTTGCTGCCGCAGTTGAAAAATACACAGTCTCCAAGATCGTGGCCTGCGATCACGACACACAACATCGGCAATCACGCTATTCGCACCGACCGCTGGCGATATATCCAATACGCCGATCATTCGGAGGAGCTTTACGATTTGCAGACCGATCCGCACGAGTGGACCAATCTCATTACGAATCCAAGTTTCTCCAACGTGAAAAAAGACCTTGCCCGCTGGCTACCAACGAAGAATTCTCCGCCGGTGCCGGGCAGCGAAGGACGCGTGTTGATGCAGACCAACGGCATCTGGCTGTGGGAAGGAAACCCGATACGTAAAGAGGAAAAAGTGGATTAAATTTTCAACAAAGCCATAAAATGTTCAAAAAACACCAGCTCCCGGCAGATTTTTTTCCACCACCCAGATTTTTTGATAAGCAACTCCGATGGGCCGTGGTTGGCAACGTAGCACCCACCGTCCGTTTAACTTTCGTTTTCAAGTCGGTAAAATACGCACTCTAATCCATCCTTATCCTGCTCTAGCTAAAAAATAACCAACACGCACATCACCCATGAAAAAAAACTCAGCACACTATCGTTTCTGTTTCGGCCCATGGAATCTCAGCGAAGGAGCTGATCCTTACGGCCCGCCCACGCGCCCGGCGCAATCGTTTGACTGGAAACTCGCGCAAATGAAAAAGCTCGGCTTCGACGCGATGATGTTTCACGACGACGACGTG
The DNA here is from genome assembly GCA_903884535.1 of uncultured Verrucomicrobia subdivision 3 bacterium. Lineage (GTDB taxonomy): Bacteria > Verrucomicrobiota > Verrucomicrobiia > Limisphaerales > UBA11358 > UBA11358. The sequence continues at coordinate 5,399 of CAISEZ010000103.1, forward strand.
GTGCCGGACGTTGACGCCAAATCGGAAAAACAAATTATCGCCGAGACGCGAGAGTTGAAGAAAAAACTTTTCGATGCTGGCATCGCTGCGGAAATGGTCGCGCCGCGATTGTGGTTTAGTCCGAAGACGATTGATGGCGCTTACACCAGCAACGACCCGAAGCATCGCCAATATGCGATCGACCGTTCGCGGCGCACGATTGACATCGCGAATTTGCTCGGGACCGATCTCATTGTTTTGTGGCTCGCGCGCGAAGGCAGTTATTTGCGTGAATCCAAAAATGCGAGGAAGAGCGTGGATTATCTTGTGCAGGCGATTGACAAAATGCTGGCGCACGACAAGCGCGTGCGTATCGCCATTGAGCCGAAGCCGAACGAGCCGATGGATCACGCGTATGTGCCGACGATTGGTCACGCGCTGGCTGTGGCGAATCTGACGCGCGATCCGAAACGCGTCGGCGCACTGATTGAAAGCGCGCATTGCACGCTCGCCGGTCTTGATCCATCGGACGAAATCGCGTTTGCAATGTCGTTCGGCAAGCTTTGGTCGCTGCATTTGAACGATCAGAACGGCTTAAAGTTCGATCAGGACAAGCCGTTCGGCAGCGCGAATCTGCGCGGTGCGTTCAATCAGGTTCGCGTGCTGGAGCAAAATCACTACGGCAGCCGGGGCGAATATGTCTGCTTCGACGTGCATCCGTTCCGTCCGACGAAGGTGGAACACTGGCTCGCGCATCTGGACAACAGCCGGCGCACGTTTTTGAAATTGGTCGAGAAGGCGAGAAGTTACGACGAAGCCAAAGCCGCGCAGATGATTGCCGATCGGAATTATCAGGCGCTGGATCAATATGTGATCGAACATCTGCTTGGAAAATAAAACAACTGACGCATGAAAACTTCAACCAACGAACTCAACCGTCGCGAATTCATCAAAACCACCGGACGCATCGCCGCCGTTTCCGCGTTTGCGGGCATGGCCATTCCCAATGTTTATGCGGCCGGCAGCGAGGTTGTTCAACTGGCGCTGGTCGGCTGCGGTGGGCGCGGCACCGGTGCGGCGCGGGACGCGTTCGCCGCCAAAAATGTGCCGGTGAAACTGGTCGCGATGGCCGACGTTTTCGCCGACCGGCTGAACAGCAGCCAGAACGAATTGAAAAAACTCGGTGACGGATTTGCGGTGACGCCGGACACAAGTTTCATTGGGTTCGACGCCTACAAAAAAGCGATGGACTGTCTGAAGCCCGGAGACGTGGTGATTCTCGCGACCCCGCCTGCATTCCGCTGGGTGCATTTCTCTTACGCCATCGCGAAGGGCTTGAATGTGTTCATGGAAAAACCGGTGACGGTGGACGGGCCGACGAGCCGGCGGATGTTGCAGCTCGGCGAGGAGTCGGTGAAAAAAAATCTGAAGGTCGGCGTGGGTCTGATGTGCCGGCATTGCCGGGCGCGCGGCGAATTATCCGAACGCATCCAGGCCGGTGAGATCGGCGATATTTTGCTCATGCGCGCCTACCGGATGCACCCGGCTGTCGGTTCGTTTGCGTCGGGACCAAAGCCGGCGGACATCTCCGAGGTGGCCTATCAAATCCGGCGGTTTCACAGTTTCATCTGGGCGAGCGGCGGCGCTTTCAACGATTTTTACATCCACAACATTGACGAGTGTTGCTGGATGAAAGGCGCCTGGCCGGTGAAGGCGCGCGCAGTTGGCGGCCGCCATTTTCGCGGCAGCAACGTAGATCAAAATTTCGACAACTATTCCGTAGAATACACGTTCGACGACGGCGCGCGGTTGTTTCTCGAAGGCCGCGTCATGGACAACTGCCTTACGGATCATTCAAGTCTCGCGCAGGGCACGAAAGGTTTCGCGGTCATTTCCGCCGACGGCCACATGCCATCGCACGCCGCGATTTACAAAGGCCAGAAGCGTGACGACGCCAGCCTCGCCTGGGCGTTTGCGCAGCCGGAGCCAAATCCTTATCACATGGAATGGGCCGACTTGCTCGACGCGATCCGCAACAACAAACCTTACAACGAAGTGAAGCGCGGCGTGGAGGCGAGCCTTGTCGCCTCGATGGGTCGCATGGCTGCGCACACGGGACAGGAAATCACCTTTGAGATGGCGATGAATATCGCAGAACTCGCGCCGGGTCTGGACAAACTTTCGCTGGACGGCCCCGCGCCGTTGATCGCCGATGCAAACGGAAAATATCCCGTGCCGATGCCGGGGATGAACGGGTTGAAGGAATATTGATTTTCAACGTCGCTACCATTTAGCCGCGTGGAGAAAATCCAGGCTCTGCGGGATTTGCTGAACGGACGAAGGCGATTCGTCTTCGATGAAGAAAAATTTTACGCCCGCCTTTTTTCCGGCGGCCAGAATGGGAAGGTAATTAATTTTTCCGGTGCCGACGGCGACATCGTTCGTCACGTCTGACGAGCCGGTGAGCAGGCCGGTCGGTGTGCTTTCCCGCATCCCTTTGACGTGCATCAGGCACCAGCGCGAGCTGTATTTTTTCAAAAGCTGGACGGGATTTTGACCGGGATGCACGACCCAAAAAACATCCATCTCGAAGTTCACGAATTTCGGATCCGTCTCGCGCATGAGCACATCAAACAGCGTGCCGTCCTGAAACGTTTGAAACTCGTAGCCGTGCGTGTGGTAAAAAAATTTCAGCCCGTTCTTGGCGAGCACTTCACCAGCGTGATTAAACACGGCGGCGGCAGCGCGGGCGGATTTTTCATCGAACACGCCTGTGTGCGGAATCCACGCGCAGCCAGCGTATTTGAGGCCGAGGATTTTGGCCTCACGCACCACGCCCTCCGGATCGTCGCGAAAACGCTCGAAGGCAAAATGCCCGCTGATGGCGTTCAGTCCGCGCGCCGCGAGATTGGTCCGGAATTCCTCGGGCGAACGATTATAAGTGCCTGCGAGTTCAACACTGTGCACGCCGAAATTTTTCACGAGATCTAGTGTTCCCGAAACGTTCGTCTGAAACTGATTGCGCAGACTGTAAAGCTGCAGGCCGATTTGCGAGTTTTCCAACGAAGCTGCGTGAAGATTGGTTTGCAGAAAAATAAAACACGCCAACGCAACTTGAAGAATTGATTTCATGCGCGCATTAAATCGTGCCGTTGGAAAATTGGAAAGCGTTAACTGCGGTGAGAAAATCGCTCGCGCATCATCCGAGCCGGGTTTGATCGTAGGCGAGGCGTTCCGTAGAATTCATTTTTTCAAAATCCGGTTTGCCGTCAGCGCGTTTCGGCCAGGTGACACGGGGATTTTTTTCGGCGATGGGATTGTTGCGGATTTCCACCGTGGCTCGGCGCGCGGCGCTGCCGTCGTAGCTCATCGTCTGATCGGTAAGTTTCAAATCGTCCTCCAGCGCGCGATGCGGCTGGATGCCCTTGGCCTGCAACACGCCGTGATACGCGCGCACGGCTTCCTCTGGCGAAATTTTTCCCTGCGTGATCAGCCGCAGCATTTCGATGAAGGCCAGCTGATGTTCGGCATTGTTTATTTTCCGTCCATAGAGGCCAACGCGCGCGCCGTATTTTTGCGCATCGTGAATCAGCTTGAACGCGTCGTAGGTCGTGCCCGCGCTGCCGCCAAGAATTCCAACGACGAGCTTCGGATCGTATTGCGCGATCTCCTCCATCGCCTTCGGACCGTGATAAACAATTTTTAAAAAATCCGGTCGGCCGGATTCCGGCACGCCGGCGAGCGTGCGAATGATGTTGTCATTGATGAATTCACCGAGCTTTTCCTGCGCAACGCCGCTGGGCACGTTCGGGTCGAACACTTCGAGGAAGTGCCGGAATTTTTTCCGCTCCGCCTCTTCGCGAAATGATTTATACCACAGCAGCGTCTGGCGATCCTGCTCCAGTTCGTTGACGAACGTGACGGAATATAACCCAAGATTTGCGCCGGGAAAATCATCGGTCGTGCGGTCGCACTCAATCTGGCCGCATTGAATATGATCAATGTTTGCCGAGCGAAACGGCTGCGCGGGTTCGCGCGTGTAGCAGCCGTGCCGCACGGCCCAAACATCCGTGGTGTCGTTCGCGCGCGCGGCGGGCGTGACGGCGGAATTTTTGAACAGCCCCTCCTTGATCGTGAGCTGTTCGTTGACATAGGCGGACATGAGCATGATGTCCACCTGCCCTTGCGCCACCACTTCGCGGATGATGTCGAGAAACTCGGGCAGGTTGCGATAGCCGTATTCTTCGCGTGTCCAGACCTCCGGTGAAAACTGCGCCGGCCGCGCGCCGCTGCGCGACAGATACGAACGCGGTCCCGGCGCCCGCACGCCAAACGCCATGTCCGCATCCTTCGCATCGGCGAGGATGAACTCGCGCGTGGATTGCGGCTTCGCGCGGATCGCGGCCAGTTTTTGATCAAGCGAACGAATCATTTGGTTTTCATTTTATGACACGAATTTCACGAATTGACACGAATTAAATAATCACCTGGCCATTTGTGCATTCGTTCTGATTCGTGAAATTCGTTTCTAAAATTTTTGCGTAAAACCATTCGTGTTAAATCCCAGTTGCCGTCCAAGTGCGAGACATATTTGCCACGATTCAATGGCCGCCGAACAAGTGGCACTGCGCAACGATGCAGCGGCGGTGCAAACACCCAGCTCCAGACAGCGTTGAAAATCCCAGCCTTCATGCACGCCGAATAAAAAGCCCGCCGCAAACGCATCGCCAGCGCCGGCAGTGCCGGCGACCATTTCCGGCGGCACGCGGACTGAAGCCTGCATGAGCGTTTGATTGTTGTGGCTGACGCACAATGCCCCCTCGGGCAGATGGACGACCACCGCCTGACGCACGCCGCAATCAAAAACTTTTTTCGCCTGCATTTCCAGCCCGGCGGGGTTTTTGACGGCACTTTCGCCAATGAGCTGTGCGAGTTCGTATTCGTTCAAAAAAAGAAAATCGAGATGCGGCAAGCTCGGGTTGATGATGGCGGCAAAATCGCTGGTGCCGACGCTCACCAGATCGGCGGCGGTGAGCAGACCGAGGGCACTGGCCTGTTCCAGAATGCGTGAGGCTGGAGTGCGTTTGTCACCACCCACCGCGTCTAGCTTTTGCAGCAAACACAGATAGCCGAGGTAAAAAATGCGCGCACGGGTCTTCGACAAATCAAAGTGGACAGCGTCGAGCAGAGCGTTCGCGCCGTGCTGATGAAAAAAAGTGCGGCGACCGGTGCTGGCCACCGTCATCACGTCTGTGTAGGAAGTCGGCGCATCCGAGGTTTGAACGATCGCGCTCCGGTCAATTCCGTTCGCCTCGGAGTCGCGCAGAATTTTTTCTCCGTCTGCATCCCGGCCGATCAGCCCGATGCCCGCGAGCGGAAAACCGCAGCCGAGTTTGGCCAGGTTTTTGGTGACGTTGTAAGGACCGCCGCCGTTGCCGTCGGATTGGGAAGCAATGGTGGCCAGCGTGTCCTGCGCCGGCCAGCCATCAATGAGTTTGACGTGATCCACGATCCAGTTGCCGCCGGCGAGCAAACCGCAGCGGTCTTTTCTTAAATGCACATGTGCTTGGTTAGTCATTGGCATTTCTAGTTGCCTGGCAGCTTTTTGCGAAAGAAAAATAATCAAAAAAACACCGTGTTCATTGGCGATGTTTTGGGAACCACCCGATGATGTTTCAATCAGTTTGGTTTGTCCAGACCCACGGTGATGTTTTTTGCGAAAAGCAGACCAATGGCCAAAAATGTTTTGACTCCCACGCTTCGTAGTCCTAATAGTTTCGCATGTCCCCCAAATATTTCATCCGTTCTGCGAAATATTTTTTCCTTTGCGGAGTATTGCATCTCAACACGGCCGTAATTCTCGCCGCGCCGATTCGTGTTGTGATTTGGGACGAACGGCAGGAATTGCAAAAGACAGCCTACGGAGATTATTTGGGCAACACGCTGGCCGCCGAGCTGGCGCAATATCCGGATTTTACCGTGAAATCCGTTGGCCTCAATGATCCTGACCAAGGATTGACCACCAACGTGCTCGATCACTGCGACGTGCTCATCTGGTGGGGACATCAGAAGCATGACCAAGTGACACCCGAACACGTTCAGGCCGTGGTCAGCCGGTTGCTGGCGGGAAAACTCTCGCTCATCGCGCTGCACTCCGCGCACTGGTCCAAACCTTTTATCGCGGCGATGAACGAACGATCCATCGCGGACGCATTAAAAATTATTCCGGCCAGAGATCGCAATTCCATCCAGATCGTAAAAATTCCGCCGGCTCCCGGAATGCCGAAACGCAATGCCCCGTTGACGCCATCGTCGCATATCATCACCAACTCCGCCGGCTCCCGGAGTCTTGAAGTGAAGCTGCCGAGCTGTGTTTTTCCGCACGTCTCCAATGATGGCAAGCCCGGTCACATCACCACGCAAACTCCCAGCCATCCCATCGCCAGCGGGCTGCCGGCGAACTTTGACATTCCCCAGACCGAAGTTTATGGCGGGCCGTTTCACGTTCCCAAACCGGACGCCGTGATTTTTTCGGAACGCTGGGACAAGGGTGAATCATTTACCAGCGGTTGTGTCTGGCAGGTGGGACTGGGAAAAGTATTTTATTTTCGCCCCGGCCACGAAACGTATCCGATTTTCAAACAGGCAGAAATTCTGAAAATCATCAGCAACGCCGTTCGCTGGGCAGCACCTTCAGCCGCCGGTTCGCACTGAAACGTCCGTCAAGCATCATGCAATCCCCGGATCGCTTTTCCGAGGAAGCCACCCATCAGTTTGGGGTTGCCGCTGCAGATTTTTTCCTTAAACACGAAAATCCCCCAATTGCCGGATTCAGCGGTTATGGGTCCGTTATTGCAAGCATCTGCTCGACAATGGAAATCGCAAAACGCCTTATTTGACGCAGATTCGAGACACAACAGGTTCTTTATTGTGAAATCGAAAAAAAATGTTGACACGTTTTTTGACCTGTGTAATAGTGCTGGCATGATCACATTGGTTAGGCGCAACTGCTCTGCCATTGCTGCTATCCCGCCACGGCAGTTCCTGACTGCGATTGGTGGTGATTTGTTGTTTCCAGCTTGCCGAAAATAGATATGAAAGTTTCCTCCCCTGCCCGCCCCACCGCCTTCACCCTCATTGAACTTTTGGTGGTCATTGCCATCATCGCAATTTTGGCGGCAATGCTTTTGCCAGCATTGAGCGCGGCAAAAACCAAGGCGCAAGCTACCTATTGTATGAACAACGAAAAACAATTGACCCTAGCTTGGATAATGTATGCAGATGACAGTAATGGGCAGTTGGTGCCGAACGTGGGCGGGGGACAGTCAGCTCAATATTACAATACAAATGGCACTTGGTGTTATGGAAATGTCTCCTCAACTACGCTCGAAGAAACTAATGCCTCTGTAATGCTGGCTTCTTTGTTGGGACCGTATACCAAGTCAGCTGCAATTTACAAATGCCCGGGTGACCCAGGCAACCCGATTGGCACTCCGCGTGTGCGCAGTATTTCCATGAGCAGCTATATGAATGGAAATGGCAGC